>NZ_JBFPNH010000021.1:0-444042 GCF_040815545.1 Streptomyces sp. LMG1-1-1.1 | reverse complement strand
CCGGGGCGCCGCCCCCGCGGCCGCCGCGGAAGCGCCCGCGGAGGCCCGGCCCCTCTCCCGCGTCGAGGCCCGCCGCGCCGCCCGCGCCGCCAAGGACAGCGTCGGCGTCGTCGCCAGCCGGGTCGTCGGCGAAATCTTCATCACCCTCGGCGTCGTCATGCTCCTCTTCGTCACCTACCAGCTGTGGTGGACGAACGTCCTCGCCGGTCAGGAGACCGACCGGGCCAAGGCGCAGATCGAGGACACCTGGGCCAAGGGCGACGCCGGCAAGAAGAAGGACGACAGCAAGCCGGGGGCGTTCGAGCCCGGCGAGGGCTTCGCCATCATGTACATCCCCAAGCTGGACGTCGTCGCCCCCATCGCCGAGGGCATCAGCAAGGCCAAGGTCCTCGACAAGGGCATGGTCGGCCACTACGGCGAGGGCAAGCTGAAGACGGCCATGCCCGCCGACGAGCAGGGCAACTTCGCCGTCGCCGGCCACCGCAACACGCACGGCGAACCGTTCCGCTACATCAACCAGCTGAACCCCGGCGACCCGATCGTCGTCGAGACCCAGGACGCGTACTACACCTACGAGATGGCCAGCATCCTGCCGCAGACCTCGCCGTCGAACATCTCGGTCATCGAACCGGTCCCGAAGGGCTCGGGCTTCACCAAGCCCGGCCGCTACATCACGCTGACCACCTGCACCCCCGAGTTCACCAGCACGTACCGCATGATCGTGTGGGGCAAGCTGGTCGAGGAACGCCCGCGCAGCAAGGGAAAGCCGGAAGCGCTCGTAGGCTGAGACCCCACACCTCCGGACGGGACGACGGGACGACCTAGTGGCACGCGCGCGCAACCGGATCGCCGGGCTCATCAGCGCCTTCGGCGAACTCCTCATCACAGCGGGCCTGGTGCTCGGACTGTTCGTCGTCTACTCGCTGTGGTGGACCAACGTCCTCGCCGACCGTGTCGCCGACAAGGACGGCGCCCAGGTCCGCGACCAGTGGGCCGACCAGGGCCCCGGCGCGCTCGACACCAAGGACGGCATCGGCTTCCTGCACGTCCCCGCCATGGACGACGACGAGGTCCTGGTGAAGCGGGGCACCGGCACCGACGTCCTCAACCACGGTGTCGCCGGCTACTACACCGACCCGATCAAGTCCGCGCTCCCGCAGGACAAGCAGGGCAACTTCACACTGGCCGCGCACCGGGACGGGCACGGCGCCAAGTTCCACAACATCCACAAGCTGAGGACCGGGGACCCGATCGTCTTCGAGACCAAGGACACCTGGTACGTCTACAAGGTCTACAAGACCCTGCCCGAGACGACGAAGTACAACGTCGACGTCCTCCAGCCCGTCCCCACGGAGTCGGGCAGGACCAAGCCCGGCCGCTACATCACGCTGACCACCTGCACCCCCATGTACACCTCGGACTACCGCTACATCGTCTGGGGCGAACTGGAGCGGGCGGAGAAGGTCGACCGCGACCGCACCCCGCCGGCGGAGCTGCGCTGAGGGGACACCCCGGAGCCGCGCTGAGGGGACACCGGGACACCGGATTCCGAGGCACCGGGAGAACGCGCCGAACGGGAGAGCCCCGGCATCCGTCCTGGATGCCGGGGCTCTCCCGTTCGCGTGCGCGGGACGACCGTCAGGCCGTCGGCCGTCGGGCCGTGCGGCCGTCAGCCGAAGAAGCCGCCGCCGCGGTTGTCTCCGCCGCCGCCACCCATCGTGACGACGGTGATCGGGTCGGTGGTGTTGACCATCGACCCCTCCGGCGGGTTGGTGCCGATGACCATGGCGTCCTCCTTGTCGGAGCCCTGCTGGACGACCGTCAGGCCCATGCCCTGGAGCTGGTCCCTGACCTCCTTGAACTTCTTGCCGCTCAGGCCCGTGGGGATCTGGACCTGGGTCTGCTGCGGGCCCTTGGAGACGCGGAGCTTGACCTCGGAGCCCTCGGCGGCCTTGACGTTGCCGTCGGGGGTCTGGGAGAGGACCTGGTCCTTGGGCTGGTCGGAGTCGACGTACTCGGTGACCACGACGAACTTGAGGTCCTTGAGCTGCTGCTCGGCCTGGGCGAGCTGGTTGCCGACGACCGGCGGAACCGTGACCTGGTTCTGCTTCGCGACGGTGATCGTCACCTCGGAGTTCTTCTCCGCCTTGGTGTTGCTCTGCGGGTTCTGGCTGAGGACCGTGCCCGGGTCCTCCTCCGACTCCTGCTGCTCGACCTTGACCTTGAAGCCCTTGCTCTCCAGGCGCTCCCGGGCGCGGTCCTCGGACTGCTCGACGACGTCCGGGACCTCCACGAGGGGGGCGCCCTCGGAGACGTACACCTGGACCGTGCCGCCGACGTCCATCTTGGCCACGTTGTCCGCGACGGGGGTCTGCCGGCAGATCAGGCCCTTGGGCTGGTCGCAGCGCTCGGTGCCGGCCTGCTGGACCTTCACCTGGGCGTTGCCCACGAGAGTCGTCGCCGACTTCATGTCCTGGCCGACCAGCTGGGGCACGGTGACCTGCTGCGTGCCCTCCTGCTTGTCGAAGAGCGAGACGCCGATGAAGATCGCGCCGACGAGCACCAGGATGCCCGCGAGGACCAGCAGGATCGTCGAGGTGTTCGACTTCTTCTGGCCGCCGCGACGGCGGTCCGGGCGGTCGTCGTAGCCGTAGCCGCCGCCGTCGTCCGCGTTGATCGGGGGCATCATCGACGTCTGGCCGGCCGGGTCGGCCTGACGCAGGGCCGTGGTCGGCTGGTCCTCCGGCGGATAGCCGCCGTAGCCCCCGCCGTACGCGGGCGCGCCCGCCATGCCCATCCCCATGCCCATCGCGGCGGCCGCGGCGACCGGCTGGCCGTCGAGGCAGGCCTCGATGTCCGCGCGCATCTCGTCGGCGGACTGGTAGCGGTAGTCGGGGTCCTTGACCAGCGCCTTCAGGACGATGGCGTCCATCTCGGGCGTGATCTCGCCGTCGAAGTTGCTCGGCGGCTGCGGCTCCTCGCGGACGTGCTGGTACGCGACTGCGACCGGGGAGTCCCCGATGAACGGAGGCCGGACCGTGAGGAGCTCGTACAGCAGGCAGCCCGTCGAGTACAGGTCGGAGCGGGCGTCGACCTGCTCGCCCTTGGCCTGCTCGGGGGAGAGGTACTGGGCCGTGCCGATCACCGCGGCGGTCTGCGTCATGGTCATGCCCGCGTCGCCCATGGCGCGCGCGATGCCGAAGTCCATGACCTTGACCTGGCCGGTGCGCGTCAGCATGACGTTCGCCGGCTTGATGTCGCGGTGCACGATGCCGGCGCGGTGCGAGTACTCCAGCGCCTGGAGGATGCCGACCGTCATCTCGAGAGTGCGCTCGGGCAGCAGCTTGCGCCCGGAGTGCAACAGCTCACGCAGGGTCGACCCGTCGACGTACTCCATCACGATGTACGGGATGGAGACCCCGTCGACGTAGTCCTCGCCGGTGTCGTACACGGCGACGATCGCCGGGTGGTTCAGCGAGGCGGCGGACTGTGCCTCACGGCGGAACCGGGCCTGGAAGGACGGGTCGCGGGCCAGGTCGACCCGCAGCGTCTTCACGGCGACGGTGCGGCCGAGCCGGGTGTCCTGGGCGAGGTACACCTCGGCCATGCCACCACGGCCGAGCACCGAGCCCAGCTCGTACCGGCCGCCGAGGCGACGCGGCTCTTCCATAGCTAATCCAGCCCTCTCCGTCTGTCCCGACCGCACCCATGGGTGGTCCGGCGGTGTGTGCTGTTCGCGGATACGGTACCGGCCCCGGGAATGTCTTCCGCCCGGGGCCGCCAGCTGATACCCGACCGGTACCTGGCTCGTACCGCGTCCTGAGGTCAGCCCCGGCTCTTCACGACCGCCTTCATGACGGCCTTCGCGATCGGGGCCGCCAGACCACCACCGCTGATGTCCTCGCGGTCCGTGCCCGCCGAGTCCTCGACGATCACGGCGACCGCCACGGGGGAGCCCTCGGAGGTCTTCGCGTACGAGATGAACCACGCGTACGGACGCTTGGCGTTCTTCTCGCCGTGCTGGGCCGTACCCGTCTTGCCGCCGACCTTCACGCCGTCCATGTTCAGGTCGGCCTTGCCGCCGGTGCCGTTGGAGACGACGTTCTCCATCATCTCCTGGAGCAGCTGCGCGTTCTTCGGAGAGACCGGCTGGCTCATCTCCTCCGGCTCGTTCTTCTTGATCAGATCGAGGTTCGGGGCGCGCAGCTCGTCGATCATGTACGGCTTCATCAGCTTGCCGTCGTTCGCGATGGCCGCCGTGACCATCGCCATCTGGAGCGGGGTCGTCGCCGTGTTGAACTGGCCGATCGAGGAGAGCGCGTTGCCGCCGCGGTCGGCCTTCTTGTCGTAGACGGAGGCGGCGGAGCGGACCGGGGTGAACTGCTCGGCGTTGAAACCGAACTTCTCGGCCATCTCGACCATCTTGTCGCGGCCGACGTCGTCGCCGAGCTTCGCGAAGACCGAGTTGCAGGAGATCCGCAGCGCCTCGTTCAGGCTCGCGTTCGCACAGCCGCCGGAGTGGTTCTTCATCGGCTTGGTCGACAGCGGGATCTTCCAGCCCTCGGGGGTCTGGGTCGCCCCGTTGATGTCGGTGACCTTGCCGTTCTCCAGCGCGGCGGCGGCGGTCACGACCTTGAAGACGGAGCCGGGCGGGTAGATCTCACGGATCGCGCGGTTCAGCTTCGGCTTGTTCTTGTCGTTCTCCAGCGCGACCCACGCCTTCTCGTCCTTGCCGGAGTAGCCGGCGAACGAGGAGGGGTCGTACGACGGCGTCGACGCCATCGCCAGGATCTTGCCGGTCTTCGGCTCGATCGCCACGACGGCACCGGTCTTGCTCCCGAGACCCTCGAACGCGGCCTTCTGCGCCGCGCCGTTCAGGGTGGTGACGACGTCGCCGCCCTTCTTCTTCTCGCCGGTGAACATCGCCAGCGTCCGGTCGAAGAACAGCCGGTCGTCGTTGCCGGTGAGGATGCCGTCCTCGATCTTCTCGATCTGGTTGGCGTCGTAGGCCTGCGAGGCGTAGCCGGTGACGGGGGCCCACATGGGGCCGTTGAGGTAGGTCCGCTTGTACTTGTAGAACTTGTCGCCCGAGTCGGCGGAGCCCGTGACGGGCTTGCCGTCGACGATGATGTTCCCGCGCTCGTTCGAGTACCGCTCGATCTGCACACGCCGGTTCTTGGGATGTGCGTTCAGCTCATCGGCGCGAACGAACTGGAGCCAGTTGTCCCGCAGCAGCAGGGCGAGGACGAGCAGGCCGCAGAAGATCGCGACCCGCCGCAGCGGCTTGTTCACGGACGGACCACCTGGGTCATCTCGGCGTCGGGGGACGGGGCGGGCGCGGGCGCGGGACGGCGCGCGGTGTCGCTGATCCGGATCAGGATGCCGATCAGGGCCCAGTTGGCGATCACGGAGGATCCGCCGTACGCGAGGAACGGCATCGTCATACCGGTGAGGGGGATGAGGCCCATCACACCGCCGGCGACGACGAAGACCTGCAGCGCGAAAGCGCCGGAGAGGCCCATCGCGAGCAGCTTGCCGAACGGGTCGCGGGCCGCGAGGGCGGTGCGGACACCGCGCTCGATGATCAGCCCGTAGAGGAGCAGGAAGACCATCACACCGGCCAGACCGAGCTCCTCGCCGACCGTGGCGAAGATGAAGTCGGAGTTGGCGGCGAACTGGATCAGATCGGAGTTGCCCTGGCCGAGGCCGGTGCCGAGGATGCCGCCCGAACCGAACGACATCAGCACCTGCGTCATCTGGTCACAGGCGTTGAGCATGTTCTGGTCGGTGGCCGTCTCCAGGCAGCCGAACGGGTCGAGCCAGGCGGCGACACGGGACTGCACGTGGCTGGCCGTGGAGCCCACCACCACCGCGCCGGCCACGGCCATCAGCAAACCCATGACGATCCAGCTGGTCCGCTCCGTCGCCACGTACAGCATGATCACGAACATGCCGAAGAAGAGGAGCGAGGTACCGAGGTCGTTCTCGAAGACCAGGATGAGGAGGCTGACCGCCCAGATCGTGATGATCGGGCCGAGGTCACGGCCACGGGGCAGGTAGAGCCCCATGAAGCGGCGGCTGGCCAGGGCCAGCGCGTCGCGCTTCACCATCAGGTAGCCGGAGAAGAACACCGCGAGGACCAGCTTCGCGAACTCACCGGGCTGGATCGAGAAGCCGCCGACCCGGATCCAGATCTTGGCGCCGAAGACGTCCGCACCGAGGCCCGGGACGAGCGGCAGCAGCAGCAGGACGAGAGAGGCCGCCATGGAGATGTAGGTGTAGCGCTGCAGGACCCGGTGGTCCTTGAGCAGCAGCAGCACGCCCACGAACATGGCGACGCCGATCGCCGAGTACAGCATCTGGCTCGGGGCGTCCGGGCTGAAGGAGCCGTAGTTGCGCTTCGCCGCGGCGATCAGCCGCGGCGACTGGTCCAGGCGCCAGATCAGCACCAGGCCCATGCCGTTGAGCAGGGTGGCGAGGGGCAGGAGCAGCGGGTCGGAGTACGGGGCCCACTTGCGCACCACGAGGTGGGCGACGCCTGCGAGGAGTGCGAGGCCGAGGCCGTAGCCGAGCATGCCGGCCGGGACCTTGCCGTCGATGGCCAAGCCCACGTTGAGGTACGCGAACACCGGGATGATGACGGCGAAGCCCAGCAGCGCCAGTTCGGTGTTGCGGCGGCTCGGCGCCTCGATCGCGCCGATGGTGGTCGTGTTGGTGACAACGCTCATGGTGGTGAAAGGCCCCCTACGGGTGCTTACTGCTTGCCGCAGTTCGAGGCCAGCTTCTGCTCCTCGGCGGTGAGGCTGGGACCCGGGGAGGGAGCGGCTGTGGTGGGCTTGGAGTCGGGGGTGGCGGGCTCGCCGGGCTTCTGGGTCGGCGGCTTGGCCGCGCGGTCGGCGGCGGCCTTCTCGGCGGCCTCGCGGCGCTGCTCGGTCTTCTTGCAGGCCGTGGCCTGCACCGAGAGCTCGGCGATCTTCGTCTGGGCCTTGCCGAGGCTGCCGCCCGCGATCGTGTCCTCGACCTGCTTCTGCTGGTAGGCGGGCAGGTACTTGAGTTCGATCTCGGGGTGGTCCTTCTCGACCTTCGAGAGCGAGATCCACGCCAGGTCCTGGCTGATGCCCTGGTACAGCGCGACGTGCTGGTCCTTGGCGCCCACGAAGTACTGCGTCTGCGTCCAGCGCCAGCCGCCGTAGAGCCCGCCGCCGGCGACGGCGAGGATCAGGAGGAGGAAGAAGGAGCGCTTGAGCCACTTGCGGCCGGTGCGCGGCTTCTCGAAGTCGTCGTCCGTGTACGACTCGAAGGAGCCCTGCGGCGGCATGCCGCCGTACCCGTGGTCGTCTCCGCTGCCGGGCGGGCCGAAGCCGCCGGCGGGCGGCTGCTGGTGCGGGGCGGGGCGGCCGAGGCCGGAGGCGCGGCCGGCCGGGGTCTGCATGGCGCCGCCGTCGTTCAGCTGGGCGGCCTGGTTCTCGGCGACCGCGCCCACGATGACCGGGGTGTCGCTGAGGTGACCGGCGAGGGTGTCGCCGCCGTCGACGTCGAGGACGTCGGCGACGATCACCGTGATGTTGTCGGGGCCGCCGCCGCGCAGCGCGAGCTGGATCAGCTCCTGCACGGTCTCCTGGGGGCCCTGGTAGCTGGCGAGGGTGTCCTCGAGGGTCTGGTGCGAGACCACGCCGGACAGGCCGTCGGAGCAGATCAGGTAGCGGTCGCCGGCCCGGACCTCGCGGATGGAGAGGTCGGGTTCGACGTGGTCGCCGCTGCCGAGCGCGCGCATGAGGAGCGAGCGCTGCGGGTGGGTGGTGGCCTCTTCCTCGGTGATCCGGCCCTCGTCGACGAGGCGCTGGACCCAGGTGTGGTCCTGGGTGATCTGGGTGAGGACACCGTCGCGGAGCAGGTAGGCGCGCGAGTCGCCGACGTGCACGAGGCCGAGCCGCTGGCCCGTCCACAGCAGGGCGGTGAGCGTGGTGCCCATGCCCTCCAGCTGCGGGTCCTCCTCGACCATCATCCGGAGCTGGTCGTTGGCGCGCTGCACCGCCGTACCGAGCGAGGTGAGGATGTCGGAGCCGGGGACGTCGTCGTCGAGGGTGACCAGGGTGGAGATCACCTCGGAGGAGGCGACCTCGCCGGCGGCCTGGCCGCCCATGCCGTCGGCGATGGCGAGCAGTCGGGGCCCGGCGTAGCCCGAGTCCTCGTTGCCCTCGCGGATCATGCCCTTGTGCGAGCCCGCGGCGAATCGCAGGGACAGAGTCATGCGCACCTGCCCTGTCGACGCTGCATCGGGGTACAGCCGGTCTCGACCCACACTGCCCACCCTCCGGTCGCTCCGGTCACGCCGGTCGCTTCAGTCGCTCCGGTCGGGAGCGCGGCACGGCCTGTGGCGGGGACCGTCCCGGCTCGCTCGCTCCGCTCGTGCCTATTCATGATGTAGCACTACTTCCGAAGCTCGATGACGGTCTTGCCGATGCGGATCGGCGCGCCCAGCGGAATCGGCGTGGCGGTGGTGAGCCGGGTCCGGTCGAGGTAGGTGCCGTTCGTGGACCCGAGGTCCTCGACGATCCACTGGCCGTCGCGGTCCGGGTAGATCCGGGCGTGACGGCTGGAGGCGTAGTCGTCGTCCAGCACGATGGTCGAGTCGTGCGCCCGGCCCAGCGTGATCGTCTGGCCCTGGAGGGCGACGGTCGTGCCGGTGAGGGTGCCTTCGGACACGACCAGCTTGGTCGGTGCGCCGCGGCGCTGGCGGCCGCCCGCGCTCTGCTGGCCGCGCTGCTGCGGAGGAGCGGCGGCCTGGCGCGCGGCCTGCTGCGGCCGCGCCTCCTGGCGCCGCGAACCGCGCTGGGTGACCCGCGTACCGAAGAGGTCGCTGCGGATGACCTGGACGGCCACGATGACGAACAGCCACAGAACGGCCAGGAAACCCAACCGCATGACCGTCAGGGTCAGCTCTGACATTGCCCCCGCTTCACCCTTCGGCTTGCCGGTAAACGATGGTGGTGCTGCCCACGACGATCCGCGAGCCGTCGCGGAGCGTAGCGCGGGTGGTGTGCTGCCCGTCCACCACGATGCCGTTGGTGGATCCGAGATCCTGGATCGTCGAGGGCGTTCCGGTCCGGATCTCGCAGTGCCGGCGGGAGACGCCGGGATCGTCGATCCTCACGTCCGCGTCGGTGCTGCGGCCGAGGACCAGGGTCGGGCGGGAGATCTGGTGGCGGTTGCCGTTGATCTCGATCCAGCGGCGCGTCCCGGTGCCCGCACCGGTGCCGGGCACGGCGACGGGACCGCCCTGGGGGCGGCCGCCGGGCGCGGTCGGACGGTGGCCGGGAGCGGCGGGCGGCGGGGCGGCGGGCATGGGCGGGGCGCCGGCCGGGGGGTACCCGTAACCGCCGCGTCCCTGGCCCTGTCCCTGGCCCTGTCCCTGGCCCTGCTGCTGTCCCGCCGGGGGCTGCTGCTGTGACGTACTCGACGCCAGCGTGCGGCTCCGGACGCGGTACAGGCCGGTGTCGAGGTCCTCGGCCTTCTCCAGGTGGACCTTGATCGGGCCCATGAAGGTGTACCGCTGCTGCTTGGCGTAGTCCCTGACCAGGCCGGCGAGCTCGTCGCCGAGCTGGCCCGAGTACGGGCTGAGACGCTCGAAGTCCGGCGTGCTCAGCTCCACGATGAAGTCGTTGGGGACGACGGTCCGCTCGCGGTTCCAGATCGTCGCGTTGTTGTCGCACTCGCGCTGGAGCGCGCCGGCGATCTCGACGGGCTGGACCTCGGACTTGAAGACCTTGGCGAAGGTGCCGTTGACCAGACCTTCGAGGCGCTGCTCGAATCGCTTCAGGACTCCCATGGGGCACCTCCTCCGTCGTTGTCGTCCTGGTACTGCTTACTGATCGTATCCACGCGTCGGGAAATCGGCTGGTTCCCCTTCTCTGCCCTGTGGACGAGTGTCACCTCTCACAGGCTTCCCCCACGGATCGTAGAGGCGGCCTGTGGACAGTGTCCCGCACCCGGCGGCGGAACCGGGGCGCGGTCCCGAGGTCCGTGCGGGACGACGGTGCGGTCCATCCCCTTCGTCCCTCCTCCTCCACCCTTCTCCCCCGCCTCCCACGCCCGCTCCTTCCCTCCTTCCCCTCGTTCCTCCCTCCTCACCTTGTTCTGCACGAGCGGAGCCGAAACAACGGGTGTGAATCCACGGTCTCCGACGTGCTAATCTTCAGATGTCGCCAGGCACTCCCGCTGAAAAGCGAGAGGGTCCGGAGCACACCCAATGCGCGGGTGGCGGAATAGGCAGACGCGCTGGATTCAGGTTCCAGTGCCCGAAAGGGCGTGGGGGTTCAACTCCCCCCTCGCGCACCAGTCGAGACGGTCGGCATCGTGACACGATGCCGACCGTCTTGCTTTTTGCCCACAGGACGGGCCGGGGGTCTCCCGACCGAAGGACCTGCGGACCGAAGGCCCTTCAGGCCGTGAGGTGTGACGTACGCCGCTTCCGGTGCCCGCGAGGGCCAGGAGCGCGCCCCTGGCCCTCGGGAGTCCACCGGTGGTGCGGCGGGCCGTCAGACCGCCTCGGTGTCCACGTCCAGCTCGATGAGCGCCGCCGCGGCGAGGGCGTTGCGGTACGAGTCCTCCCGGGTCCCGCCCACGGCCTGGACGTAGCCGACCCGCTGACTGTTGCTGTGCACGTCGGCGCTGACGGCCTCGCCCGGCTCCACGTACATGCCGACGGAACGGCAGCCGGGGGCCGCCGCCGCCGCTTCGAGGCCCGTGACGCCGCGGAGACGGCCCGTCACGGGGGACGTGATGCGCAGCTCGGTCACCGCCCCGTCCGGAGTGAGGGCGGGGACGGCCGCGCCCGTCAGCTTCGCCACCACGACCTCGGCGGGGCGGAGACCGGACACGTAACCGATGGCCTGCTGCATGCCGGCGCCGACGAGGCGGGCGTTCGTCTCCAGGAGGCGGGGGCCGTCCTCGGTGAGGACGAACTCCAGGTGGAACGGTCCGAAGTCGTAGTCCAGCGCCCGCAGCGTGTCCCGTACGAAGTCCTCGGCGCCGGGGCAGGGGGGCTCGGCGGCGAAGCGCAGCGCCAGCTCCACGAAGTACGGCGGCTCGGTCATGACGCGGTCCGAGTAGCCGAAGACGGTCAGTTCGTCGGCGTCGACGAAGCCCTCCGCGCTGAACACCGGCCCGTTGAGGACCTCCTCGAACAGCAGGGTCCTGCGGGGGCGGACCCCGCGGCCGTACGACCGTGCCATGTGGTTACGGGCGACGGCGGCCACCTCCTCGTCGCTCTCGACCAGGGCGACGTCCCAACTCGACGCTCCGTCCACCGGCTTGACGACGCACGGATAGCCGATCGGCGAGGACGGGGCCTCCGCGTCGGCCGGCTGGGTGGCCCAGCGGACGTCCTCCACGCCCGCGCGTGCCATCGCGGCCCTGGCGGCGGACTTGTCGCGACGGATGGCCGCTCCGTCCGGGGCGGGCCCGGGGAGGCCGTACTGGCGGGCCACGCTCGCCGCGACGCCGACGAAGCTGTCCACGGAGCTGTGGACCGCGGCGACCTCGCCGCTCAGCGCCACGAGCATCCGGCCCACGTGCTCCGGGCTGCTGGTGTCCGTGATGAGCCAGGCGTCCACCAGGTCGTCGAAGGCCGATCCGTAGAACGAGCGGTCGGCCGCGACCACCGCGGTGCGGTGGCCACGCGCGCGTGCGGCGGCGAGGAACTGCTGACTCGGAGCGGTCAGCCGGTCGCCGGCCGACGCGAGCTCACGGGCGCCGCCGGGCAGGGTGTGGAGCTCGACTGAGACGAGCCATGAGTTTCCCACGAGAGGGTCCTTCTGGAGAGGGTGGGCGCAGGGCGCACCTGCGCCGTGGATGTGAACGCGGAGGGAAGGGCGCCGACGCGTGCGTCCGGCGCCGGTCATGCGAGGGCGAGCGGCAGCAGGGTGTCGGAGAGGGCGTCCGGGCGGTCCCCGAGCTGCGCGGCCGTCCGTTCCCACGCGTCGCGGTTGAGGACGGCCGCGGCCCCGTCGTCCGCGGCCGGCAGGCCCGCGCCCGTGACGAGGCCCCAGAGCAGCAGTACGCGCGCGCCCCGGCGGATCTTGGGCTGGAGGGTGCCGATGCCCAGGTGCACCTCGCGGACGCCCGCCGCGTACGCCTGCTCGATGGGCCGGTAGTAGAACAGCTCGAAGTACTCGGCGGCCGACGCGCCCCGGGAGTGGTCGAAGCCGTACGCCCGGGCGGCGATCTGGGTCGACGTGGTGAAGGTCAGGGCGCAGCCGACCATGGCGGGGCCGCGGCCGCAGGTGTGCACAGTGGCGTTGCGGCCGCAGGTCTCGGCCTGCTGCCGCATCAGCTCCGTCATCGCCTCGTCGGCGGCCTGGTGACCGTGGTGGCTCTGGTGGGAGGCGATCAGCGGGCCCATCGGGCGCCAGACGTCCCGGAACGCCTCGGCGCGGTAGGTGTAGCCGGCGTCGAGGAAGGTGCGCCGGTCCTTGCGGATCTGGCGGCGCTGGTTGCCGGTGGCGGCGGCCAGGTAGTCGTCGAAGCCGTCGCCGGGCAGGCTGATGGCGCAGTCGGCGGCGAGCAGTCTGGGCCGGGGCAGACGCGCGTACGGCAGCAGCCGCCGTGCGTCCTCCTCGCCGAGGTACAGCCACCACGCGTGGCCGCCGGCCTCGTCGGCCGCGAGTCGGTCGACCGCCGCGACCAGCTGGTCGAGCGCCCTGTCCGCGTGGGGATGGGCGCGGTCGAGCAGCAGCCGGTTGGCGTGGCCCCGCCGGTTCCCGACGAGCAGGACCGGTCCCTCAGGGGCGAGTCCGAGGTCGGGGAACACGGTGGAGGGCCGGTAGCGGCCGCTGCCCTCGCGCGCCACGAGATAGGCGCTCGCGGCGGCGACCAGCGCGCCCTCCTCGTCGCGGACGAGGACGTAGTACGCGCGCGCGTGCGGATCGAGTTCCTGGTAGGCGGCCCAGTCGTGTCCGGCGTAGAACGATCCGCCGGCGAGGGCGTCCCACTCGGCGAGCGGGACCTCCGCGAGGGTACGGGCCAGGGTGACGTTCATGCGGCGCACGCCCTCACCGGAGTGAGGACGACGGCGCGCCCCGTCCAGCTCGACCAGAAGCGCGCCGCGGGCACGGACGCGTGGTCGGCTCCCCAGCGCGAGGGATCGGCGAAGCCGGCGTACACCTCGCCGTCCCGTTCGAACTCGCCGGTGAACAGCACGAGATGGCCGCCCTTGCGGCCGTCCTCAGGGAAGCGGAACGAGCACGAGACGATCGACGGGGTGCCGGCCTCGGCGAGCTCCCGCAGGGGCTCGGGGTCGGTGAACGGCGAGGCGTGGCCCTGGAGTCCGTACTCGGCGGCCAGGCGGACCAGGCCCGCGTGCAGCCACCCCTTGGGGGTGTGCGCGCCGAGGGCGAGACCGTGGTGCAGCAGGGGGAGCCGGTCGGGCACGGCGAGGCCGTGGAAGTCGAGCAGCATGCGCAGGCACGCCAGCCCGCAGCACCGCTCCCCCCACTCGTGCGGGCCGTCCGACGGCCACACGGCGTCGGGATCCGCGATCTCCTCGGGGGTGAAGTGCTGTCCGAAGCGGCGCACGGCGAGCGGCTCCCGGAGGAGCGGTGTGCCCGGTGTGCGCGGGCGGTGGGGGGTCATGTGGCGCTCCCTGTGGCGGTCGGGGCGCCGACGGGAACTACCTCGTCGACGGGGTCGACCGGGGTGGACGGGTCGGTGGTCAGGCGGAGGCCGGCTCGGCGGGCGCAGGCGGCGGTGAGGACGCCGGCGACGGTGAACAGTGCGCCGAGCCAGAGCCAGCCGGCGGATCCGTGGTCGAGGACGACCAGGGAGAGGAGTCCCGGCGCGAGGCTCCGCATGATGCCCGGACCCAGTGCGAAGACGCTCTGGTAGGCGCCCTGCGCGGTGTCGGGGGCGAGTTCGAAGCCGAAGTAGAACCCGCTGGAGGACTGGGCCAGCTCGCCGAGCGTGAAGACGACGGCCCACAGGAGGAGGACCGGGACGACCGCCGTGACCGGGAGGTGCGCCGTCAGGAACATCAGGCCGCACGAGAGGGCGAGGAGCAGGCCGGCCCTGCGCGTCTGGCGGACGGCCGCGGGCAGCGTCGCCGCGCTGCGACCCGCTCTGACCTGCAGCAGCACGACGAGCACCGTGTTGACGAGCACCAGCAGCGAGACGGACCAGGCGGGGGCCTCGGTACGGGTGACGACCCACAGCGGAAGGGCGAAGGAGAGCGTGCTCACGTGCAGGGAGAGGAGCCCGTTCGCGGCGGTGACGGCCAGGTAGCCGCGGTCGCGCAGGGGGCGGGGCGCCCGCGCGGCGGCCGTCTCGGCGCCGGATCCGTCCCGCTTCAGCGGTGCCCGTGCGGGCACCCGGGAGATCAGCGCCGCGGCGACGAGGAAGAGCAGCGCGTTGCCCAGGATGAGGGTCCGGTACGCGGTCGGGGTGCCGAGGGACAGGGCGATGCCCGCGAGCAGGGTGCCGCAGCCGAGTCCGACGTTGGTGGCGGTGCGGAGCTGGGCGCGGGCGGTGAGCCGTTCGGCTGGCGGCGCGACGACGTGGATCAGGGCGCCGACCGTCCCCGAGATGCCCCGGTCGGCCACGCCGCTGATCACGGCGACCACCATGAAGCCCGTGAAGTCGTCCACGAACACGTAGCCCGTCATGGCCGCGGCCTGGAGGAGCAGCAGCCCCAGGTAGACCGGCTTGGCCCCGACGCGGTCCGCGAGCTTCCCGCACACCACCATGAGGGCGAGACCGACCGCCGTGGCGGTGCCGAGCCCGAGTGCGACCTGCCCCGAGGACAGGCCGATGACGCGGGTGAAGAAGAGGGCGCTTCCCGTGAGGTACAGGCCGCTGCCGACGGTGTTCACCAGGTTGGCCGCCGCGAAGCGCCGGAGTCCGGGGTCAGACGGCAGGAGTTCGAGGCTGCGCAGGGCGGCTCGCATCAGGACACGGTCCAGGGGGCGGGAGTCGCCCGCTTCACCGCCTCCGCCAGCAACCCGATCACGAGCTCGTCGTAGGAGATTCCCGCTTCGGCGCAGGAGACGGGAAGGTTGCTGTGGCGCTGGAGTCCGGGAATCGTGTTCGTCTCCAGCGCGTACGGGACGTCGTTCTCGTCGACCATGTAGTCGACGCGAATGGCACCCCGGCAGTCCAGGAACGCGTGCAGGGCTTCCGCGCCGCGGGCCATCTCCTTGACGGTGTGCGCCGGGAGGTCGTCGGGGACGCGGTACTCGATTTCCGGGGCGCCGGCGCCGCCGAGCTTGGTGGATTCGTCGTAGTACGCGGCGCTGGTGACGAATTCCAGCGGCGGCATGCACAGCAGGCCGTCGCCGGTGGGAATGACGCTGATCGTCATCGCCCGCCCGGTGATGAATTCCTCCAGGAAGCACCGGGTGAACCCGCGCTCCGTCATGTCCGCGAGGGCCGGGGCGAGTTCGTCGCTCCGCTCGATCAGGCGGAGTCCGACGCTGCTGCCGCCGTCCACGGCCTTCAGCATGGCGGGCAGCGGGAAGTCGGCGGCGACGACGGCGGTCCGCGGCGACAGGAGCTGCGAGCTGCGGGGCGTGGCGATGCCCAGGTGCGCGAAGACGGCCTTGGAGACCAGCTTGTCCATGCCGACGCTGCTGGCGAGGACACCGGACGAGGTGTAGGGCACCGAGAGGAAGTCCAGAAGACCCTGAATTCGGCCGTCTTCTCCGTAGGGACCGTGGACGTTGAGGAATGCCGCGTCGAATCCGGTGATCCGCGTGACGAAATCGGGGGCCGTCGGATCCAGGTGTTCGCAGTGCACGCCCGAGTCGGTCAGGGCTTCGAGGAGGGCGGTCAGCGACCACTGGGCCCGCGGCACCGTGCGCAGGTAGAGGGCGTCCTCCTGCGAAACCGGGCCGGCGACGACGGCCACACGTTTGCCGCGAAGCATCTCTCGGTCTCGGACAAGGTTCTGGGCAGGCATGAGGAAGTTCCATTCGATGCGCGTTGCACGTATCCGTTCCTCGCGAGTAAACCGCCTGGCCGGTCTCCTTCTCAAGATCAATACGGAGTGGGGGTGCGTTGCGCGTGAGTGTTCCGCGCACGGAGGGTGGTTGTTCGCCTCAAGTTCGGGCGGAGGGAGTCGACGGCGTCCTCGGGCGGCGGAATTCTCACGCTGCCCGTGGATGCGACGGTGAACTCGCTTTCCGTGCGCACGTGTTACGTCTCACCTGGAGCGTTGTCGCCCGGGAGGAGCGCCGGGCCGGCGGGAGGGCCTCGGTCGGTCCTGCGGGGGTCGCTCGGGTGGTGAGGGGTGAGGTGGCGATCGGCCGGAGAGGGTGGAGGCTTACCCAGTGTGACGATACGTAGTATGTCACGTCGGCTGTAACGGCACGCTTAGTCTGTTTTGACGCGGGATGCGACCCGTCCTGCGGGCCGCATCCCGCATGTCATGCGAGGGGCATGGTCAGGCCGCTCAGCGGCCCAGCGTCGCGTCGACCTGCGCCATGACGCGCTGGGTGTAACCCCGGGCGTCGGCGGCCACCTTCGGGTTCTCCTTCAGGAGGCGCTGCTGCCAGTCCGATTCGACCGTGTGCATCGTCTCCGAGACGGCGAAGGCGTTCCGGCAGGTCACATCCGCCGTGGCGGTCGCGATGGCCTCGGGCGACCTTCCGGCGCTCGCCGCCCAGCGCGGGTCGTCGTTCGCCGCCCACGGGTCCTTGTAGTCGAAGCCCTTGGTCTTCATGCACGAGGACCACTTGGCGAAGACCGCCAGCGTGCGCGGGTCGGTGAGCATGCTGTCCCAGGACCGGCGCTCCAGCTTGGTGATCGCGTCCTCGGAGGTGTCCAGGACGCCGGGCGTACGGGTACGTCCGACGAGCGCCTGATCGGTCTCCCCGGCGCAGCCCGCGGCGGGCACCGCCTTGCCGTTCACGGTGGGGGCCGCGGCCGTGCGGGCCGCCGCCTTCCCGGTCCGGCCGCCGGGGCCGTAGAGGGCCAGCTCGGCCTCCGGGCTCAGCTCCGCGTCGGCGCCGAGGGACCGGGCGCCCTGGGGGGCCGCCTGCGCGTCGTCGGGCCAGCCGTAGCCGTAGGCCGACACCTTCGCGAGGTCGTGGTCCCCGTACCGGACGTCCATGCCGTTCTTGGGCCCGGCGTGCGCGGCGGGCGCCGCCTCGGCCCACGACTGGGGGGCGGTGAACGGCGCCGCGACGCCGAAGCGGTCCAGGCAGGCCGCCGCCTTCTTGGCCTGGGCCGCGGAGAGAAGGGTGCGGTGAACGTCGTTGCCGTTCACCTGGTACGCGCGGATGGGCAGCGTCCAGGTGGACGGGTCCGCCGCCTTCGGGGCGACCTCCGGCGTCCGCCACAGCTCCGCCGCGGAAGCCGCGGCGACCTTCGGCGGCGTGGCGCCGAGCGCGCCCTCCTTCTCGTCGAAGGAGGCGATGGCGACGACCGAGGCACCGCTGAGGGCTGCCACGGCGAGTGCGGCGACGGTCGGCTTGAATGCCTTGCTCTTGCGCATGGACGAGGGCCTCTCGGTGATTTCCTGCTCGCTCAGCATCCCGAACCCATCCATTCGAACGAGGCGTTCTCGTTGTAGGTGTTCACCAGGTTCTTGTAGTTGTCCGCGGCGATGTCGTCGTAGATGCCCTTGAAGTAGCTGTTGAAGTGGACGCGGGCGATGCAGGCCCGCCCGTAGTCCTTGTGGTTGTGGGCCGACGCGGCGTTGTTCTTCACGCCCTGGTTGCTGCCGTCGCCGCGGTTCGGGCAGAAGAGGAACTTCAGGTAGCCGGGCGTGCCGTCATCCGCTCCGAAGTTCTCCTCGCTGTACCCGAACTTCGTCCACGAACCCTTGAAATTCGAGTGGTAGAACAGCTGGAACTTGAAGGTGTAGGCGTCCACGCAGTCATTGGGGGACACATTCCAGTCGTTCGCCTGGGCGGGGCTCGACATGAGTGCCGATGCGCAGGCGATCCCGATGGCGGCGGCGATGGACCGCTTTTTCAACTTGAGCAAGATTTCCCCCATTGACGGCAAACCGCCCTCCTCGTCGTATCGAGTGGGCGGAGATACGGGGGTCAATCTTTGATTCCTTATGCATCGATCGCCAGGAAGAAACCAGTCAACTCGCCGGGTGCGGTGACCGGAAACGATCATGGGGCGCGACTTTGGTCGTCGGGGGGCGCTACGAAAGAGAGGCGCCGGGGGCGGGGTCCGCTGCCTAAGGTGCGAGCGTGGACGAGATGGCGAAGTCGGGGAGTCGGGGTGCGGGCCGGATCGGGGCCCGGGTCGCCGACGTGTGGGCCTGGTTCCTGGTGCCCGGGCAGTGGTCGTGGCGCAGGACCACCGGGGAGGTGGCGCTCGCCGTGGTCGTGGCGCTGCTCGCCGCCGGGACCGAGGAGCTCCTGGGCGGCGAGGGGTGGCGGCTGGCCGCGGTCGCCGCCGGTGCAGCCGTGCTGTCGCTGGTGCGGCGGAGGCTCCCCGCGAGCACGCTGGTCGTGGCCGCCGGACTCACGCCCTTCGTGCCCGGTCTGGGGCCGCTGCTGCTGGTGGTCGGCTGGTCGTCCGGCCGGTACATCGTGGGTGCCGGGCACGCGCTGACCGCGTACATCGCCGCCTTCGTCCTGAACGTCGGGGGGACGCTCCTGGAGTCCTGGGACCGGCAGCGGATGCTCATCGTCGCCTTCCTCGCGACCCTCTACTACCTGGGCACCACGCTGGCCCCCGGGCTCGCCCACCGCTACTGGACCCAGCGGCGGACCCTGCTGCACGCGCTGCAGGAGCGCAACGCCCAACTGCTGCGCGAGCGGACCATGGTGGCCTGGCAGGCCCGGCTGTGGGAGCGGCAGCGGATCGCGCAGGACATGCACGACAGCCTCGGGCACCAACTGGCCCTGATCGCCGTGCACACGGGCGCCCTGGAGGTCGACCGGGAGCTCGGCGAGCGGCAGCGCGAGGTGGTCGGCGTCCTGCGGAACGCGTCGGTGACCGCGATGCACGAACTGCGGGAGGTCGTCGGGATACTCCGCGACGGCATCGAGGCCCCGAACGGCGCGGTGGCGCCCGCCCGGGTCGGGGACGAGACGGGCAGGGCCGCGCGGGGCATCGCGGGCATCGAGGGGCTCGTGGAGGCGGCGCGGGCGGCCGGCACCGCGGTCGGGCTGCGCCGGCTCGGGGAGGAGCGGTCCCTGGCGCCCGCCGCCGACCACGCCGCGTACCGGATCGTGCAGGAGGCCCTGACCAACGCCTACAAGCACGCGCCGGGGGCGTCGATCGGCGTCGAACTGCGCTACGAGCCGGACACGTTCGTCGTGGAGATCCTCAACGAGGAGCCGTCGGACGGGCCCGCCGCGGACGTGGTGAGCGGCGGCCAGGGGCTGACCGGGCTCGCCGAGCGGGCCCGCCTGGTCGGCGGCATGTGCCATGCGGGTCCGGCCGACGGCGGCGGGTTCCGGGTCGCCGGGATGTTGCCGTACGGGGCGGCGCCGGTCGCGGAGGCAGCGCCTTTGGTCGACGAGGCCGACGACTTCCGGCAGCAGACCACGAGGCCGCTCGCGGGGGATGGTCGTCCGGTCGCGGTCGGAACGGCCGACTGGACTGTCACGGAGCGGGAGTTGGCGATGGCGGTACGCGGGGGCAAGAGCAGCAGCACGGGCGGCGCGATCGCGCTGGGCTGCGGGATAGCGTTCGCCGCGCTGGTCCTGCTCGTGGTCGCGGCGGGCTTCGGCCTCTACTTCCTGATGGGGTCCGTGCAGGACGGGATGATGGACCCCGAGCAGTACGACGCGGTGGAGGTCGGGAGGCCCGAGAAGGAGGTCAGGGAGCAGCTGCCGTCGGGCGACTCGATAGCCACGGTCGGCCTGAACAAGGACGGGCCCGCGCGGCCCGAGGGTGCGTCGTGCCTCGTCCTGATGTCCTCGGAGGTCAGCGACAGCTTCGACAAGGAGCCCGTTTTCCGGTTCTGCTTCAAGGGCGGCAAGCTGATCGAGAAGAAGTCGTACGAGGTCACGGCGCGGTAGCGCTGATCGCCCGTACCGGAGCGGTGGGGGAGTAGCTGTGGCAGGGCAGCCGATCAGGGTCGTGATCGCCGACGACGAGCCTCTGATCAGGGCCGGGATCCGGATGATCCTCATCTCGGACCCGGAGATAGAGGTCGTCGCGGAGGCCGCCAACGGCCGGGAGGCGGTCGAGGCGGCGCGGGCGCACGCCGCCGACGTGGTGCTGCTCGACATCCAGATGCCGGTGCTCGACGGTCTGTCGGCGCTGCCGGAGCTGCGCCGGGCGGCGCCGGCGGCCCGGGTGATCGTCCTGACGACCTTCGGGGAGCGGGAGAACGTGCTGCGGGCGCTGGAGCACGGCGGTGCAGGGTTCCTGCTCAAGGACACGGCGCCGGCCGAGCTGATCGGGGCGGTGCGGGCGGCCGCGGCGGGTGACGCGTATCTGTCGCCGGCGGCGACCCGGCACGTCGTGGAGCGGCTCGCCACGAGCCGGGAGGCCGCCCGCGCCGAGCAGGCGCGGGGGCGGGTCGCGGCGCTGAGCGAGAAGGAGCGCGATGTGCTGGCGCTGCTCGGCGAGGGGCTGTCCAACGCGGACGCGGGCAGGCGGCTGCACATGAGCGAGGCCACGGTGAAGACGTATGTGAGCCGGATCCTGGCCAAGCTGGACTGCGAGAACCGCGTCCAGGCGGCGCTGCTGGCGCGGGACGCGGGGCTGTAGCCGCGGGACGCCGGGGCTGTAGGCGCCCGGCGGGGGTGCGTCAGCCCGGGGGGACGCCGGGGAGGCCGCCGGTGCCCGCGGCGTTGTAGCGGAGCAGGTAGGCGGCGAAGTGGGCGAGGTCGTCGGCCGACCAGTCCTTGAGGCGTTCCTGGTAGGCGGCGAGGCGGCTGGTCTGGGCCGAGGCGAGGATCCTGGAGCCCGCCTCGGTGGGGTGCAGGACGTGGACGCGGTGGTCGTCGGGGGCGGGGCGGCGCTCGACCAGGCCGAGCTTCTCCAGGCCGGCGACCTGGCGGCTGACCGTCGACTTGTCCAGCAGGTAGTGGGCCGCGAGGTCGGTGGCCCGGCAGCCGCGCTGCTCCTCGATGTGCGCGAGGAGCGTGTACGAGACGAGCGGGAGCTCGGGGTGGACCCGGGCCGCCGCGGCGCGGGCCCGGCGGGCGAAGGCCGTCAGTTCGCGCTGGATGACGTCCACGGACGCCTCGCGTGGTGGCTGTGTGTCGCCGCCGGTCATGATGCGCTCCCTTTGCCGTGGTCGGGGCGCTGTTCGCCCGTCACCACCCTCCAGTTGTATAGTACAACGGTTACTTAGTTGTAAAAGCCAACCATGGAGGTCTCGTGTCCGCAGGACCGAACACCACCGGTGCGTTGCGGCATGTCCTCGGACATCTGCTCACCCCCCTGCTGATGTGCGTCGGCATGGGACTCGCCTACCTCGGCGCCTTCCACGCCCCCGCCCCCCACGATCTGCGCGTCGACGTCGTCGGCTCGGGCCCCACCGCCCAGGTCCTCGCGCAGACCCTCCAGGACAAGGGCGCGGGCGCCCTCGACGTCCGTACCGTCGCCGACCGGGCGACCGCCGTCAGCGCCTTGCGCACACAGGACAGCTTCGGCGCCTACATACCCGGCGAGAAGCCCGAGCTGCTCGTCGCCTCGGCCTCCTCCGACACCAGCGCCATGGCCGTCGAGAAGGTGTTCACCAAGGTCGCGGCCGCCCAGGACGCCCCGCTCGAGGTCACCGACGTCGCCCCCGTCGCCTCCGGCGACCCCACGGGCCAGGGCGTCTTCTTCCTGCTCGTCGCCCTCAGCATCGGCGCGTACGCCTCGGTCGCCGTCATCGGCGGAGCCGGCGCCGTCCTGCCCATGCGGATCAGGGTCCTCCTCGCCGCCGGGATGTCCCTCGTCGTCAGCCTCGTCGGCACCCTCTTCGCCGGACCCGTCTTCCACCTCGTCGACCAGGGGCTCGGCGGGGTGTGGGCGATGTCCTGGCTGTACGCGGCGGGCATCCTGCTCGTCGGCGTCGGCCTGCACACCTTCCTGCGCCGCTGGACCACCCTCGGCGTCATGGTGCTCTTCGTCATGCTCAACTTCACGAGCTCCGGCGGCATCTACCGGCCCGAACTCCAGCCCGGCTTCTTCGGTGCGCTGCACGCCTTCTGGAACGGCGCCGGCTTCGTCGAAGGCGTCCGCGGCCACGTCTACCTCGACGGGCACGCGGTCGGCGGACACCTCCTCACCCTCTCCCTCTGGCTCCTCGCCGGCATCGCCCTCGTCATCACCGCCGGCCTCACGGAAGCCCGCCGGAAGCCGGTGGACAACCCGCACGTCCCGGCGGCGGTCCCGGCCGCGACCGAGGAGGAGATGGAGGAGGCGGTCGCGGTCTGAGCACCGCCCGCGCACGTTGTCCACAGGGCCCCGTCCACAGGGGGAGACGGCCGATCCGACGCGGCTGTACGGTCGGGGCCGAATGATGTTGGACCATCGCATCGGGGGAGGGCGTCCCATGGACGAGAACAGGGTCGTCGTACCAGGGCAGCGCGGTACGGACGGAGGGCCCGCGGGCTCCCGCGTCCCGCACGTACCGGGGTTCGCGCGCCGCACCGCCGCCGGCGCGGACGCGGGCGGCGGGACCTCCCCCAAGGAGCTGGGCAGGCGACTGCGCGAGACGGTCCCGCGCACCGCGCACGACCGGCCCGCCCTCGCCGCCGACCGCCCCGACGCCGTCCGCGCCGTCGAGGAGTCGAACCGGGGCCGGGTCCCCGAGCTGGCGCCGCTGCGCGTCGGCAGGATGGCGGCGAGCCCCTTCGCCTTCCTCCGCGGCTCCGCCGGACTGATGGCCCAGGACCTCGCCGGCACACCCGTCACCGGCATAGCCGCCCAGCTGTGCGGCGACGCCCACGCCGCCAACTTCGGCCTCTACGGCGACGCCCGCGGCCGACTCGTCATGGACCTCAACGACTTCGACGAGACCGTCGTCGGCCCCTGGGAATGGGACCTCAAGCGGCTCGCCACCTCCCTCGTCCTCGCCGGACGCGAGGTCGGCGCGAGCGAGGAGACCTGCCGGGCCGCCGCCTTCGACACCGTCGGCGCGTACCGGCGCACCATGCGCCTGCTCGCCCGGCTCCCCGCACACGACGCCTGGAACGCCATCGCCGACGAGGAGCTCGTCTCCCACACCGACGCCCGCGACCTCCTCGGCACCCTGGAGCGGGTCTCCGCCAAGGCCCGCAAGAACACCAGCGCCCGCTTCGCCGCCCGGTCGACCGAGGCCGTCACCGACGCGGAGTGCGGCGGCCGCCGGTTCGTCGACGCGCCCCCGGTGCTGCGCCGGGTCCCCGACGCCGAGGCGGCCGAGGTCGCCCTCTCCCTCGGCGCGTACCTGGAGACCGTGTCCGAGGACCGGCTGCCGCTCCTCGCGCGGTACGCCGTCCACGACGTCGCCTTCCGGGTCGTCGGCACCGGCAGCGTCGGCACCCGCTCCTACGTCGTGCTGCTCCTCGACCACCGGGGCGAGCCGCTGGTGCTCCAGGTCAAGGAGGCCCGGCCGTCGGCGCTGCTCCCCCACCTGCCCGCCGCCTTCCCCGCGCCCGACCCCGGCCACGAGGGCCGGCGGGTGGTCCTCGGACAGAAGCGCATGCAGGTCGTGAGCGACATCCTGCTCGGCTGGACCACGGTCGACGGGCGCCCCTTCCAGGTGCGCCAGTTCCGCAACCGCAAGGGCAGCGTCGACCCCGCCGCCCTCACCGCCGACGAGGTCGACGACTACGGCCGGATGACCGGCGCCCTGCTCGCCCGGGCCCACGCCCACAGCGCCGACCCGCGCCTGATAGCCGGCTACTGCGGGAAGAACGAGGAGCTGGACGACGCCATGGCGACCTTCGCGGTCGGTTACGCGGACCGCACCGAGGCCGATCACGCCGACCTCCTCACCGCGATCCGCACCGGTCGCACCGTGGCGGAGCGGGGCGTGTGAGGACCGTAGGCTGGACGGGACGAGGCGGAACGAGGACTGGGCGGGCGTGGACGTGAGCGTGGACCAGGGCAAGAACGAGGGACCCGGGGACGAGCGGCCCGAGGCGCGTCTCGAACAGGCCGTGCGGGTGGCCGAGCAGGCGCTGATCGAGTTCGAGATCGCCGTGGAGACCTTCCGGGTCGAGGTGGACAACTTCTCGCGGCTGCACCACCAGAAGCTCGGTCCGGTGTACGCGCGGCTCGACGAGCTCGACGCGCGGATCGCCGAGGCCCGGGCGGCGCGCAGCGGGGACCCGGAGGACCTGCGGAAGGCGCAGGAGGCGCGGGCCGCGGTCATGCCGATGCCGGGGGTGGAGGAGCTGTTCCACGACTGGATCGACTCCGACGGCCTCTCCCCCGAGGCCGCCGCGATGCTCACCGACCGTCCCGTGCAGTCGCCGAAGCGGGTCCGGCCCGGCGAGGAGGCGCGCAGGCTCTACCGCGAGCTGGCCCGCAAGGCCCACCCCGACCTGGCCCGCGAGGAGGACGAGCGGAAGCGGCGGGAGGAGTTCATCACCCGGGTGAACGCCGCCTACGCCCGGGGCGACGAGGCGCTCCTGCGCGAGCTGTCCGCCGAGTGGGAGGCCGGACCGGTGCCGGCCGAGCAGCGGCTCAGCGAGAGCGAGGAGCTGTACGCGCGCCTGGAGTGGCTGGCGGAGCGCAAGGACATGCTGTCGGCCCTGGCGCGGGAGCTGGAGGAGAGCGCGATCGGCGCGATGCTGCGGATGGCGCCGGACGATCCGGACCGGCTCCTGGAGGAGATCGCCGAGCAGCTGCTCGCGCAGGTTTCCGAGCGGGAGGCCCAGCTGGCGGGGCTGGTGGAGTAGGTTTTCCGTGCGCTCGAGACCGCTCGGGCGGTACTGACGAGAGAAGGCCGTTCCCATGAATTTCTCCCCGCTGCCCTCGGTGGACGCGGCTTCCGTGCCGGTCGATGCCCTGGTGCTGGACGTCAGGGAGGACGACGAGTGGGAGGCCGGTCATGTCGAGGGTGCGCTGCACGTTCCCATGAGCGACTTCGTCGCCCGCTTCGGTGAGGTGACCGAGGCCGTGGCCGAGCGCGGTCGCGCCTATGTGATGTGCCGGGTCGGCGGCCGTTCCGCCCAGGTCACGCAGTACCTGGTGCAGCAGGGCATCGACGCGGTGAACGTCGACGGCGGGATGCTCGACTGGGCCGGCGTCGGCCGCCCGATGGTGTCGGAGGACGGCGGCGCGGCCTTCGTCCGCTGACCCCGTGCCAGGGCCCGTCCGGCCCTGACCGAGCTGGCGGCCCCTCCGGGGGACTCCCGCCGATCGGGCCGGACATCCCCTAGCCGAGAGGGTGGGCGGCCAGGAGGTCGCCCAGGGCCTCCTCGTGGGCGGCGGCGGGGCCGAGGGACAGTTCGAGGTGCTTGGCCCAGGCGTGGTAGCGGTGCAGGGGGTAGTCGGTGTCGGCGCCGAAGCCCCCGTGCAGGTGCTGGGCGGTCTGCACCACGCGTCGTACGCCTTCGGACGCCCAGATCTTCGCGACGGCGATGTCCCCGGCGGCGGGGAGCGCCCCGTCGGCCCCGGTGGAGACGCGCCAGGCGGCCTGCCAGAGGGTGGCTTCCATGGCGCGCAGGTCGATGTAGCGGTCGGCGGTCTGCACGGCGACGGACTGGAAGGTGGCCACGGGGTGGCCAAACTGCTCGCGCTTGCCGGTGTACTGGCTCGTCATGGTGAGGACGGCCTCGCCGAGGCCGAGGGCGAGCGCGCAGGTGCCGGTGGTGAGGATCGCGCGCAGCTGTTCCCAGGCGCCGTCGGCGTCGATGACGTCGGCGGCCGTGAGGCGGACGTCGTCGAGCCGTATTTGGGCGAGGAGTTCGCCGCTGGTGGAGTACTGCTCGGTGAGGCCGAGGCCTTCGTGGGTCCGGGGCAGCAGGGCGACGACGGCGCGGCCGTCGGAGGTGTGTGCGGGGACGGCGATGAGGTCGGAGCCGTGGGCCCACGGGACGGCGGTCTGGAGGCCGTCGAGGAGCCAGCCGGTGCCGTCGCGGCGGGCGGTGACGGCAAGGTCGGCGGAGTCGTGGCCGGTGCGCCCCTGGGAGGCGGCGGTGAGGACGAGTTCGCCGCGCCCGACACGGGGGAGCAGGGCGGCGGCCGTCTCCGGGTCGGCGTACCGCTCGATGGTCATGGCGACCGCGCTGGTCTCCAGGAGCGGGACACGGGCCAGGACGCGGGCGGCCTCGCGCAGGACGAGGCAGAGCGCGACGGCGTCGAGGCCGGCGCCGCCGTGCTCGGGGGCCAGGACGAGGCCGAGCAGGTCGGCGGCGGCGAGGCGGGACCAGAGCGGCCGGTCGAAGTCGTCGGACACGGCACCCGGTGTGAGGGCGGGGCTGGGTACCGCGTCGGGTACGACGTCCGAGAAGACCGCCTTGGCCGCCTCGGCGGCCGCCTGCTGCTCTTCGGTGAAGGTGAAGTCCACTGCCCTGCCCTCCCGTTGCCGTACCCGCTGCCGAACCCGTCGCAGCCCTGGTGCTCCTGACGGACCGTCAAGATAGAACAGGTTCTAGGCGAAGGGAATGGCGGCGCAGGCACTTCACCGGCCACCGGAGTCGGCGGCCGGTGTCAGCGGTCGCCGGTCCCAACGGTCGTTGTCGGCGGGCGGGGTCGGCGGTCGTCGCCGGCGGCCGGTGTCAGCTGCCGGTGTCAGCGGTCGAAGTCCAGCTCCACGTCCGCGGTGACGGGGTGGGACTGGCAGGCCAGGACGTAACCGGCGTCGGTCTCGTCCGGTTCCAGGGCGAAGTTGCGGTCCATCCGCACCTCTCCGCCGACGACGAAGGCCCGGCAGGTGCCGCACACCCCGCCCTTGCAGGCGTACGGAGCGTCGGCCCGGGCCCGGAGCACCGTCTCGAGCAGCGTCTCGCCCCGGTCGACCGGCCAGGTGCCGGAACGGCCGTGGAGGGTCGCGGTGAGCGTGGCGTGCGCGGGGGCGTCGGCCGCCGGGGCCGCGGCCGGTGCGGAGCCGTCGTCGACGTGGAAGATCTCCTGGTGGATCCGGGAGCGGTCCACCCCGAGGCCGCGCAGGGCCTGCTCGGCGCCCTGGACGAGCCCGAACGGGCCGCAGAGGAACCAGCCGTCGATCTCGCCGACCGGCAGCAGCGCGGGCAGCAGCCCCGCCAGCCGCTCGCGGTCCAGGCGGCCGGACGGCAGACCCGCCTGCTGCTCCTCCCGGGAGAGCACGGTGACCAGCTGGAAGCGGTCCGGGTAGCGGTCCTTGAGGTCGGCGACCTCGTCGAGGAACATCGTGGACGCGGCGGTGCGGTCGCTCCGCACCAGGCAGAACCGGGCCTCCGGCTCACGGGCGAGCAGGGTGGCGGCCATCGAGAGGACCGGGGTGATGCCGCTGCCGCCCACGACGGCCGCGAAGTGGCCGGGGCGCGGCGCGAGCGTGAAGCGGCCCATGGGCTCCATGACCTCGACGACGTCGCCGACGGCCAGTTCCTTGAGCGCGTACGTCGAGAACGAGCCGCCGTCGACCAGCCGGATGCCGACGCGCAGGACGGGGGCTTCGCCGGCCGGGGCCGCGGGGGCGCAGATCGAGTACGTGCGCCGGATCTCCTCGCCCTGCTCGCCGGTGCGCCGCAGGGCGAGGTGCTGGCCGGGGAGGTGGCGGTAGGTGTCGTGGAGTTCGGGCGGGACCGCGAAGGCGACGGCCACGGAGTCGTCCGTGAGCCGCTCGACCCCGCTCACCCGGAGCGGCTGGAATCCGGCCCGCCCGGAGCCTGAGGACGCCATCTACAACTCCTTGAAATGGTCGAACGGTTCGCGGCAGGCGGTGCAGCGGCGCAGTGCCTTGCACGCCGTGGACGAGAAGCGGCTGAGCAGCTCGGTCTCGGTGGAGCCGCAGTGGGGGCAGCGGATCGCGAGGGTCAGCGGCACGGGGCCGCCCGCGGGGCCCTGGGGGCGGGGCGGGGCGATGCCGAACTCGGCGAGCTTGCGCCGGCCTTCCTCGCTGATGTCGTCGGTGGACCACGCGGGCGCGAGGACGGTGACGACGGAGACCTCCGGCACGCCGTGCTCGTGGAGCGCGCGCTCGATGTCGGAGGACATGGCCTCGATCGCCGGGCAGCCCGTGTAGGTCGGGGTGAGGGCGACCTCGACGCGGCCGGGGCCGAGGACCTGGACGCCCCGCATGACGCCGAGTTCCTCCAGGGTGAGGACGGGCATCTCGGGGTCGAGGACCGCGCCGGCGATGCGGCTCAGTTCCTCTTCCAGGGCGGTCGTGGTCACCACGACGCACCCGGGTGGCTGCGGTGCAGGTGCTGCATCTCGGCGATCATCCGGCCGAAGGACTCGGTGTGCAGGCCCTGTCGGCCCGCTCCGGCCGCCCAGGCGCCGGTGCGCGGCCCGCCGGGCACGGTGAGCGTGGCCCGGGCGAGGACGTCGGTGACCGAGGCGAGCCAGGCGCTCTCCAGTGCCGCGTGGTCCAGGTCGAGGCCGTCGACGGGCTGGAACAGCTCGCCGGTGTACCGCCACAGGGCGTCGCACGCGCGCTGCATCCGGTCGTGGCTCTCGGCGGTGCCGTCGCCGAGGCGCAGGGTCCAGTGCTCGGCGTGGTCCTGGTGGTACGCGACCTCCTTGACGGCCTTCGCGGCCAGGCCGGCGAAGGGGCCGTCGCCGGCGGCCAGCTGTCCGTACAGGAGCCGCTGGTAGGTGGAGAAGTACAGCTGCCGGGCGATGGTGTGGGCGAAGTCGCCGTTGGGCTGTTCGACCAGCTGGACGTTCCGGAAGGAGCGCTCCTCGCGGAGGTACGCGAGTTCGTCCTCGTCGCCGGCGAGCGAGAGCAGGACGCGGGCCTGGCCGAGGAGGTCGAGGGCGATGTTGGCCAGGGCGACCTCCTCCTCCAGGACGGGGGCGGCGCCGGCCCACTCCCCCAGGCGGTGGGAGAGGACGAGGGCGTCGTCGCCGAGGGCGAGGGCGGCACCGGTGAACGAGGCGGACGCGTGCGTCGTCGGGGTGCTCACAGGTGCTTCACCCCCTCCGGGATCTCGTAGAAGGTCGGGTGGCGGTAGGGCTTGTCCGCGGAGGGCTCGAAGAAGGGGTCCTTCTCGTCCGGCGAGGAGGCGGTGATCGCCGCGGAGGGGATGACCCAGATCGACACGCCCTCGCTCCTGCGGGTGTACAGGTCGCGGGCGTTGCGCAGGGCCATCTCCGCGTCGGGCGCGTGGAGACTGCCCGCGTGGGTGTGGGACAGTCCGCGGCGGGAGCGCACGAACACCTCCCACAGCGGCCAACCGTCGCTCGTCATGCCTGTGCCTCTCCGTGCGTGCCGGTGTGCTTCTCCGCGTAGGCCGCGGCTGCTTCCCTGACCCAGGCGCCGTCTTCGTGGGCCTGGCGCCGCTTGCTCAGCCGCTGGTCGTTGCAGGGGCCGTTCCCCTTGAGGACGTCCCAGAACTCGGTCCAGTCGATCGGTCCGAAGTCGTAGTGCCCGCGCTCCTCGTTCCACCGCAGCTCGGGGTCCGGGAGGGTGAGTCCGAGGGCCTCCGCCTGGGGCACGGCGATGTCGACGAACCGCTGGCGCAGCTCGTCGTTGGTGTGGCGCTTGATCTTCCAGTCCATCGCCTGGGCGGTGTGGGTCGACTCGGCGTCCGGCGGGCCGAACATCATCAGCGAGGGCCACCACCAGCGGTCCACCGCGTCCTGCGCCATGGCGTGCTGCGCCTCGGTGCCGCGGGAGAGGGCGAGCAGGGCCTCGTACCCCTGTCGCTGGTGGAAGGACTCCTCCTTGCAGACGCGGACCATCGCGCGGGCGTACGGCCCGTAGGAGCAGCGGCACAGCGGGACCTGGTTGGTGATCGCGGCGCCGTCCACCAGCCAGCCGATGGCGCCGACGTCGGCCCAGGTCAGCGTGGGGTAGTTGAAGATCGAGGAGTACTTCTGGCGGCCGGAGTGGAGCTTGTCGAGCAGCTCGTCGCGGCTGGTGCCGAGGGTCTCCGCCGCGCTGTACAGGTACAGGCCGTGGCCGGCCTCGTCCTGGACCTTGGCCATGAGGATCGCCTTGCGCCGCAGCGAGGGCGCGCGGGTGATCCAGTTGGCCTCCGGCTGCATGCCGATGATCTCGGAGTGGGCGTGCTGCGCGATCTGCCGGACGAGCGAGGCGCGGTACGCCTCGGGCATCCAGTCGCGCGGCTCGATCCGCTCGTCGGCGGCCACGGCGGCGTCGAACACGGCCTCGTAAGCGGCCTGCTCCGCCGCCACGGCCGCGTCCGAGCCACCGGGCGTGCCCGTGCTCGCTGCCGTCCCTGCCGTCACTGCGGTCATCGAACCCCCTACCGACCGATCGTTCGGTTGAATCTCTTCAATGGTGAGTCGGCGGCCCGTATGGTGTCAACCCTGTGATGGACCGAGGTGGGCCGTTGGGGGTCGGATCGGGATGGACCCGTACGTGGAAATGGACGCGGTCGAGGCGGGCGACGACCGGCCCGGACCCGAGGAAGCGGAACACCGGGGAGAGGGCGCAGGGGCCGGGCACGGCACCGGGATCGCGGCCCTGTCGCTGCCGTACCAGGTCGCGGTCGCCGTGGCGCTCGCCGTCGTCGGGGTGTTCGCCCTCGTCCACCTGGCGATGGTGTTCCTGCACGTGGCGCCGTCCAACACGCTGACCCAGCGGCACGGCCAGGCCGTCGACGACTGGATCTACCCCGAGTTCGAACAGAACTGGAAGCTCTTCGCCCCGAACCCGCTCCAGCAGAACCTCTCCGTGGAGGTGCGCGCCGAGATCGCCGGCGAGGGTGGGGAGCTCCGCACCACCGACTGGATCGACCTGACCGCCCAGGACATCACGGCGATCCGCCACAACCCGGTCCCCAGCCACGCGCAGCAGAACGAGCTCCGCCGGGCGGTGGACTTCTACCGGGGCTCGCACACCGACGACAACCGCCCCAACGGGCTGCGCGGCCGCCTCTCGGAGCGGTACATCCACCGGATCGCGTTGCTCCGCCTGGACTCCGTCCCGTCGCTCCAGGGCTCCGACGTGCGGCGCGTCCAGCTGCGCACCGTCACCCGCCCCGTGCCTGCCCCCGAGTGGAGCACCGAGAAGACCGACGCCACCCCGTCCCACCGCGACCTCCCGTGGTGGCGGGTCACCGACGCCGACCGGCCCGCCGGAACCGACCGAAGCCGCACGGAGGCGGGCCGATGAACGAGCCGACGCCGGTGAACGGGCCGAACCCGGTGAGCGGGACGACGCCGGTGGGCGGGACGACGCCGACGAGCGGGCCGAACCCGGTGAGCGGGACGACGCCGGTGGGCGGGACGACGCCGATGAACGAGCCGAAGCCGGTGAACGGGCCCGCGGGCGCTTCCCCCGCCACGCGCGCGCGTACGGGGGAACCCTTCGACCGGCGGCTCGCCCGGGCCGTCCAGACCGTCACGGGCCGTTCCCTCGGCCCGTACCAGACCGCGATCGTGCGGATCGGCTTCGCGCTGACCTGGCTGTTCTTCCTGCTGCGCGAGATTCCGCACCGGCAGGAGCTGTACGGGCCCGACGGCCCGTGGTCCTGGGACATGGCCCGCCGACTCCTGTCCGGCAACCACGCCTTCACCGTGCTCATGTGGTCGGACGGGCGGATCTGGTTCGAGGTGGTCTACGGGCTCGCGGTGCTCTCCGCAGGCCTGCTCCTGGTGGGCTGGCGCACCCGGGCCGTGTCCGTGGTGTTCATGGCCGGGGTGCTCTCGCTGCAGAACCGCTCCGTCTTCGTGGGCGACGGCGGCGACAACGTCCTCCACCTCGTCGCGATCTACCTCGTGCTGACCCGCTGCGGCCAGGTCTGGTCCCTCGACGCCCGTCGGGCGGCCCGCGAGGCGCGGGCGGCCGCGGCCGGCGAACCCGAGCGGCGCGACCTCGTCGGTCCGCTGCTGTGGACCGTGCTCGGCGGTTTCCTCCTGGCCGCCACCTGGTTCGCCGACGTCACCGGCGAGTGGTGGCTGCTGGTGCTGATGTGGGTGCTGTGGCTCGGGAACGCGCTCTGGTGGGTGGTGTGCCGGAATGCGCCGGGGGAGCCGCGCGTCCTGCTCGACGCCCTCGCGCACCTCGCGCACAACGCCGCCCTCGCCGTGATCATGGCCGAGGTCTGCCTGATCTACGCCACGGCCGGCTGGTACAAGATCCAGGGCTCGCGCTGGCAGGACGGCACCGCGCTGTTCTACCCGCTCCACCTCGACTACTTCTCACCGTGGCCCGCCGTCTCCGGCCTGCTCGGCGCCAGCGGGGTCATGGTGATGCTGCTGACCTACGGCACGGTGATCGTCCAGGTCGCCTTCCCGTTCACGCTCTTCAACCGCAAGGTCAAGAACGTCCTGCTGGTCGTGATGATGCTGGAGCACGCCGGGATCGCCGTGCTCCTCGGGCTGCCGGTCTTCTCGCTCGCGATGATCTCCGCCGACGCGGTGTTCCTGCCCACGGCCTTCCTGGTGGCACTCGGCGGCCGGGCGGCACGGGGCAGGGACCGGCTCCTGAGGCGGCTTCCCGCGAAGGCGGTGCCCGAGCAGCGCCGTACGGGTGAGGAACACGGTCCCCGTACCCTCGTCGGGTGAGCACCACCGAAGAGCAGCCAGGAGCCGAGCCGGCCGCGCGGGCCGAGACCGCCGAGCCGGTCCAGTACGACGAGGGGTTCGGCCCCGAGGTCGGCGTCGGGCCGCACCCGCGGCCGTGGCCCGAGGGCGAGCGGTACGACCCCGAGCTGCTCGCCGGAGGCGACCGGCGCAATGTCGTGGACCGCTACCGGTACTGGACGCAGGAGGCGGTGGTCGCCGACCTCGACACCCGGCGCCACGACTTCCACGTGGCGGTCGAGAACTGGGGCCACGACTTCAACATCGGGTCGGTGGTGCGGACCGCCAACGCGTTCCTGGCGAAGGAGGTCCACATCGTGGGCCGGCGGCGCTGGAACCGGCGCGGCGCCATGGTCACCGACCGCTACCAGCACGTGCGGCACCACCAGGACACCGAGTCGCTGACCTCGTGGGCGGCTGCCGAGGGCCTGCCCGTCATCGGGATCGACAACCTGCCCGGCGCCGTGCCGCTGGAGCGGACCGTGCTGCCCCGCCGCTGTGTGCTGCTCTTCGGGCAGGAGGGCCCCGGTCTCACCGAGGAGGCCCGCGCGCACGTGGAGATGGTCTGCTCGATCGCCCAGTTCGGTTCGACCCGGTCGATCAACGCGGGGGCCGCCGCCGCCATCGCCATGCACGCGTGGGTGCAGCGGTACGCGGAGATCGAGACCCCCTGAGGGGGGTGCGGAGGCCCTGAGGGCCCCCGCACCGGCCGCCGGGTCAGGCCTGGCGGCGGACCTCCACCACCCGGAAGCGGTTGGAGACGAAGGCACCGTCGCACAGCGCCGCGTTCGCCGCCGGGTTGCCGCCGGAGCCGTGGAAGTCGGAGAACGCGGCCGTCTGGTTGACGAACACGCCGCCCGTGAGGTTCAGCGACAGTTGCGCCGACTCCTCCAGGCAGACCTCCTCCACCGCGCGCTCGGTGTCCGCCGAGGTCGTGTAGGCGCCGACGGTCATGGCGCCCTTCTCGCGGACCGTGCGGCGGAGCAGCTCCAGGGCGTCGGCGGTGGAGTCCACCGAGACGGCGAAGGAGACCGGGCCGAAGCACTCCGAGAAGTACGCGGCCTGGGCGTCCGGCTTGGAGCCGTCCAGCTTCACGATGACCGGGGTGCGGACCACGGCGTCCGGGTACTCCGGGTTGACCACCTCGCGGGAGGCGAGCGCCACCTCGCCGAGACCGGCGGCGGCCTCGAGGCGGGCCTTCACGTCCGGGTTGACCAGGGCGCCGAGCAGGCCGTTCGCCCGGGCGTCGTCGCCGAGCAGGCCGCCGACCGCGGTCGCGAGGTCGGCGACGACCTCGTCGTACGACTTGGGGCCCTGGTCGGTGGTGATGCCGTCGCGGGGGATCAGCAGGTTCTGCGGGGTGGTGCACATCTGGCCGCTGTACAGGGACAGCGAGAACGCCAGGTTGGACAGCATCCCCTTGTAGTCGGCGGTGGAGTCGACCACGACCGTGTTGACGCCGGCCTTCTCGGTGTAGACCTGCGCCTGGCGGGCGTTCTCCTCCAGCCAGTCGCCGAACTCGGTCGAGCCCGTGTAGTCGATGATCCGGATCTCCGGACGCACGGCCAGGGTCTTGGCGATGCCCTCGCCCGGGCGCTCGACGGCGAGCGCCACCAGGTTCGGGTCGAAGCCGGCCTCGGCGAGCACCTCGCGGGCGACCCGGACGGTGAGCGCGAGCGGCAGGACCGCGCGCGGGTGCGGCTTGACCAGGACCGGGTTGCCGGTCGCGAGCGAGGCGAACAGGCCCGGGTAGCCGTTCCACGTGGGGAAGGTGTTGCAGCCGATCATCAGGGCGATGCCGCGACCGACCGGGGTGAACTCCTTGCTGAGCTCCAGGGGGTCGCGCTTGCCCTGAGGCTTGGACCAGCCGGCCCGGCCGGCGGGGGTGCGGGTCTGCTCCGCGTACGCGTACGCCACGGCCTCGAGGCCGCGGTCCTGGGCGTGCGGGCCGCCGGCCTGGAACGCCATCATGAACGCCTGACCGCTGGTGTGCATGACGGCGTGGGCGAACTCGTGGGTGCGGGCGGAGATCCGGGCGAGGATCTCCAGGCAGACCAGGGCACGGGTCTCGGCGCCGGCGTCCCGCCAGGCGGCCATGCCCGCGCGCATGGCGGGGAGCAGCACGTCGATGTCGGCGTGCGGGTACTCGATGCCCAGGGACGGGCCGAACGGCGAGGTCTCGCCACCGGTCCAGCCGTCCGTGCCCGGCTGGTCGAGCTCGAAGCGGGTGTTCAGCAGGGCCTGGTGGGCGGCGAGGCCGGCCGCGGCGTCGAGCGAGCCGTCCGCGCCGTACGCCTTCGGGTGCTCGGGGTGCGGCGACCAGTAGGCACGACTGCGGATGGTGTCGAGTGCCTGGTCGAGCGTGGACCGGTGCTTCTCGGCCAGACGGTCGGTGGTCAGCTGAGCGATGGCCATGGGATGGACCAACTCCTCGTCGAGCTGGGCAGGGAGACGCGTACGGAGTTAGAGTAACCGAACGATCGGTCGGGACAAGGGGGTCCGTCGATCCTGTGGAAAACCCATCGGGGAGGATCACTCCTATGAGCGCCAACGTGACCGTCAGGGGGAGCGACGACGTGACCGCCAGTGAGACCGCCGCCGTGGGCCGGGACCGCACCGTCGCCGTGGTCGGCACCGGAACCATGGGCCAGGGCATCGCCCAGGTCGCCCTGGTCGCGGGCCATCCCGTGCGCCTCTACGACAGCGCCCCCGGCCGGGCCGCCGAAGCCGTCGCCGCCCTGACCGCGCGCCTGGACCGGCTCGTCGAGAAGGGGCGCCTCGACGCCGCCGCGCGCGAAGCGGCCGTCGGCCGGCTGTACGCGGCGGAGGACCCCGCCGAGCTCGCCGACTCCGCCCTCGTGATCGAGGCGATCGTCGAGAACCTCGACATCAAGCAGCGGCTCTTCGCCGACCTGGAGAAGATCGTCGGCGACGACACCGTCCTCGCCACGAACACCTCCTCCCTCTCCGTCACCGCCATCGCGGGAGGGCTGCGCCTCCCCGGCCGGTTCGTCGGACTGCACTTCTTCAACCCCGCGCCGCTGCTCCCCCTCGTCGAGGTCGTCAGCGGCTTCGCCACCGACGCGGACGTCGCCACGCGCGCGTACGAGACGGTGCGGGGCTGGGGCAAGACGCCGGTGCGCTGCGCGGACACCCCGGGCTTCATCGTGAACCGGGTCGCCCGCCCCTTCTACGCGGAGGCGCTGCGGGTGTTCGAGGAGGGCGCGGCCGACCCCGCCACCATCGACGCCGCCCTGCGCGAGTGCGGCGGCTTCCGCATGGGCCCGTTCGAGCTGACCGACCTCATCGGCCAGGACGTGAACGAGGCCGTCACCCGCTCGGTCTGGGAGTCCTTCTACCAGGACCCCAAGTTCACGCCCTCGCTCGCGCAGCGGCGGCTCGTCGAGTCGGGCCGGCTCGGCCGCAAGACGGGCCACGGCTGGTTCTCGTACGCGGAGGGAGCCGAGCGGCCCGAGCCGCACACGGCGCCGCCGGCGGAGGCGCCCGAGAAGATCGTCGTGTCCGGCGACCTGGGGCCCGCCGAGCCGCTGGTGGGGCTCTTCGAGGAGGCGGGGATCAAGGTCCGTCGCATGAAGGGGGACGGGCACATCAAGCTGCCGGGCGGCGGCCTGCTCGGTCTCGCGGACGGCGAGAGCTCCTTCGAGTACTCCCCCGAGGAGATCGTCTACTTCGACCTCGCCCTCGACTACGCGCGCGCGAGCCGGATGGTGCTCTCCACCGGCCGGCGCACCGCGCCCGAGACCCTCGCCGAGGCCGTGGGGCTCTTCCAGGCGCTGGGCAAACAGGTGTCGGTGATCGGCGACGTGCCCGGCATGATCGTCGCCCGTACGGTCGCGATGCTGGCCGATCTGGCGGCCGACGCGGTCGACCGGGGCGTCGCCACCGCCGAGGACGTGGACACGGCGATGCGGCTCGGGGTCAACTACCCGGCAGGCCCACTGGAGTGGGCGGAGAAGCTGGGGCCCCGGCGCGTCTGCGACCTGCTGTCGGCGCTGCACGAGCGCTACCCGACGGGCCGGTACGGGCCGAGCCGGGCGGTCGCCCGCCGGTGCGCCGAGGCCGACGAGGAGGACTCTCGATGACCACGGCGAAGCGCGACACGTACACCCCCGAGACGCTGCTCTCGGTCGCGGTGCGGATCTTCAACGAGCGCGGCTACGACGGCACGTCCATGGAGCACCTGTCCAAGGCCGCGGGGATCTCGAAGTCCTCGATCTACCACCACGTGTCCGGCAAGGAGGAGCTGCTGCGGCGGGCGGTCAGCCGGGCGCTCGACGGGCTCTTCGCGATCCTCGACGAGCCGGGGGCATCGAGCGGCCGGGCCGTCGAGCGGGTCGAGCACGTGACGCGGCGGACCGTCGAGGTGCTGATAGCGGAGCTGCCGTACGTGACGCTGCTGCTGCGCGTGCGGGGCAACACCGCGACCGAGCGGTGGGCGATGGAACGGCGCCGCGAGTTCGACCACCGGGTGGCCGACCTGCTGAAGGCCGCCGCCGCCGAGGGCGACCTGCGGGCGGACGTGGACATCCGGCTCGCCACCCGACTCCTCTTCGGCATGATCAACTCGCTGGTGGAGTGGTACCGGCCGCACCCGGACTCGGTCGCGGAGCGCGACCAGCTCGCCGAGACCGTGGCGCACCTGGCCTTCGACGGGCTCCGCGCGACCCGCTGACCTGCCGTACGGCCGCCGGCGCCGGAATACGGGCCTGCCGGGGCTGTGGTGCGGGCCGCCGGTGCCCTACGGGCCCGCCTGGCCGCCGTGCGTGCCGCAGACCTTCGTACGGGCCGCCGGCCCCGTCGTACGGGCCGCCGGCGCCCGTGGGCGGGCCCGGGCCCTGTTCCCGCCCCGCCGTGGCCCCCGCGCGCCCGCTGATCACCCGTACGGCCCTGTGGGGGCCGTCAGCGGCTCCGGTCGCGGTGGTCGGGGTCGAGGTCGGTCTCCTCGAAGACCAGCAGGGTCCGGGTGGAGAGGACCTCGGGGATCGACTGGAGCTTGGTGAGCACCAGCTCGCGCAGGGTCCGGTTGTCGGGAGTGTGGACCAGTAGCAGGACGTCGAAATCGCCGCTGACCAGGGCGATATGCGCGGCTCCCGGCAGCGCCTGGAGCTGCTCGCGCACGGTCCGCCAGGAATTCTGGACGATCTTGAGCGTGATGTAGGCGGAGGCGCCGTGCCCCGCCCGCTCGTGGTTCACGCGCGCGCTGAAGCCGCGGATCACCCCGTCGTCGATGAGCCGGTTGATCCTCGCGTACGCGTTGGCCCGGGAGACGTGCACCCGCTCGGCCACGGAGCGGATCGAGGCGCGACCGTCCGTCTGCAGGATGCGCAGGATGTCGCGGTCGATGGCGTCCAGGGGGCGCGCCGGAGGCCCCGGGAGTCCCGTCGCCGGTCCCGGCGCGACGATCTGCTCCCAGTCCTCGGCCATTTGTTCATCCGCCATGTGCCCCCGCCTCTCTCCGGTGGACGACCTGCCCTTATCCCAAGCTGTGGAGAACCGTTTGTCCACAGGCTGGAGGTGCCTGTAGCCAAAATGCCTCCACGACCGAACAATCGGTAGGTGAGGCGCGCCACACTCGCGCCACCCGCCTTCGGGTCTTATGCCCGCTCCCACGAGGAGGTGGACTCGTTGCAACAGCGCAGTTCGACAGTCCAAGAGCCGCCCGCTGCCGTCGACGCCTACCGGCCCACCCCGCCGCCGGCGTGGCAGCCGCGTACCGACCCCGCCCCGCTGCTGCCCGACGCCGAGCCGCTGCGCGTGCTCGGCACGGACGCCGTGGCCGACGCCGACCCCGCGCTGCTGCTGCGGCTGTACGCGGAGCTGATCCGCGGCCGCCGGTACAACACGCAGGCCACCGCGCTCACCAAGCAGGGCCGGCTCGCCGTGTACCCGTCCACCACCGGCCAGGAGGCGTGCGAGATCGCCGCCGCCCTCGCCCTGGAGGAGCGGGACTGGCTCTTCCCCTCGTACCGCGACACGCTGGCGGCCGTCGCCCGCGGCCTCGACCCCGTACAGGCGCTGACCCTGCTGCGCGGCGACTGGCACACCGGGTACGACCCGCGCGAGCACCGCATCGCGCCGCTCTGCACCCCGCTCGCCACCCAGCTCCCGCACGCCGTGGGCCTCGCCCACGCCGCCCGGCTCAAGGGCGACGACGTCGTCGCGCTCGCCATGGTCGGCGACGGCGGCACCAGCGAGGGCGACTTCCACGAGGCCCTGAACTTCGCGGCCGTCTGGCAGGCCCCCGTGGTCTTCTTCGTCCAGAACAACGGCTTCGCGATCTCCGTGCCGCTCGCCAAGCAGACCGCCGCCCCCTCCCTCGCCCACAAGGCCGTCGGATACGGGATGCCGGGCCGGCTCGTCGACGGAAACGACGCGGTCGCCGTCCACCAGGTGCTGACCGAGGCTGTGGCCCGCGCCCGGCGCGGCGGCGGCCCCACCCTGGTCGAGGCCGTCACCTACCGGATCGACGCCCACACCAACGCCGACGACGCCACCCGCTACCGGACGGCCGGCGAGGTCGAGACCTGGCGGGCACACGACCCGATCCTGCTCCTCGAACGGGAACTGACCGAGCGCGGCCTGCTCGACGAGGACGGCCGGCGCGCGGCGGCGGAGGCCGCCGAGACGATGGCGGCGGAGCTGCGCGAACGGATGAACGCCGACCCGGTGCTCGACCCGATGGAGCTCTTCTCCCACGTGTACGCCGAGCAGACGACGCAGCTGCGCGAACAGGCGGCGCAGCTGCGCGCCGAGCTCGAAGCCGAGGGTGAGGCGTGATGACGACCGCGACGACCGGCCCCGCGGCGGCCAAGGCCGCCGGGAAGGCCAAGCCGGCCACGATGGCGCAGGCGCTCCAGCGCGCCATGCGCGACGCGATGGCCGAGGACCCGACCGTCCACGTGATGGGTGAGGACGTCGGCACCCTCGGCGGCGTCTTCCGGGTCACCGACGGGCTCGCCAAGGAGTTCGGCGAGGACCGCTGTACGGACACGCCGCTGGCCGAGGCCGGCATCCTCGGCGCGGCCGTCGGCATGGCCATGTACGGCCTGCGGCCGGTCGTCGAGATGCAGTTCGACGCCTTCGCCTACCCGGCGTTCGAGCAGCTGCTCTCGCACGTGGCGAAGATGCGCAACCGCACCCGCGGCGCGCTGCCGATGCCGATCGTCATCCGCGTCCCGTACGGCGGCGGCATCGGCGGCGTCGAGCACCACAGCGACTCCTCCGAGGCCTACTACACGGCCACCCCGGGGCTGCACGTCGTCACCCCGGCCACCGTCGAGGACGCCTACGGGCTGCTGCGCGCGGCCATCGCCTCCGACGACCCGGTGGTCTTCCTGGAGCCCAAGCGGCTCTACTGGTCCAAGTCCGACTGGTCCCCCGAGGCGCCCGCGCCCGTCGAGCCGATCGGCAAGGCCGTCGTACGGCGCCGGGGCACCGGCGCCACCCTGATCACCTACGGCCCCTCGCTGCCGGTCTGCCTGGAGGCCGCCGAGGCCGCCCAGGCCGAGGGCTGGGACCTGGAGGTCGTCGACGTCCGCTCCCTCGTGCCCTTCGACGACGAGACCGTCTGCGCCTCGGTGCGGCGCACCGGCCGCGCGGTCGTCGTCCACGAGTCGACCGGCTTCGGCGGCCCCGGCGCGGAGATCGCCGCCCGGGTGACCGAGCGCTGCTTCCACCACCTGGAGGCACCGGTGCTGCGGGTCGCGGGCTTCGACATCCCGTATCCGCCGCCGATGCTGGAACGGCACCACCTGCCCGGCGTGGACCGGGTCCTCGACGCGGTGGCGCGGCTGCAGTGGGAAGCGGGGAACTGATGGCCCAGGTGCTGGAGTTCAAGCTGCCGGACCTCGGTGAGGGACTCACCGAGGCCGAGATCGTGCGCTGGCTGGTCGCCGTCGGCGACGTCGTCGCCATCGACCAGCCGGTCGTCGAGGTCGAGACGGCCAAGGCCATGGTCGAGGTGCCCTGCCCGTACGGCGGTGTCGTCACCGCCCGGTACGGCGAGGAGGGCACCGAACTGCCCGTCGGCGCGCCGCTCCTGACGGTTGCCGTCGGCGGCACGGGCGCGCCCGAGGAGCTCGCGGAGGCGGCTCCCGAAGCGGCTCCCACGGCCGCCGAGGCCGTCTCCTCGGAGTACTCGGGCAACGTGCTGGTCGGGTACGGCACGGCCGAGCCCGCCGCCCGCCGCCGCCGGGTCCGGCACACGAACCCGGTCGCCGCACAGCAGCCGGTCGGCGCCCAAACGCCGGTCGCCGCTCCCGTCGCCGCTCCGGCGCCCGTGGCCGTCCCGGCCCCTGTGTCCGACGGGCACGCGGGCCCGGTGCCCGTCATCTCGCCGCTCGTGCGGAAGCTGGCCAGGGACCGGGGGATCGACCTGCGCGAGGTGCGCGGGTCGGGTCCCGAGGGGCTGATCCTGCGGGCCGACGTGGAGCTCGCCATCGCGGCCCTCGAACGGCCGGTCGCCGCCCCGGCGCCCGCCCCGAGCCCGGTCGCGGCTCCCGTCGCGGCGGCCGGCGAGCGGATTCCGCTGCGCGGGATCCGGGGCGCGGTGGCGGACAAGCTGTCCCGGAGCCGTACGGAGATCCCGGACGCGACCTGCTGGGTCGACGCCGACGCGACCGAGCTGATGGCGGCGCGGGCGGCGATGAACGCGGCGGGCGGGCCGAAGATCTCGCTGCTCGCGCTCCTCGCCCGGATCTGCGTCCACGCCCTGGACCGGTTCCCCGAGCTCAACTCCACGGTGGACACCGCCGCCCGGGAGATCGTCCGGCTGCCGTCCGTGCACCTCGGCTTCGCCGCCCAGACCCCGCGCGGCCTGGTCGTCCCCGTGGTCAAGGACGCGGGGCGGCGGACGGCCGAGTCGCTGACGGCCGAGTTCGCCCGGCTGACGGAGGCCGCCCGGCAGTCCGCGCTGACCCCGGCCGATCTGACCGGCGGCACGTTCACCCTGAACAACTACGGGGTGTTCGGGGTCGACGGCTCCACGCCGATCATCAACCACCCCGAGGCCGCCATGCTCGGCGTCGGGCGGATCATCCCCAAGCCCTGGGTGCACCAGGGCGAACTGGCCGTCCGTCAGGTGGTGCAGCTCTCGCTCACCTTCGACCACCGCGTCTGCGACGGCGGCACGGCGGGCGGCTTCCTGCGGTACGTCGCGGACTGCGTCGAACAGCCCGCGGTCCTGCTCCGTACGGTCTGACGGATCGTCCGGCCCGTCTCCCTCCGTGGGACGGGCCGGACGTCCATGGCCCCTCGGCCCATACTGCTGGGGTGACCACCGCATACGACGCCGTCGTGCTCGCCGGGGGAGCCGCCCGGCGTCTCGGCGGTTCCGACAAACCCGGGGTACGGGTCGGGGGCCGGACGCTGCTCGACCGGGTGCTCGCGGTCTGCTCCGACGCCGGCCGGACCGTGGTCGTCGGAGACCCGCGCCCGACCGTCCGTCCGGTCCGCTGGACCAGGGAGGACCCTCCCGGCGGTGGCCCGCTGGCCGCCCTCGACGCCGGGGCGCGGCAGACGGAGGCCGACGTCCTCCTCGTCCTCTCCGCGGACCTCCCCTTCCTCGACGCCGCCACCGTCCTGCACCTCCTCGACGCCCTCGCCGCGGCCCCCGAGGCCGAGGTCGCCCTGCTCGCCGACGCGGAAGGCCGGGACCAGCCGCTGGTCGCCGCCTACCGGTCCGGCCCGCTCCGCCGCGAACTCGCCCGGCTCACCGCGGACCACGACGGCCTCGCGAACCTGCCGCTGCGCGGACTCACGCGCGCCCTCCGCCCCACCCGGGTCCCTGCGGGGCCCCTGGCCTCCTTCGACTGCGACACCTGGGAGGACATCGCCATCGCCCGGGCCCGCATCAGGGAGCATGGGACCGTGCTGGACGAATGGATCACCGCAGTCAAGAACGAACTGGGCATCGAGCTGGACGTCGACACCGGCGCGCTGCTCGATCTCGCCCGTGACGCCGCGCACGGCGTGGCCCGCCCCGCCGCACCCCTGACCACGTTCCTGGTCGGGTACGCGGCGGCGCTCGCCGGCCCCGAGGGCGGCCCGGAGGCGGTCGCCGAAGCCGCACGCAAGGCCGCGGCGCTGGCCCAGCGCTGGGCCGCCGAACAGGACGAGGCCGGATGAGTCCGACGGAACCCGTCCCCCTGGCGGAACAGCCCGCCGCGACCTCAGAGGCCTCCGCGACCTCAGAGGCCTCAGAGGACTCCGGTGCCGGTGCCGGCTCCGACGCGCCGGTGAAGGCGGAGCGGCCGCACCGCGCCACCCCCTGGCCGGAGGCGCGAGCCGCCGCCGTCCTCGCCGGGAGCGCCGTCCGCGCCGGGGCCGACCGGGAGCCGGTGGCCGTCCCGCTCGGGCAGGCGCTCGGGCGGGTCATCGCCGAGCCGCTCGCGGCCCTCACCGATCTGCCCTCCTTCGACACCTCCGCCATGGACGGCTGGGCCGTCGTCGGTCCCGGCCCCTGGGCCGTACGCGAGGAGGGCGCCGTCCTCGCGGGGCACGCGCCCGTCGTCGTACCGGCCGAGGGCGAGGCCGTACGGATCGCCACCGGCGCCCCCGTCCCGCCCGGGACCACCGCCGTCATCCGCAGCGAGCACGCCAGGACCGAGCGGCCCGGCAGGCTCGTCCTGCATGCCCTTCGCGAGGTCCTGGCGGGGCAGGACATCCGCCCCCGGGGCCAGGAGTGCCGGGCCGGGGACGAGCTGCTTCCGGCGGGCAGTGCCGTGACGCCCGCCGTGCTGGGCCTCGCCGCCGCCGCGGGCTACGACGAGCTGCGCGTACGACCCCGCGCGAGGGTGGAGATCCTGGTCCTCGGCGACGAGCTGCTCACGGCGGGGCTCCCCCGCGAGGGCCTCATCCGGGACGCCCTCGGCCCGATGCTCGGCCCCTGGCTGGAGGCGCTCGGCGCCGAGGTGCTCGGTACCCGCCGGCTCGGCGACGACGCCGAGGCGCTGTACGCGGCCGTCACCGGATCCCCCGCCGACCTGGTCGTCACCACCGGCGGCACCGCCGCGGGCCCGGTCGACCACGCCCACCAGGTGCTCGACAAGGCGGGGGCGACCTTCCTGGTCGACGGCGTGAAGGTCCGGCCGGGCCATCCGATGCTCCTGGCGGCCCTGGGCGGCGATCGTCACCTCGTCGGACTCCCCGGCAACCCGCTCGCCGCCGTCTCCGGGCTCCTCACCCTCGCCGAGCCGCTGCTCGCGGCCCTGGCCGGGAACGCCCTCGCCGAGCACCGCTCCCCCGTGGCGGACGAGGTGCACGGGCATCCCCACGACACCCGGCTCGTTCCGGTCGTCCGCCACGGCGGGCGGGCCGTTCCCCTCCACTTCAACGGACCGGCCATGCTCAGGGGCATCGCCGCGGCCGACGGCATGGCCGTCATCCCGCCGGGCGGCGCGCGGCCCGGCCAGGAGCTGACCGTCCTCGATCTTCCGTGGCCGGCGGCGGGGGCCGTTCCGGCCCAAGGAGCGTGTTTCACGTGAAACTACCCAGCCGTGACGTGATGGCCCGCCACGCCGACGAGAGGATCTCCGGCCCGCAGGTCAGGCTGCCCCGGCGGGTCGTCGAGAAGCCGCTCCGCCAGGTCGGCAAGAGGCTCCTCATGGCGCTGGGCGTGCTGATGCTGACGGTCTTCATCGTCTACATCGACCGCGCGGGCTACCACGACAACGCCGACGAGACGGTCGACTTCCTGGACAGCGTCTACTACGCGACCGTCACGCTCTCCACCACGGGATACGGCGACATCGTCCCGTACAGCGACTCGGCACGGCTCGCCAACATCCTGCTCGTCACGCCCCTGCGCGTGCTCTTCCTGATCATCCTGGTCGGCACCACTCTCGAGGTCCTCACCGAGCGGACCCGGGAGGAGTTCCGGCTGAACCGCTGGAGGTCCACCTTGCGCGACCACACCGTCATCGTCGGCTTCGGGACGAAGGGGCGGTCCGCGATCCAGACCCTCTGCGCCACGGGGCTCCGCAAGGAACAGATCGTCATCGTCGATCCCTCCACCAAGGTGATCGAGACGGCGAACGCGGACGGCTTCGTCGGCGTCATCGGCGACGCGACCCGCAGCGACGTGCTGCTCCGCGCCGAGGTGCAGCGGGCCCGTCAGATCGTCATCGCCACCCAGCGCGACGACACGGCCGTCCTGGTCACCCTGACGGCCCGGCAACTCAACCGGGGCGCGAAGATCGTCGCCGCGGTCCGCGAGGAGGAGAACGCGCCGCTGCTCCGCCAGTCCGGTGCCGACGCGGTCATCACCAGCGCCAGCGCCGCCGGGCGCCTGCTCGGCCTCTCCGTCCTGAGCCCCAGCGCGGGCACCGTGATGGAGGACCTGATCCAGCAGGGCTCCGGCCTCGACCTCGTCGAACGCCCGGTGACCAAGAGCGAGGCCGGCAAGAGCGTGCGGGAGACCGAGGACCTGGTGGTGAGCGTGCTCCGCGGCCACCGGCTGCTCGGCTACGACGACGCCGCCGCCAGCCCGCTCCAGCTCACCGACCGGGTGATCACCATCGTCCGCGCCGCACCGGTGACGCCGCTCTCCACGCCGCCGGAGGACTGAACACGGCGGCCTGCGGGAGCCGCGGGAGTAGCCTCGCCGCCATGTATGCGATCACGATTCCGGAACCCGGTGGTCCCGAGGCCCTCGTCTGGGCCGAGGTGCCCGATCCCGTACCCGGCGAGGGCGAGGTCCTCGTCGAGGTGGTGGCCAGCGCGGTCAACCGCGCCGATCTGCTCCAGCGCCAGGGCTTCTACAACCCGCCGCCGGGCAGCTCCCCCTACCCCGGCCTCGAGTGCTCGGGCCGGATCGCGGCCGTCGGCCCCGGGGTGTCGGGCTGGTCCGTCGGCGACGAGGTCTGCGCCCTGCTCGTCGGCGGCGGTTACGCGGAGAAGGTCGTGGTCCCGGTCGGCCAGCTCCTTCCGGTGCCGGAGGGCGTCGACCTGGCCACGGCCGCCGCGCTCCCCGAGGTCGCGTGCACGGTCTGGTCCAACATCTTCATGATCGCGCACCTGCGGCCGGGCGAGACGCTGCTCGTGCACGGCGGCGCGAGCGGCATCGGCACGATGGCGATCCAGCTGGCGAAGGCGGTCGGTGCGCGGGTCGCGGTCACGGCCGGCGGTCCGGAGAAGCTGGCGCGCTGCGCCGAGCTGGGGGCGGACATCCTCATCGACTACCGCGAGCAGGACTTCGTCGAGGAGCTGGCCAAGGCGACGGACGGGGCGGGCGCGGACGTCATCCTGGACATCATGGGCGCCAAGTACCTGGAGCGGAACGTGAAGGCGCTGGCCCTGAACGGCCGGCTGGTGATCATCGGCCTCCAAGGCGGGGTGAAGGGCGAGCTGAACATCGGGGCGCTGCTCGCCAAGCGCGCGGCCGTCATGGCGACCACGCTGCGCTCCCGGCCCGTGGAGGAGAAGGCGGCGATCGTCGCCGCCGTCCGCGAGCACGTCTGGCCCCTGGTCGGCGCGGGCACGGTCAAGCCGGTCGTCGACCGTACGGTGCCGATGCCGGAGGCCGCCGACGGGCACCGGGCGCTGGACTCCGGCGGTCACGTCGGCAAGGTGCTGCTGCTCGCCCCCCGGGGCTGACGCCCGCACGGCGAGGACGACGAAGGGGCCCGGCACACGCACGGTGCCGGGCCCCTCCTCGATGGCCGGCGGGACCTGCGGACCAGGTCCCGGGCGGGCGCCGCGCCGGGCCCCTCCTGCGTACGAGCGGATCTACAGGTACGGTCCCGAGCGCACCGCGTGGCCGTGGCCGCGGTCGTCGTCGTCCTCGTCGTGGGACGCGCCCGGCGGGAGGGCGCGCCGCATCTGCTCCAGCTGGGCACGGGCCGCCATCTGCTGGGCGAACAACGCCGTCTGGATGCCGTGGAAGAGGCCTTCCAGCCAGCCCACCAGCTGGGCCTGCGCGATGCGCAGCTCCGCCTCGGAGGGGATCGCCTCGTCCGTGAAGGGCAACGAGAGCCGCTCCAGCTCCTCGACCAGTTCGGGCGCGAGCCCGTCCTCCAGCTCCTTCACCGAGCTGGCGTGGATGTCCTTGAGCCTGACCCGGCTGGCCTCGTCGAGAGGTGCCGCGCGTACTTCCTCCAGGAGCTGCTTGATCATGCTGCCGATCCGCATGACCTTCGCAGGCTGCTCGACCATTTCCGTCACCGGGACCTCGCGGGGTTCGTCGTCGCCCTGAGTGCCGCCGAGCGCCATCCCGTCCTGTCCCACGATGAGGACCTGGGGGCTCTCCTGCGACCTGTCATTCCTCGGCATCTCCATGCCGCCATTCTCTCGTACACATCGCGTCACCCACTGGTGTGCCCCTGTACGGGGGTGATCCACCCTCGTACAGGGGCACGGGTCGGCAACGAGGTCCGTCAGGTCGCGGCGCGCCGGGCCATCGCGCCGCGCGAGCGGGTGACGAGGGCGGCGAGCAGGGCGGCGCCCAGCGGGACGGCGACGAGCAGGCCGGCCAGCGTCTCCCAGGGGACGATGATCGGCAGGTCGGGCGGGGTGGCGTCGCCGCTCCAGCCCTGGGCGAGGCTCTCCTCGTAGTAGTGGAGCTGCTCGCGTTCCTGGGTGAGCAGGAGGCCCACGGCGGGCAGCAGTCCGGCTGCCGAGCCGAGGATCACGCCCATCGCGGCGACGACTCCGCACTGGAACCCGCTGAGCGTGCGGCGGACCCGGGGCGGGGCGCCCACGGCGGCGAGCGTCTTCAGGTCGGCCTCGGCGTCGGCCTGGGCGAGCCCGGTGGCGATGCCGGCCGCGCCGATGGTGACCAGGCCGGCGAAGACGGCCAGCGCGATGAGGATGATGCTGTCGCGGTTGACGAATCCTTCCTCCAGGTGGAACTCGACGGCGCTGCCGAGCTTGGCGATGTCGCCGTCGAGCTTCTGGCGCTGCTCGCTGTCCGGGAGCCGGTCGGTGCTCACGTACACGCCCATCGGCACCGTGGCCAGGCCGGCGGCCTTGGCGGTGGCCGGGGTCATGAGGGCCTGGAGGCCGTACGACTGCTTGTCGCCGGGCACCAGGTAGGCGGGCAGGGAGCCGACCTTGCCGGGGACGGGGAGGTTCTGATCGGCGGCCTTCTGGGCGGCGGTGACGTCGGTGATCTGCTTGATCCCGAGGGTGCCGTTCTTGTCGACGAGGGAGCGGTTGAAGACGACGACCTTGCCGTCGGCGAGGGCCTTCACGGTCGCGGGGTCGTCGACGCCGAGGATCCGGAGCACGGCGGCGTCGCCGACGAGCAGGCCGCCGTCGGTGATGTACATGCCGCTGCTCGCGGACTCCTTGCACCGCCAGTCGTCGCTGAGCATCTTCCGCCGCTGCTCGGGCGTGTACTTCTCCGCGGGGTCGCCGCCGTCCGGGGCGAACGCGTACAGCGGGCATTCGTTCGCCCGGGGGACGACGACCTCGTAGCGGCCGCACTCGGGGCCCTCGTCCCAACGCGCGCAGCCGGGGTTGCCGACCGAGATCCGTTCGACGTCGGCGCTGACGTCGACGGGGAAGGCGCGCTGGATGGCCTCGCGGACGGCGGGGACGTCCCGGCCGCCCTCCTCGGGGACGAACGCGGAGGCGACGCCGTACGGCAGCAGGGGCACGTAGTCGGCCCTGTTCTGCGCCTCGCTGCTGGCCATGTAGGTGGAGACGGCGACCGTGCCCGCGACGGCGGCGAGGACGGCGGCGACGGCCGGCGCCGTACGGCCCCGGTTGCGGACGGCGTCCCGCAGCGCGAGGCGCGGGGAGAGCGGCAGCCAGCGGCCGGTCCGCCCGAACAGGCCCACCAGGGCCGGGGTCATGGCGACGACGCCCAGCTCGGCGATGGCGGAGCCGCCCGCCACGATGATGAACTGCCGGCTGACGAGCGAGCCGAAGAGGGCGATGGCGCCGCCGACCAGGACGGCAGCGAGGCCGACCAGGGGCAGCACCCGGCTGCTGCGGCGGACCCCGCGCCGGCCGGTGAGCGAGGCGAGCACGGTTTGCCGGGAGGCGGTGACGGCCGGGACGATCGCGGCGAGCAGGCCGGTCAGGACCGCGAGCAGCGCGATGCCGAGCAGTTCGGCCGGCCGGACGTCGAAGGCCCCGAACCGCTGGCCCATGGTGTCTTCGAGGACCGGCTGGAGCAGCAGGGTCAGGAGCACGGCGAGGACGGTGCCGGTGACGGCGGCGGCGACGCCGATGACCAGACCGCCGCTCAGCACGATGGCCCGGATGTGGCTGCGGGCACCGCCGTTGGCACCGACCAGACCGAGCTGGCGGCGCGAGCGGCGGGCGCCGACGGCGAACGCGGGTCCGGCGAGGAGGCAGATCTCCAGCATGGCCAGGCCGACGACGGTGCCGAGGGCGGCGAGGTCGGCGGCGTCGGCCGCCGCGCTGGACTCGTAATCGCCGTAGCCGCCCTTCTGGAACAGCGGCACCTCGGCCTTGGCGGGCGGGTCGAGCAGCACGGCGCGCGAGACGACGGTGACGCCCTTGGTGTTGATCTGCTGCACGGTGTTCCACGTGAAACCACCGGGCTTGCGCACCAGGTACGAGACGGAGGTGTCGGGCGCGGGCAGACCGGCCTTCTCGACGGCCTTCCCGTACGGCGCGAGGAACGCTCCCGGCAGCGCGTTGACCTGGTCGGCGTCGAGCGAGTCGGGAAGTTCGTAGGAGCCGACGATCCGATACGGGCGATCGAAGTTGCGGGCGGAAAGGGTCGAGCCCACCGACAGACCGCTGGTCTCCAGGAAGTGCGAGGTGGCCATGACCTCGTCGCCCTTCTCCGGGAAACGCCCGTCGAGGAGCGTCATGATCCCCCGGGCGACGGGGTCGGACGCCTTGAGCTCGCGCACCTCCGTCATGAGCAGGCCGTGGACGGTCGTCATCTTCGCCGAACCGGCCCCGTCCGTGAGGACGGTGGAGCCGGCGGGGACCGCCTCGGCGACGTCGGTGGAACCGCTCGGCCAGGTGCCCTTCCCGGGGTCCTTGGCCGGCGTGCTCATCTCTCCGGTCGGGTCCTGGAGGATCGGGACACCGCCCGTCTGGGCGTCTCTGAGGCGCGCGTCGGCCGCGCCGATCGACCGCTCCACCCGCTCGGCGGGGGAGAGTTCGGAGCTGCGGTAGGTCAGGTCGAGGGCGCTGACGCCCAGGATGGGAAGGGCGATCATCGCGAGGACGAGGGCGCTGCGGCCCTTGGAGCGCCAGGCGTCGCGCCGGGCGATGCGGATGGCGGCCCGCCAGGAGTGGAGCCAGGTCTTCACGCCTCGGCCACCTGGCCCGACAGGAGCGAGTCGGCGTCGCTGCGCACGGTCTGGTCGACGATGGCGCCGTCCCTGAGGAACACGACGCGGTCGGCCCAGGCCGCGAACCGGGGCTCGTGGGTGACGAGGACACCGGCGGCGCCCGCGTCGCAGCGCGAGCGGAGCAGGGCGAGCACGGATTCCCCGGTCTCGGAGTCGAGGGCGCCGGTCGGCTCGTCGGCGAGGACGAGCCGGCGGTCGCCGACGAGGGCGCGGGCGATGGCCACCCGCTGCTGCTGGCCGCCCGACATCTCGTCGGGGAAGCGGTCGGCGAGGTGGCCGAGCCCCATCTCCTCCAGGGCGGCCACGGCCTCGACGCGCGCCTTGCGGGCGGAGGTCCCGTCCAGCTCGCGGGGGAGGGCGACGTTCTCGGCGGCGGTCAGGGCCGGGATGAGGTTGTAGTCCTGGAAGACGTAGCCGATGCTGCGGCGGCGCAGTGCGGCGAGCTGCTTGACGTTCGCGGTGGTGATGTCGGTGTCCTCGACGATCACCCGGCCCGAACTGGGGGTGTCGAGGCCGCCCGCGATGGTGAGCAGCGTGGACTTCCCGGAGCCGGACGGGCCCATGACGGCGACGAGTTCGCCCGGGTACACGGCGAGGTCGATCCCGCGCAGGGCGTGCACCTCGGTGGCGCCGGAGCCGTGGACACGGGTCAGGTTCTGGAGTTGCAGCACGGGCTGCTGTGTGGACATCGAGGGGTCCCCCCTTGGGACGTACCCGGCGCACGGCCGGGCACGGAGCGTGCGGTGGACGGTGGTGGGTCGGCGGTACGGGCGGAGCGCGAGCGTGCGGTCAACGCGCTCCGGGCGCACCGGTGGTCGGCGTGCCGGCCGCGTCCGGCGCCCGCGGTGCGGCCGCGGTGCCGGGGTCGGCCTGAGCCGTCGGCGCGGTCGCCGACAGGCGGATCAGCCGGGACTCGCAGTGGTCGAGCCAGCGGGCCTCGGCCTCGGTCTGGAAGATCAGCTGCTCCAGGACGAGCAGCCAGGCCACGTCGTCGCGCTCCCGGGCGCCGCCGCTCTCGAAGGCGGCGAGTGCCTGGGCCTTGAGCCGCGTGTAGTCCTGCATGGCCTTGACGGTGTGCCGGCGCTGGGACTGGATGACGTCGCGGATGTCGACGGACGGCGCGCCCACGGCCATGGCGAGCTTGATGGCCAGCTCGTCACGGGCGGGGCTGGTGCGGTCCACCGGCTTCTCGAACCAGGTCCTGAGCTCGGTGCGACCGTCGTCGGTGATCGCGTAGAGCGCGTGCCCGGCCGCGTCCTCGCCGCTCTGCGCGACCATCCCGTCGCGTTCCAGACGGTTGAGGGTCGTGTAGACCTGGCCGACGTTCAGCGGCCAGGTGGCACCGGTGCGGGACTCGAACTCCGTACGGAGCTGGGAGCCGTAGCGCGGGCCGCGTTCGAGGAGGGCGAGGAGCCCATGGCGGATCGACATACTCAGTATGTATACCGGGTATGTCGTCGCCGACAACCGTCTTGAGGCGGAAGCGGCAGCTCCGCCTCAAGGGGGACCGGGCGGCCCGCGGGGGCCTCAGCGGCGGCGCATCCGGAGGCCGAGGAAACCGATCCCGAGCCCCATCAGCGCCAGCCCCGCACCCAGGGTGAGGACGGGAATCCGCTGGTCGCCGAGGGTGGGCGAGGCCTCGGTCGCCAGCCGGGAACCGGCGGCCGGCAGGGTGGCCGGCGCCGTCTCGGGCAGCACCGGGTCCTCCTCGGGTACCGCTTCCGGCTCCTCCTCGGCGGCCTCGTGCTCGCTTTCGTCTGTAGCGGTTTCGGTACGAGAGGGGTCCGGCGACGGGTCCGTCGCACTGTCCGAAGCCGGCTCGGAACGTCCGGGCCGCGGCCGCCCCTCCCCGGCCGGTCGGCCCGCCAGCGAGGCGGACCCGCTCGGCGTGGGAGCGTCACTCGGCCCGGCGCCCGGCCCTGCCGGGGAGCCCGAGAGGGAGGCGGTGCCGCTGCCGGTGCCCGTGGGCGCGGGTGCCGGGGGCGCGGGCGTGCCGGCTCCTCCGGTACGCCCCGGCGTGGCGGTGCCCGTGCCGGGGCCCGAGGCCGGAGCGGTCGCGGACGGCGCGGTGGAGGAGGGTGACGCGGAGGGCGCAGCCGGGGTGGTGCCGGTCGGCGAGGGCGTCGGGGCCGTGGTGCCCACCGCGGTGTGCGGAGGGTCGGCCGGATGGGCGAGGGGTGCGGCGTACAGGCCGCACGCACCGACGAACACGCAGGTGAGCGCGGGGCCGAGAGCCCGCGCCCGTGCCCTGCGGAGTGCTGGAGTCACCGGGTGACCCCCTCCCGTGCCGAGCCGCCGAGGTAGTCAACTCAGCGTCACATGACGGGACGTTTCCGGCATCCGGGCGGGCGCGGCAGGGCGTACGGCGGATGCGGCAGGCGTACGGCGGGTGCGGCAGGGCGTACGGCGGGTGCGGGCGTGCGGCAATGGAGGCGGAGCGTACGGCGGTGGCGCCAGGCGCACGGCGGTGGCGGCCCGGCCACCGCCGTACGGGCGTCCGCTACTGCGGCGGGTTGCCCGTGGAGACCTTGAGGGTGAACTCGGCGTCCTTGTCGGTGATGTCCTGACCGGCCGGCGGGTACTGCTCCAGGACCGTGCCCTCGCCGTACGTCGACTCGTCCACCGGCGTCTGGGTCATGATCTTCCACCCGGCCGCCTGGACGCACGCCTTCACCGACTGGAGGTTCTTGTAGGTGAAGTTGGGCGCCTCGAACTTCTCGGGGTCGTCGCTGGACTCCTCCGGCTGCATGCACTTCTTCGTGTCGATGGTCTTGGTCAGGTCGGGGCCCTTGTGGCCGGGGGCCGCCGTCTGGCTCTGCTGGGTGTCGGTGCCGCCGGTGCCGCCCGCCTGCGGGTCCTTCTCCTCGTCGAGGTTGAGCGCCACGAGGAGGCCGCCGACGGCGAGGAGGGCGACGACGACCGCGCCGACGAGCACCGGGGTGTTCCGCCGGGAGCCGCCGGACGCGACGGGCGAGTGGCCGGACGCGTACGGCGCGGGAGCCGGGCCGGGCGCGTACGGCGCGGGCGTCGGAGCGGCGGAGTACGGCGCGGGCGTCTGCGCGTAGGGCGCCGGCGTCGGGGCCTGCTGGGGGTAGCCGTACGAGGGGCCGGGCGCCGGGGTCGCCGGGCCGTACGGGCCGGGCTGCGGGGTCGGCGGCTGGTACGGCTGCTGCACCCCGTGCGGGGTGGGCGGCGGGGTCTGGCCGATCGGCGGGAAGACCGCCGAGCCGACGCCCGCGCCGCTGCTGACCGGACCGCCCTGGACGATGACCGGGGCGCCGGTCCGGCCCGCCGACAGCACCCGCAGGCACTCGTCGCGCATGGCCGCCGCGCTCGGGAACCGCTCGTTCGGGTTCTTCCGCAGCGCGCGGGCGACGAGCGCGTCCATCGCCGGCGTCACCGCACGGTTGACGGTCGACGGGGCGACCGGCTCCTCCTGCACGTGCGCGTAGGCGATGGCGAGGGGGGAGTCGGCGTCGAAGGGCAGACGTCCCGTCAGCAGCTGGAAGAGCATGATGCCGACCGAATAAAGGTCGGAGCGGGCGTCCACCGCGCGCCCGAGGGCCTGCTCGGGGGAGAGGTACTGAGGGGTGCCGACGACCATGCCGGTCTGCGTCATCGAGGTGACACCGGACTGCATGGCCCGCGCGATGCCGAAGTCCATGACCTTGACCACGCCGCGCTTGGTCTGCATCACGTTGCCGGGCTTGATGTCGCGGTGGACCAGGCCCATCTCGTGGCTGACCTCCAGGGCGGCCAGCACGTCGGCCGTGAACTTGAGCGCCTTGTCGGCCGGCATCGCGCCGTACTGCTGGACGTCGGAGGCGAGGACCGAGCCGAGCGGCTGGCCCTCCACGTACTCCATGACGATGTACGGCATGACGGCGCCGTCGAGGGTGTCCTCGCCGGTGTCGAACACCGAGACGATATTGGTGTGCGACAGCTTCGCGACGGCCTGCGCCTCGCGGCGGAAACGCTCGCGGAACGACTGTTCCCGGCCGAGTTCGGTGTGCAGCGTCTTGATGGCGACCTGCCGGTCCAGCGCGCTGTCGTAGGCCAGGTACACCGACGCCATGCCGCCCTCGCCGAGAAGATCGCGCAGCTGGTACCGGCCGCCCGCGACCGAACCGCCCGCATAGCGGCCCTGTGCGCCGTCCTGGCTCATCTGTGCTTCCCCCTACGCGCGCGTGGCGGCGTTGATCCGGATTTTCTCGGCCAAGTCTGCCCGAGGGCAGTGACACGTCAAGCCGGGTGCCCGTTCCGTGACCCTCCGCACAGGAACCCTCTCCGAAGCGTTTCGGCCACGGCCGGACGATGTCATCGAATTTGCACAGGTGTACGGGGGCGGGGTTGGATGGCCGGTCCATCTCGGACCGTGATGTCGTGCGGAGCCTGTAGCGTGACGACTGGACACGGCACGACAGACGACGGCGAGGACTGATGGCACCCGAATCCGGAGCAGGCGGCGGTGTGCCGGACGCGGCAGCGGAGTCCTGGGGCGTCGGCGGGGTCGTCGGCGACGGACGTTACCGGCTGACGCACCGTCTGGGCCGCGGCGGCATGGCGGAGGTCTTCGCCGCGGAGGACGTACGGCTCGGCCGCACGGTCGCGGTGAAGCTGCTCCGCGCCGACCTCGCCGAGGACCCGGTCTCCAAGGCCCGCTTCACACGCGAGGCGCAGTCGGTCGCCGGTCTCAACCACCATGCCATCGTGGCCGTGTACGACTCCGGCGAGGACCTGGTGGCCGGCCGGCCCGTGCCGTACATCGTGATGGAGCTGGTCGAGGGCCGCACCATCCGCGACCTGCTGCTCAGCGCCGAGGCGCCCGGGCCCGAGCAGGCCCTGATCATCGTCTCCGGAGTCCTGGAGGCACTCGCCTACTCGCACCAGCACGGCATCGTGCACCGCGACATCAAGCCGGCGAACGTCATCATCACCCACGCCGGTGCGGTGAAGGTCATGGACTTCGGCATCGCCCGTGCCCTGCACGGCGCGCAGTCGACGATGACCCAGACCGGCATGGTCATGGGCACCCCGCAGTACCTCTCCCCCGAGCAGGCGCTCGGCAAGGCCGTCGACCACCGCTCCGACCTGTACGCGACGGGCTGCCTCCTCTACGAACTCCTCGCGCTGCGGCCCCCCTTCACCGGCGAGACCCCGCTCTCCGTGGTGTACCAGCACGTGCAGGACGCGCCCGTCCCGCCGTCCGAGGTCACCGCGGGGGTGCCGCCGGAGCTCGACGGCCTGGTGATGCGCTCCCTCGCGAAGGACCCGGACGACCGGTTCCAGAGCGCCGAGGAGATGCGCGGGCTCATCCAGTACGGCCTGCAGATGCTCCACCAGCACGGCGGCCACACCGGCACCTGGAACACCGGCCCGGTCGACATGCACGACGGCGGGCGCACCCCGGCCGGCGGCATGGCCGCGACCACCGCGATGGGCCACCCGATGCACGGGGAGACGGCGCAGCGCCCGATCCTCCCGCCGATGAACCCGGACGACGGCGGATACGGCGGTTACGACGGCGGCACGGGCGGCACCGGCGGCTACGGCCAGGACGGGTCGTACGGCTCGCAGGGCGGCGGCAACGGCGGACGCGGCAAGCTGTGGCTGTTCGTCGCGCTCGCGCTGATCGCGGTCGTCGCCGGTGTCGTGTACGCGGTCGACAAGGCGAAGGACAAGGACGGCGACGTGAAGACGCCGACCTCCGTCAGCAACTCGCCGTCGACGGCCTCCGAGGAGCCCACGCCGTCGGAGGAGCCCACCGACGAGCAGACGCAGGACTCGGGCACCTCGGACGGCGGCGCGACCCAGGAGCCGTGGAACCCGCCGACGACGCACACGCCGACGGAGCCCACGGGCACCCCGTCGACCGAGCCGCCCACCGAGCCGACGACGGAGCCGCCGACCGACCCCACGGGCACGCCGACCGGCACGACCACGCCGCCGACCGACCCCACCACGGACCCGGGCACCGATCCGACCGACGACTCGGGCGGCAACCCCGGCGGCCCGCCGACCACCGGCACACCGTGACCGACTGACCCGACGCGGGGCCCGACGCGGGGCCCGACTGAGCCGACGAGGGGCCCGAAGCCCCCCGCGCCCCGGTCAGCCGGCCCCTAGCCGGCGAACGCGTCACGCACCGCCTCGTACTCGCGGGTCCACCAGACCGCCAGGGCCGACACCGCCGGAAACTGCGGGTCGGCCCTTCGGTCGTGCAGCTGGTAGCGCCAGCGCAGCGTCCAGAAGTCGTTGAGCCGCTCCCACCACACCCGGTGGGCCGCGGCCGCGAGCTCGCCGCCGCAGGCCCCCGTGGCCCGCCGGTACGCGCGCGCGTAGGCCCTCACCTTCTCCAGGGCCAGCTCGCCGCCGGGCCGTACGAAGAAGATCGCGGCGGCCCTGACCGCCTCCTCGGCCCTGGGCCGGACCCCGAGCCGGTCCCAGTCGACGATCGCGGCGGGCTCGGCCCCCCGGTACAGCAGGTTCAGGGGGTGGAAGTCGCCGTGCACCCAGCCGGCGGCCGCGGCCGGCGGGGGACGGTGGTGGGCGTGCTGGGCGAGCAGCCGGCGGCGCTCCCTGAGCCGGTGCTCGGCGAGCGCGTCGAAGCTGTCGCGGGGGCGGTGCGCGCGGACCAGGCCGATCAGTTCGTCGATGGCCCGGAAGGTGTCCTGGAGGTCGGCGCTCGCCCGGTCGTCGGCGCCGTGCGGGCCCTCCGGGCCGGTGGGTTCCATCACCCGGTCGAGGGCGGTGTGGACCTGGCCGAGCAGGGTGCCGAGGCGGCGGGAGCAGCCCGCGGTCAGCTGGGTGCCGTCGCGGTGGCGGCCGTCGATCCAGGGGTGCAGGGCGTAGCAGTGGCCGTCGACGACGGCGACCGTGCGGCCCGTGGCGTCGGCGAGCGGCGGGGCGACGGGCAGGCCGAGGGCGTGCAGGCGCTGGGTGGCGCGGTGCTGCCGGACGATGGTGGCGCGGTCGGCGGTGGGGGCGTCGAGGTGCTGTTTCAGGAAGTACGTGCCGCGGGTGGTGGTGAGCCGGAAGCCGCGGTTGAGCAGGCCCTCGGTGACGGGTTCGCAGGCGAGGGGCTCTCCGGCGTGCCGGTGGCGGCGCAGCAGGGCGCCGACGGGCGGGGCCCCGGACGGACGGGGGTGCCGTCCGGCGGGCGTGGGGAGGGGTTCAGATGAGCGCGGCACCCGCCAGATGTTAGATCACGCTACGTGGTGGAGGTGTCGCCGTACGGAGGGCCCGGCGGGCGCGGTCGCCGGGGTCTCGCTCGCGTAGTCGAGCGCGTGCACCGTCACGAACTGCGGTTCGATGCGCATGAAGACCGGGACGAAGGGCTCGCCGTCCACGAGCTCCGGCTCGGGCCCGAAGGCCGCGAGTTCCGCGGCGGTCGGCTCGACGATCTCCGCGGTGCCGGTGAACTGCACGGACCAGAGGCTCTCCGATCCGGAGTTGAAGTTGTCCGCCCCGTAGGCGACGACGCTGCCGTTGCACGCGCGGTGGTAGCCGAGCCCCTGGTGCATCCGGATCAGGACGCGGCCGTCGGCCACGATGTGCCGGGCGGGGGCGACGAACGGCATCGCCCGCATGCTCGTCGCCACTCGGCCGTAGGACACGCGGTGGAGGAGCTCGATGGCGCGGTTCTCGTCGGTGGACATGGTTCCACTCTCCGCCACCGGCCCCGTGTCGGAAAAGGGGCCCCTGCCCCGGTTTCACGGGGACGTAGGTCCCGAAAGCCACCTGGGGCCCCGGGTCTGGTCCGTACGGGTGAGGCACGGACGGGACCGGGGCCCCGGGGCGTTCGGTGCCGCTCGACGGCCGTCGGATCGGTGGCGCTCTGCGACCGGTGGGCCGGTGGCCGGCGCTCCGCGGCCGTCGGTCAGTGGCGCTCGGCCTGGAGCCGGGCCACGTACGCCGCGGCCTGCGAGCGCCGTTCCATGCCCAGCTTGGACAGCAGGCTGGAGACGTAGTTCTTGATGGTCTTCTCCGCGAGGTGGAGCCGCTCGCCGATCACCCGGTTGGTCAGACCCTCGCCGATCAGATCCAGGATCTTGCGCTCCTGGTCCGTCAGGTTGGCGAGCTTGTCGTCACCCTTCGGGTTGTTGCCGTCGCGCAGCCGCTCCAGGACGCGGGCGGTCGCCACCGGGTCGAGCAGCGACTTGCCGGCCGCCACGTCCCGTACGGCGTTCAGCAGCTCGTTGCCCCGGATGGCCTTGAGGACGTAACCCGACGCCCCGGCCATGATCGCGTCGAAGAGCGCCTCGTCATCGGCGTACGAGGTCAGCATCAGGCATGTGATCGACTCGTCGTGGGAGCGGATCTCGCGGCACACCTCCACGCCGCTGCCGTCCGGCAGCCGGACGTCGAGCACCGCGACGTCCGGGCGGGTCGCGGGGATCCTGACCAGGGCGTCCGCCGCCGTTCCGGCCTCGCCGACCACCTCGATGTCGTCCTCCACGGAGAGCAGCTCGTGGACGCCGCGCCGGACGACTTCGTGGTCGTCCAGCAGAAATACCCGGATTTTTCCATCTTCGCGCACGCAGTCAGTCTCACATATTGGCTCTTCCCGCGCCCGGGGTGCGCGGGATAACGTGCCCGTTGTTCCGGCGGCCTCTCAAGCCGCTGCCGACGCGCTGACCAGCCGCGCTTCCCGCTTTTCTCGATTTACTTGGAAATCCAAGCAAAATCGCAGGTCAAGTGGGGTTTCGCGGGATAGCTGCGCTGTGGGTAACGTGCCTATGAGAGGGGCGCTCGCCGGGGCACCTGTCACGCCCGACCCCGGCCGCGTCGCACCCACCCCGTGCGAAGGGTACGGATAAGGCGGAGAGCCGCACTGGCCTTACCGGCGAACCCGGAGGCCGGACCGACGGAGGAGCACGCACGTGACCGTGGAGAGCACTGCCGCGCGCAAGACGACGCGACGCAGCAGCGGCACCAAGCGCACCGCAAGCGCGAGCACGAGCACCACCAAGAAGACGAGCACGCGCGCCGAGGCGGACGCTGTGGAGCCCGAGCTCGTCCAGCTGCTGACGCCCGAGGGAGAGCGCGTCCAGCACCCCGATTACGACATCGACCTGAGCGCCGAGGAACTGCGCGGTCTGTACCGCGACATGGTCCTCACCCGCCGCTTCGACGCCGAGGCCACCGCCCTGCAGCGGCAGGGCGAGCTGGGCCTGTGGGCCTCGCTGCTCGGCCAAGAGGCCGCCCAGATCGGCTCCGGCCGTGCCCTGCGGGACGACGACTACGTCTTCCCGACCTACCGGGAGCACGGCGTCGCCTGGTGCCGTGGGGTCGACCCCACGAATCTGCTGGGAATGTTCCGTGGTGTGAACCACGGCGGCTGGGATCCGAGCAGCAACAATTTCCACCTGTACACGATCGTCCTCGGCTCGCAGACGCTGCACGCCACCGGTTATGCCATGGGCATCGCCAAGGACGGCGCGGATTCCGCCGTGCTCGCGTACTTCGGTGACGGCGCCTCCAGCCAGGGCGACGTGAACGAGTCGTTCGTGTTCTCCGCGGTGTACAACGCCCCGGTCGTGTTCTTCTGCCAGAACAACCAGTGGGCCATTTCCGAGCCCATCGAGAAGCAGACCCGCGTCCCGCTCTACCAGCGCGCCCGCGGCTTCGGCTTCCCCGGCGTCCGCGTCGACGGCAACGACGTCCTCGCCTGCCTGGCCGTGACCCGGTCGGCCCTGGAGCGCGCCCGCCGCGGTGAGGGCCCGACGCTCATCGAGGCGTTCACCTACCGGATGGCCGCCCACACCACCTCCGACGACCCGACCCGCTACCGCCGCGACGCGGAGCGCGAGGAGTGGGAGGCCAAGGACCCGATCCAGCGCCTCAAGACGTACATGGAGAACGAGGGCCACGCCGACGCCGCCTTCTTCGAGGAGCTGGAGGTGGAGAGCGAGGCCCTCGGCAAGCAGGTCCGCGAGGTCGTGCGCGCCATGCCCGTTCCGGAGCACATGGCGATCTTCGACAACGTGTACGCGGACGGGCACGCGCTCGTCGACGAGGAGCGCGCGCAGTTCGCCGCCTACGAGGCGTCCTTCGCGAACGGAGAGGGCGAGTAATCATGGCCGTTCAGAAGCTTCCCCTCGCGAAGGCGCTCAACGAGTCGCTGCGCAAGGCCCTGGAGACCGACCCCAAGGTCGTCATCATGGGTCTGGACGTCGGCAAGCTCGGCGGAGTCTTCCGGATCACCGACGGTCTGCAGAAGGACTTCGGCGAGGACCGCGTCGTCGACACCCCGCTCGCCGAGTCCGGCATCGTGGGCACCGCGATCGGCCTCGCGCTGCGCGGCTACCGGCCGGTCGTGGAGATCCAGTTCGACGGTTTCGTCTTCCCGGCGTACGACCAGATCGTCACCCAGCTGGCGAAGATCCGGGCCCGTTCGCTCGGCACCGTGAAGATGCCGGTCGTCATCCGCATCCCGTACGGCGGCGGCATCGGCGCGGTCGAGCACCACTCCGAGTCCCCCGAGTCGCTCTTCGCGCACGTCGCGGGCCTCAAGGTCGTCACCCCGGCGAACTCCTCCGACGCCTACTGGATGCTCCAGCAGGCGATCCAGAGCGACGACCCGGTCATCTTCTTCGAGCCCAAGCGCCGCTACTGGGACAAGGGCGAGGTCGACACCGAGGCCATCCCCGGCGAGCTGCACAAGGCGCGGGTCGCCCGCGAGGGCACGGACCTCACCCTGGTGGCCTACGGCCCGATGGTGAAGACCTGCCTGGAGGTGGCCGAGGCCGCCGCCGAGGAGGGCAAGTCGATCGAGGTCGTGGACCTGCGTTCGATCTCCCCGCTGGACTTCGACACCATCCAGGCCTCGGTCGAGAAGACCCGCCGCCTGGTCGTCGTCCACGAGGCGCCGGTGTTCTTCGGCTCCGGCGCGGAGATCGCCGCCCGGATCACCGAGCGCTGCTTCTACCACCTGGAGGCCCCCGTCCTGCGGGTCGGTGGCTACCACGCGCCGTACCCGCCGGCGCGCCTGGAGGAGGAGTACCTGCCGGGCCTGGACCGCGTGCTCGACGCCGTCGACCGCTCGCTGGCGTACTGAGGAGAGCACCGTGACGATCCGCGAATTCAAGATGCCCGACGTGGGCGAGGGCCTCACCGAGGCCGAGATCCTCAAGTGGTACGTCCAGCCCGGTGACACCGTCACCGACGGCCAGGTCGTGATCGAGGTCGAGACGGCCAAGGCCGCCGTCGAGCTGCCGATCCCGTTCGACGGCACGGTCCACGAGCTGCTCTTCCCCGAGGGGACGACGGTCGACGTCGGCCAGGTCATCATCTCGGTGAACGTCGGCGGCGGCGCCGCGCCCGTGGCCGAGGCCCCGGTGGCCGAGGCCGCCCCGGTGGTGGCGGCCCCCGCCGCCCCGGCGGCCGAGGACGACGAGCCCAAGGGCCGCCAGCCGGTCCTCGTCGGCTACGGCGTGGCCGCCAGCTCCACCAAGCGCCGGGCGCGCAAGGCGGTGTCGGACCCGGCGGGTGCGAGCGCCCCCGCACCCGTCGCGGCCCCCGCACCCGTCGCCGTCTCCGTACCGGAGCAGCTCAACGGGCACGGTCCGGCCGGTGACCGGCCGCTGGCCAAGCCGCCGGTCCGGAAGCTCGCGAAGGACCTCGGCGTCGACCTGGCGACGGTCACCCCGACCGGCCCGGACGGCATCATCACCCGTGAGGACGTCCACGCGGCGGCCGCTCCGGTGGCCGCTCCGGCGCCCGCGCCGGTCGTCGAGGCCCCGGCACCCGTGGCGGCCCCGGCGGCGGTGCCCGCCGCGGCGACGGCGGGCGCGTCCGACGCCCGCGAGACCCGTGTGCCCATCAAGGGCGTGCGGAAGGCGACGGCGGCGGCGATGGTCGGTTCGGCCTTCACCGCGCCGCACGTCACCGAGTTCGTGACCTTCGACATCACGCGCACGATGAAGCTGGTCGAGGAGCTCAAGTCCGACAAGGACATGGCGGGCCTGCGGGTCAACCCACTCCTCCTCATCGCCAAGGCCGTGCTCGTCGCGGTCAAGCGCAACCCGGAGATCAACGCGGCCTGGGACGAGGCGGCGCAGGAGATCGTCCTCAAGCACTACGTGAACCTGGGCATCGCCGCGGCCACCCCGCGCGGTCTGATCGTGCCGAACATCAAGGACGCGCACGCCCAGACCCTGCCCGAGCTCTCGAAGTCGCTGAGCGAGCTCGTCGCCACCGCCCGCGAGGGCAAGACCACCCCGGCGGCGATGCAGGGCGGCACCTTCACCATCACCAACGTCGGCGTCTTCGGCGTCGACACCGGTACGCCCATCCTGAACCCCGGCGAGTCCGCGATCCTCGCGGTCGGCGCGATCAAGCTCCAGCCGTGGGTCCACAAGGGCAAGGTGAAGCCGCGCCAGGTCACCACGCTGGCCCTCTCCTTCGACCACCGCCTGGTCGACGGCGAGCTCGGCTCCAAGTTCCTGGCGGACATCGCCGCGGTCCTGGAGCAGCCGAAGCGGCTCATCACCTGGTCGTGACCATCAGGGCGTAACGCCCCGATGTGACCGTTTCACGTGAAACAGGCCCGTCCGTATCGCGGACGGGCCTGTTTGTTGCACCTCTGTTGTATCTATGCTGTGCGCATGCCATCAGCGCCAGCCGGTCCCGTCCCGCTGCCCACCAAGCAGCCACCCGCCGCCGACCGTGTCTACATGCACGTCAAGCAGGCCGTACTCGACCGGCGCTACGAGGGGGGCACCCTCCTCACCGAGGGCGAACTCGCCGACGCCGTCGGGGTGTCGAGGACCCCCGTCCGCGAGGCGCTCCTCAAGCTGGAGATGGAAGGGCTGCTCAAGCTCTACCCCAAGAAGGGCGCCCTCGTCCTCGCCGTCTCCGCCCAGGAGATCGCCGACGTCGTCGAGACCCGGCTGCTCGTCGAGGAGTTCGCCGTCCGCCGGGCCGTGCCCGCGCCCGCCGCGCTGATCGCCCGCCTCGAAGAGCTCCTGGAGGAGCAGAAGCGCCGCGCGGAGGCCGGCGACCTCGCCGAAGTCGCCGTCACCGACCGCTGCTTCCACGCCGAGATCGTCCGCCACGCCGGCAACCAGATCCTCTCCCGCCTCTACGACCAGCTCCGCGACCGCCAACTGCGCATGGGCGTCGCCGTCATGCAGTCCCAGCCCGACCGCGTCGCCAAGAACATCACCGAGCACGCCGAGATCCTCGACCGGATCCGCGCGGGCGACGTCGAGGGCGCTGCCCGCTGCGTCCGCCGGCACCTCAGCTGGGTCAAGGTCCTGGTCCGGGGTGAGGACCGGTGAACAGGTCCTCCGCCGTCACCCTCCCCGGCGACCCGCCCGGCGGCCGCCGGGCCGCGCTCGTCTGGGGCGTCGGCGTCGCCGTCTACTTCGTCGCCGTCATCTTCCGGACGTCCCTGGGCGTCGCGGGCCTGGACGCCGCCGACCGCTTCGACGTCAACGCCTCCGCGCTCTCCACCTTCTCCATACTCCAGCTGCTCGTCTACGCGGGCATGCAGATACCCGTCGGCCTCATGGTCGACCGGCTCGGCACCAAGAAGGTCCTGGCCCTCGGCGTCGTCCTCTTCACCGTCGGCCAGCTCGGCTTCGCGCTCTCCCCCTCGTACGGCACCGCGCTCGCCTCCCGCGCCCTCCTCGGCTGCGGCGACGCCATGACGTTCATCAGCGTCCTGCGGCTCGGCTCCCGCTGGTTCCCGGCCCGCCGCGGCCCGCTCATCGGCCAGGTCGCCGCCCTCTTCGGCATGGCGGGCAACCTCGTCTCCACCGTCTTCATCGCCCGCGCCCTGCACGGCCTCGGCTGGACGACCACCTTCGTCGGCAGCTCGCTCGCGGGCGTCGTCGTCCTCGTCCTGCTGCTGCTGTTCCTCAAGGACCACCCCGAGGGATACGAGCCCCAGCCCGCCACGCACGCGGGCGCCGCCTTCGTACGCCGCCAGATCGCCCGGTCGTGGCGGGAACCCGGCACCCGGCTCGGCATGTGGGTCCACTTCACCACCCAGTTCCCCGCGATGGTGTTCCTGCTGCTCTGGGGGCTGCCGTTCCTCGTCGAGGCGCAAGGCCTGTCCCGGTCCACCGCCGGGGGACTGCTCACCCTGGTGGTGCTCTCGAACATGGTCGTCGGCCTCGCGTACGGGCAGATCATCGCCCGCCACCACACGGCCCGCGCCCCGCTCGCCCTCGGCACCGTCGCGGCCACCGCCCTGCTGTGGGGCACCACGCTCGTGTACCCCGGCGACCACGCCCCGATGTGGCTGCTCGTCACCCTCTGCGCGGTCCTGGGCGCCTGCGGGCCCGCGTCGATGATCGGCTTCGACTTCGCCCGGCCCGCCAACCCGCCCGAGCGTCAGGGCACCGCTTCCGGCATCGTCAACATGGGCGGTTTCGTGGCCTCGATGACCACGCTGCTCGCCGTGGGCGTGCTGCTCGACGCGACCGGCGGCAACTACCGGATCGCGTTCTCGTCGGTCTTCGTCCTGGAGGCGGTCGGCGTGGTGCAGATCCTGCGCCTCAAGGCCCGTACCCACCGCAGGGAACGGGAACGGCTCGTGGCCAGCCGCGTGGAGGCCGTCCACGTGCCCGCGTAGCGACCTACCGGGGCGTCACCGCGAAGTTGTCCAGGATGGCCCGCGCCAGGTCCTCGTCGCCCTCCGCCTTGACCCGGTCGGCCACGTCGGACGGCCGGACCCGGCCGCAGGCGAGACGGACGAACGTCTCCCAGTCCGTCGCCAGCGTCACCGCGGGGCCCAGCGACGGCGCGCCGTCGATCGAACCGCGGCCGTCCGCGTCGACCCGCACCGTCCGCAGGAACTCCACCGGACCGGTCACGTCGAGGACCACCGCCGAGGACGGCGGCGCCCCGGCGTCCTTGGCGACCACCTTGGGCAGCGCCTCCAGGAGCAGGTCCCGGGTGACGTGCGCGCCGGGCGAGTCCAGGTTGCCCGGCGCACCGAGCGCCGTCCGCAGGTCCTGCTCGTGCACCCACACGTCGAAGGCGCGCAGCCGGTAGGCCAGTTCGAGGGACTGCTCGGCACCCAGGGGAGCGCGGATCAGGTGCTCGGGGGAGCGGTTCTCGTTGCGCAGCTGCCGCGCCCGGCGGATCAGGATGTACTCCAGCTCCGAGGTCATCTCCGGCGCGGTGTGGTGCCGCCGCACATCGACCTGTACCTCCATGTAGCGCGCGAAGTCACTGCGTACGTGGTACAGATCGCGGGGCAGGGAGTGGATCGGCCGCGGGTCGCCGAGCATCTCCGTCTCCATGCCGATGACATGGGACACGATGTCGCGCACCGACCAGCCGACGCACGGTGTCGGCCGGTTCCATTCGCCCTCCACGAGCGGCTGCACCAGCTCGGCTATCGCCTCGATGGAATGGGTCCAGGCGTCGGCGTAGTTCTGGAGGCTGGGATGGACGGTCACGGGACCCCTCGGCGGTTCTTCGGTGCGCGGGCTGAAAACACGACTGGGTGGGCGGCTCGGACGCTAAGTTACGCTGCCCGAAGGCACCCCGGCAGTGCTTTCGTGTGACGATCGTAGGCCGGTGTTGACGGCTCGAATGCCAGGACGGTGGTAGTGTGCGCGCCTCGCTGATCCAGATCGCGGTAGACCCGGACGAACCGGTCGACACCCGGCGTGCCCGAGCGGCACGTCTCGTACGGGAGGAATCCGGCCGCGCCGACCTCGTGGTCCTGCCGGAACTGTGGACCGTCGGCGCCTTCGCGTCCGACCTCTTCGCCGCCGAGTCCGAGCCCCTGAACGGGCCCACCCACGCGGCGATGGCGGCCGCCGCCCGCGACGCCGGGGTCTGGCTGCACGCCGGCTCCTTCGTCGAGGCGGAGGGCGGCGCCCTCTACAACACCTCGCTCGTCCTCTCCCCCGACGGCGAACTCGCCGCCTCGTACCGGAAGATCCACCGGTTCGGCTTCGACAAGGGCGAGGCCGTGCTGATGGCCGCCGGCGAGGACCTCGTCACCGTCGACCTGCCGCACCTCACCCTCGGCGTCGGCACCTGCTACGACCTGCGCTTCCCCGAGCTGTTCCGCGGCCTGGTCGACGCCGGCGCCCAGGCCTTCGTCGTCCCGGCCGGCTGGCCAGCCCTCCGCCGCGGCCACTGGACGCTCCTGGCCCGCGCCCGCGCCGTCGAGAACCAGGCCTACGTCCTCGCCTGCGGCACCGCCGGCACCCACGCGGGCGTCGAGCAGGCCGGCCACTCGATCGTCGTCGACCCCTGGGGAGAGGTCCTCGCCGAGGCCGGACCCGACGAGGAGATCCTCCGGGTCGTCCTCGACCCCGCGAAGGTCACGACCACCCGCGAGCAGTTCCCGGCCCTCAAGGACCGCGTCCTCGGCATCGCCGCACCACGCCGGGCCTGAGGTCAGTACTGCGACTCGGCCCAGAAGCCGGTGATCCGGGAGAGGCCCGCGCGCACCGCGCCGCCGCGGGTGAGGGCCGCACGGTCCACCCCCGCGAACACCAGCGCCAGGGACAGATCGGCGGCGCCCGCCCGGCCCGACACCGTGACGTCGAGCCGGCGGCGCTTCCCGCGCCCGGCGCCGCGCACGGCCACGGTGACGCCCGGGTCCTCGTCGTCCGCCTCGCGGGTCAGCACCCAGGAACGCCGGTCCCGCGCCCACAGCCGGTAGCGGTCGCCGCCGTACCGCAGGTGCAGCGCCCGCTGACGGGCCGTCGCGCCGAGGCGGTTGCGGGTCATCGACACGAGGGCGTCGCCGACGCGGAGGGTCGCCCGGTTCAGGGTCGGCAGCCGCGCGACGTCCGTGTGGACGCCCCGCGTCTCGTACGAGGCCGGCGGCAGCAGACCGCCCCGCAGCTCCGTCACGGCCAGCTGCGGCACGCTCTGCCGCAGCGGGGCCTCCACGGTGATCCCGCCGAACTCGGCGGAGTCGCCCCGCCAGCCGGCCCGCCGGTCGTACCCCTTCCCCTCCCGCCACGGGCGGAGCGTGAACGGGGTGACGGTGCGGTGCATGCGGTCTCCTTCCTCGGCCTGCGTGTCGAACCAATCTGCGGGGATTGGACCTGGGAAGGCAAACGGCGCGTCCCGACACTGGGAACATGAGCCACGCAGACCGGGATCACGCCGTCAACTCGCCCTCCGCCGCCGCCCCGTACGCCGCCGCGGACCCGACCTCCGCCGCCCCGCACGCCGCGGACTCGTTCTCCTCCGCCGCCCCGCACGCCGCGGACTCGTTCTCCTCCGCCGACCCGCACGCCACCGACTCGTTCTCCTCCGCCGACCCGCACGCCGCGGACTCGTTCTCCTCCGCCGACCCGCACGCCACCGACTCGTTCTCCTCCGCCGACCCGTCGCCGCGCCCCGAGACGCTCGCCGTCCACCCGCCGCACGTGGAGGTCACGGGCAGCAGGCCGCTCGGCGTCCCGCTCCACCAGGGGCACGTCTTCGCCTTCGACTCGGCCGACGACCTCGCGACCGCCTTCACCTCCACCACCGCCTTCCTCTACAACCGCCACGGCAACCCCACCGTCCGCACCCTGGAGAACGCCGTCGCCCGCCTCGAAGGGGGCACCGCGGGCATCTCCTTCGCGTCCGGGATGGGCGCGATCAACTCACCCTGCTCGCCAGCGGCGGCCACGTCATCGCCCAGACCTGCCTGTACGGCGGCACGTACGCGGTGCTCGGCGACCTCGCCACCCGCTGGGGCGTCGACGTCACGTACGTCTCCGGCACCGACCCGGAGGAGGTGCGGGCGGCGCTGCGGCCCGAGACCCGGCTGCTCTACCTGGAGACCATCGCGAACCCGACCACCCGCGTCTCCGACATCCCCGCGCTCGCCGCCGTCGCCGCCGGGGCCGGGATCCCGGTCGCCGTCGACAACACCTTCGCCTCCCCGCTGCTCTGCCGGCCCTTCGACCACGGCGCGGACATCGTCATCCACTCGGCCACCAAGTACCTGGGCGGGCACGCGGACGTCCTCGGCGGCGTCGCCGTCTTCAAGGACCCGGAGCTCTACGGCCGGGTCCGGAGCCACGCCGTCGAACAGGGCGCGTCCACCGACCCGTTCGCCGCCTGGCTCACCCTGCGGGGCATGCAGACGCTGTCCCTGCGCATGGAGCGGCAGTGCGCGAGCGCCGCCGAGCTCGCCGGCCGGCTCGCCGCGCACCCGGCGGTGGCGGCCGCCCGCCACCCCGCCCTCGCGAGCCACCCGGACCGGGAGATCGCGGCCCGCCTGCTGCCCGGCGGAGGCGGCGGCGTGATCTCGGTCGACCTGGCGGGGGCCGGGACGCGGGCCGCACCTTCGTCGAGTCGGTGCGGCTCGCCTCCCTCAGCGTCTCCCTCGGCGACGTGAAGACGCTGGTCATGCACCCGGCCTCCACCTCCCACCACCAGCTCGACGCGGCGGCCCTCGCGGCGGCCGGCATCGGCCCCGGCACGGTCCGCGTCTCGATCGGCATCGAGCACGTCGAGGACCTGTGGGACGACCTGGACCAGGCGCTGACCAAGGCCGCCGCCCAGGCCGGCTAGTCCTCCCGTTCGCGTTCCGCCATGCGGATCACGCAGACGGCGACGGCGACGAGCAGGGCGGCGTCGGCGTCCTCGCGAACCACGTTGACCGCGTAGGTCTCGCGGACGTGGAACCACTGCCGGGAGATGTGGGCGAGGAGTTCGCCGTCGTACTCGACGGTGAACTCCCGGTCCAGGACGCGCCCGCTGACGTCCAGTTCGGTGCCCTCGACCAGGGTCACCCGGTAGTGGTTGCGCAGCAGGGAGAGCCGTTTGCGGCGGACGGTCGCGAGGGGCCGGTCGTCCCGCTCGATCGTCATCGCGTCCCGCAGGCTGAACATCTTCTGCCGCAGGGTGACGAGGACCTGCCCGTCGGGGTCCTTCAGCTCCAGGGTGTCGCGCAGCCGCATGGCCTTGCCGTCGACGAGGAAGGCGTGGCGGCCCCGCTCGTCCTCGATCCAGTAGTCGTCGCCGATCGCGAAGATCTTGTCCCGCACGAGATATTTCACGGCTCCATGCCTGCCCCGTACGGCGCGCGCCTCACCCGAAGCAGCGGGTGAAGCCTGGGCTGTACGCAGCTGTACGCGGCTGTCCCCGCCCCGCCCGGCCCCCGCGATCCCTCCGTACGGCACTCTTGAACCATGAACGACTCCGCGCCCGCACCCGCGCCCCGACGTGCCCGTGTCCGCGCCCCCGAGCTGATCGGCAAGGGCGGCTGGCTGAACACGGGTGGAGACGACCTGACCCTCGCCGACCTGCGAGGAAAGATCGTTCTGCTCGACTTCTGGACCTTCTGCTGTGTGAACTGCCTGCACGTCCTCGACGAGCTGCGCGACCTGGAGGAGAAGCACCGCGACACCCTCGTGATCGTCGGCGTGCACTCGCCGAAGTTCGTGCACGAGGCCGAGCACCAGGCCGTCGTCGACGCCGTCGAGCGCTACGAGGTGCACCACCCCGTCCTGGACGACCCTGAGCTCGCGACCTGGAAGCAGTACGCCGTACGCGCCTGGCCGACGCTCGTGGTGATCGACCCCGAGGGGTACGTCGTCGCCCAGCACGCCGGCGAGGGGCACGCGAACGCGATCCGCACCCTCGTCGAGGAGCTGGAGGCCGAGCACGAGGCCAAGGGCACGCTCCGGCGCGGCGACGGGCCCTACGTGGCGCCGGAGCCGGTCGCGACCGACCTCCGCTTCCCCGGCAAGGCCGTCCTCCTCGCGGGCGGGAACTTCCTGGTCTCCGACACCACCCGGCACCAGCTCGTCGAGCTGGCGGCGGACGGCGAGACCGTCGTGCGGCGCATCGGCGAGGGCGTGTTCCGCGAGCCGCAGGGCCTCGCGACGCTCCCCGACGGCAAGGTCGTCGTCGCCGACACCGTGAACCACTCGCTGCGCGTCCTCGACCCGGAGACCGGGGCGATCGAGCTGGTCGCCGGCACCGGACGGCAGTGGTGGCAGGGGTCCCCCACGTCCGGGCCGGCCCTCGAGGTCGACCTGTCGTCGCCGTGGGACGTGGCCTGGTGGCAGGGCAAGGTGTGGATCGCGATGGCCGGCGTCCACCAGCTGTGGACGTACGACCCGGAGACCCGGACCGTGGAGGTCGCCGCCGGCACCACCAACGAGGGTCTCGTCGACGGACCCGCCGCCGAGGCGTGGTTCGCGCAGCCGTCCGGCCTCGCCGCCACCGAGGACCGGCTGTGGATCGCCGACTCCGAGACGAGCGCCGTGCGCTGGATCGACACGGACGGCGCCGTGCACACCGCCGTCGGCACCGGCCTCTTCGACTTCGGCCACCGCGACGGCGACGCCGGCCAGGCCCTGCTCCAGCACCCGCTGGGCGTGACCGCGCTGCCCGACGGCTCGGTCGCCGTCAGCGACACGTACAACCACGCCCTGCGCCGCTACGACCCCGCCACCGGCGAGGTCACCACGCTCGCCACCGACCTGCGCGAGCCGAGCGACGCGGTCCTCGTCGACGGCGACATCGTGGTCGTCGAGTCCGCCCGCCACCGGCTGACCCGGCTGCGGCTGCCGGAGGAGGCCGTCCAGGTCGACGCGGTCGCCCACCGCACCCGCCGCGAGGCCACCGAGGTCGCCCCGGGCCGGCTCCGTCTTGACGTCGTCTTCCAGGCCCCGACGGGCCAGAAGCTCGACGACCGCTACGGCCCCTCGACCCGGCTCCTCGTCTCCTCGACCCCGCCGGAACTCCTCCTGGCGGGCGACGGCACCGGCACGGACCTCTTCCGGGAGCTCGACCTGAACCCGGAGGTCACCGAGGGCGTCCTGCACGTCTCCGCCATGGCGGCGTCCTGCGACGACGACCCCGCCAACGAGTACCCGGCCTGCCACGTCCACCAGCAGGACTGGGGCGTCCCGGTGAAGGTCACGGCGGAGGGCGTCGCCCGGCTGCCGCTGATCCTCGCGGGCATGGACGGCTGAAGGACCGCCTGACGCGCGACCCCCCTGGTCAGCCTTCCAGGAAGGCGACCAGGGCGTTCGCGAGGAGGTACGGGTCGTCGGCGCCGCAGAGCTCGCGGGCGCTGTGCATCGACAGGCAGGCGATGCCGATGTCGAACGTGGTGATGCCGTGGCGGGCGGCGGTGATCGGGCCGATCGTCGTGCCGCAGGGCATGTCGTTGTTGGACACGAAGGACTGCCACGGCACGCCGGCCTTCTCGCAGGCGGCGGCGAACGCGGCCCGCCCCGCGCCGTCGGTGGCGTAGCGCTGGTTGACGTTGACCTTGAGGATCGGGCCGCCGTTGGGCCGCGGGTGGTGCGTCGGGTCGTGGCGCTCCGTGTAGTTGGGGTGCACGGCGTGGCCGACGTCGGAGGACAGGCAGACCGAGCCGGCGAGCGAGCGGGCGCGGTCCTCGTAGGCGCCGCCGCGGGCGTACACCGAGCGCTCCAGGACGTTGCCGAGGAGCGGGCCCTGGGCGCCGGTGTCGGCCTCGGAGCCGTTCTCCTCGTGGTCGAAGGCGGCGAGGACGGGGATGTACGCGAGGTCGTCGCGGCCCGCGACGGCGACGAGCGCGGCGACGCCCGCGTGCACCGAGATCAGGTTGTCCATCCGCGGACCGGCGAGGAGCTCGCGGTCGCGGCCCAGGTAGGCGGGCGCCTCGATGGCGCTGACCATCAGGTCCCAGCCGGTCACGTCCTCGGCGTCGACGCCCGCCTCCTCGGCGACGAAGGCGATCAGGTCGCCCTCGTGGACGGGGCCCAGGCCCCAGATCGGCTGCATGTGGCGCTGGCGCTCCAGCTTCATGCCGTCGTTGACCCCGCGGTCCAGGTGGACGGCGAGCTGCGGTACGCGCAGCAGCGGCCGGTCGATGTTCACCAGCGTCTGGGAGCCGTCGCGGAGGGTGAGCCGGCCGGCGAGGCCCAGGTCGCGGTCGAGCCAGCTGTTGAGCAGCGGGCCGCCGTAGATCTCGACGGCGACCTGCCGCCACCCCTGGGTGCCCATGTCGGGCTTCGGCTTCACACGCAGGTTGGGCGAGTCGGTGTGCGCGCCGACGATCCGGTACGGGGTGTGCGGGGCGGCGCCCTCCGGCACGAACCAGGCGATGATCGCACCGCCGCGGATCACGTACTTCCCGCCCGTCGTCCCGTCCCACGCGGCCGTCTCCTCGACGCGGCGGAAGCCGGCCTTGTCCAGCCGCTCCGCGGCGGTCGCCACGGCGTGGTACGGCGTCGGCGAGGCCGTCAGAAAGGCCATCAGGTCGTCGGTGTGGCCGCGGTCGAAGGGGCCGGCGGAAGGACGGGAAGCTGCGCTGCTCATGGGGTCACCTTACGCACGGCCCGGAATACGGGGACGGGGCCCCGGAAAAGGAACGGCCCCGGGGGAGCCGTGCCCCCGCCGGGAAAGGGGGTACGGCCCGCCCCCCTCCCCGGGGACGGGCCGTACCGGAAGGACGAGAGGCGTCGGTCAGAACGCGGCCTCGTCCAGGTCCATCACCGAGCCGTCGACGGCCTCGGCGAGCGCGCGCTCGGCGCCGACGCCCGGCAGGACGTTGGCGGCGAAGAACTTCGCGGCCGCGATCTTGCCCTGGTAGAAGGGGACGTCCTTGCCCGTGGCGCCGGCGGCCAGCTTCTCGGCGGCGACGGCCGCGCCCTTGAGGAGCAGGTAGCCGACGACGACGTCGCCGGAGGCGAGCAGCAGGCGGGTGGTGTTCAGGCCGACCTTGTAGATGTTCTTCACGTCCTCGCCGGTGGCGGTGAGGTCGGTGATCATCGTGCCGACGATGGCCTCCAGGTCGACGGCCGCCTTGGCGAGCGCGTCGCGGGCGCCGGCCAGCTCCTCGCCGCCGGTGCCGACCGCGAGGAACTTCTTGATCTCCTCGGACAGCGCGTTCAGGGAGGCGCCCTGGTCGCGGACGATCTTCCGGAAGAAGAAGTCCTGGCCCTGGATGGCGGTGGTGCCCTCGTAGAGGGTGTCGATCTTGGCGTCCCGGATGTACTGCTCGATCGGGTACTCCTGCAGGAAGCCGGAGCCGCCGAAGGTCTGGAGCGACTGCGCGAGCTGCTCGTAGCCCTTCTCGGAGCCGTAGCCCTTGACGATCGGGAGCAGCAGGTCGTTCAGGCCGTGCAGCGCCTTGGCGTCCTCGCCGGCCGCTTCCTTGATCGCGATCTCGTCCTGCACGGAGGCCGTGTAGAGGACGAGGGAGCGCATGCCCTCGGCGTACGCCTTCTGCGTCATCAGTGAGCGGCGGACGTCGGGGTGGTGCGTGATGGTGACCTTGGGGGCGGCCTTGTCCATGAAGTTCGCCAGGTCGGTGCCCTGGACGCGCTCCTTGGCGTACTCCAGGGCGTTGAGGTAGCCCGTGGAGAGGGTGGAGATCGCCTTCGTGCCGACCATCATGCGGGCGAACTCGATGATGAGGAACATCTGGCGGATGCCCTCGTGCTTGTCGCCGACGAGCCAGCCCTTGGCGGGGTGCTGGTCGCCGAAGGTCATCTCGCACGTGTTGGAGGCCTTGAGGCCCATCTTGTGCTCGACGTTGGTGGCGTAGACGCCGTTGCGGGCGCCGAGCTCGCCGGTCTCCCAGTCGAACTCGTACTTCGGGACGAGGAAGAGGGAGAGGCCCTTGGTGCCGGGGCCGGCACCCTCGGGGCGGGCGAGGACGTAGTGGAGGATGTTCTCCTCCATGTCGTGCTCGCCGGACGTGATGAAGCGCTTCACGCCCTCGATGTGCCAGGAGCCGTCCTCCTGCTGCACGGCCTTGGTGCGGCCGGCGCCGACGTCCGAGCCGGCGTCGGGCTCGGTGAGGACCATGGTGGAGCCCCAGCGCTTCTCGACCGCGATCTGGGCGATCTTCTTCTGCGCCTCGTTGCCCTCGTTGTAGAGGACGCCGGCGAACGCCGGGCCGGAGGAGTACATCCAGATGGCCGGGTTCGAGCCGAGCAGCAGCTCCGCGTAGGCCCAGACGAGGGAGCGCGGGGAGACGGTGCCGCCGATGCCCTCGGGGATGCCGAGGCGCCAGTACTCCGAGTCCATGAAGGCCTTGTAGGACTTCTTGAACGAGGCCGGTACGGGGGCGGTGTTCGTCTCCGGGTCGAAGACCGGCGGGTTGCGGTCGGCGTCCGTGAAGGACTCCGCGAGCTCGTTCTCGGCGAGACGGCGGATCTCGTCGAGGATGCTCTTCGCGGTCTCGACGTCCATCTCCTCGAACGGCCCGGTGCCGTACACCTTGTCGCGGCCGAGCACCTCGAAGAGGTTGAACTCGATGTCGCGGAGATTCGACTTGTAGTGCCCCATGGCGACGGCTCCGTAAGGCTCGGGGAGGCAGGTTCCTCGTACACGTACCAGCGAGTAGCAAACACGCTCTCTCCGATGATGCTACCCACCGGTAATAAGAGCAACCCCTATCCGGTCATCTGTGACGCAGTAGGCTCGTGGCCCATGTACGGCTACGAGCAGAATCCGGGTGCCCAGCAGCAGTACGCGCCGCCGCAGCAGGGGCAGTACGCGCCGCAGGGGGGCATGCAGGCCGGCATGCCGGGGGGTGTGTACGGGCAGCAGCAGGCGCCGCTCTATCCGGAGCCGTCGCCGCCCTCGCTCGCGGACGCCGTACGGGCGTTCACCACCGGCACGCTCGCTCCGGAGGACTTCCAGCAGATCTTCGCGACGTCGAAGGTCTACTGCCCGCGCGGCGACAACCCCGGCTTCCTGGCCCTGCACAACACCCAGCAGCCGGTCATCCCGATGTTCACCTCGCTCAAGGAGCTGCGGCGGTACGCGGGCAAGGAGTCGAAGTACTTCGTGATCACCGGCGCGGAGGTGATCGACCTGCTGCCGACCGGCTACGGCTTCGTCCTCGACATGGAGGGCGACCACCGCATGGTCTTCGACGCGAAGGCCGTGGAGCAGATGGTCGACTTCGCGATGCGGCGGATGTACGGCTGACCGACGCTGGAACCTGCGAGGGCGCCCGGGAGGAATTCCTCCCGGGCGTTCCGCGTTCCGGGTGGCAGGAAGTTCATTGTTCAACTAAAGTGGACGTACAAGGTCGCACCTAGGAGGTCCGGTCATGCCCGCTGTGACTGTCGAGAACCCGCTCACCCTGCCGCGCGTCGCCGCCCCGGCCGACGCCGTCTCCCGCCCCGTGCTCGCCGTCACCACGGCCCCCCAGGGGTTCGAGGGAGAGGGCTTCCCGGTCCGCCGCGCGTTCGCCGGGATCAACTACCAGTACCTCGACCCCTTCATCATGATGGACCAGATGGGCGAGGTGGAGTACGCCCCCGGCGAGCCCAAGGGCACGCCCTGGCACCCCCACCGCGGCTTCGAGACCGTCACCTACATCATCGACGGCACCTTCGACCACCAGGACTCCAACGGCGGCGGCGGCACCATCACCAACGGCGACACCCAGTGGATGACCGCCGGCCAGGGCCTCCTCCACATCGAGGCCCCGCCGGAGTCCCTCGTCGTCAGCGGCGGCCTCTTCCACGGCCTCCAGCTCTGGGTCAACCTCCCCGCCGCCGACAAGATGATGGCCCCCCGCTACCAGGACATCCGCGGCCGCCAGGTCCAGCTCCTCACCTCCCCCGACGGCGGCGCGCTGCTCCGCGTCATCGCCGGCGGGCTCGACGGCCACGAGGGCCCCGGCATCACCCACACCCCCATCACGATGATCCACGCCACCCTCCGCCCCGGCGCCGAGATCAACCTGCCCTGGCGCGAGGACTTCAACGGCCTCGCGTACGTCCTCGCCGGCCGCGGCACCGTCGGCGCCGACCGGCGGCCCGTCCACATGGGCCAGACCGCCGTCTTCGGCAAGGGCGGCGTCCTCACCGTCCGCGCCGACGAGAAGCAGGACGGGCACACCCCCGACCTGGAGGTCGTCCTCCTCGGCGGGCAGCCCATCCGCGAACCCATGGCCCACTACGGCCCGTTCGTCATGAACACCCAGGACGAACTCCGCCAGGCCTTCGAGGACTTCCAGGCCGGCCGCCTCGGCACCATCCCGGCGGTCCACGGCATGGGCGAGTAAGGCCCGCGCACCGCGCCGACGGCCGCTGACGGGGTGTCACCCGTACGGCCGTCAGCGCGCGACGACACGCCGACGGGCGTGGTCCGGTGGACGGGTGCAGACGACCAGAGCGCCGCTCCTCCCCGAACCCGCCCGTCGCTTCGCCGCCTGGTGTGTCGTCCTGCTGCTCGGCGCCGGCGTCGCCGCCCTCGGCATCTGGCTCTGCATCGTCTTCAAGACGGCCGTCACCCCCGTCCTGCTCGCCATCCTCGGCACGGCCCTGCTCGGACCGCTCTACCGGCGCCTCCTGAAGATGAAGGTCCGCAAGGGCCTCGCCGCCGCGCTCACCGTCGTCGCCGTCCTGACGGTCGTCGGCGGCGCCACCTACATCGTCGTCGTCGCCCTCATCGAGACCGGCGACGAGATCATCGCCTCGCTGCGGCAGGCCGCCACCGACATCGCCAAGCACCTCGGCGCGGCCGGCACCTCCCTCGACGACCTCGCCAAGAACGCCAGGACCCTCCTGGAGAGGTTCGGCGGCACCGCCGCCTCCGGGGTCATCAGCGGCCTCAGCGTCGTCGGCCAGACGCTCGCCACCGCCGTCCTCGCCCTGCTCCTCATCTTCTTCTTCCTGAAGGACTCCGACCGGGTCGCCGGCGCCCTGCGCTCCCTCGTCCCCCGCGACACCGGCGACCTCGTCGAGTCCATGGCCCGCCGCGCCTTCGAGGCCGTCGAGGGCTTCATGCGCGGCACCACCCTCGTCGCCCTCGTCGACGCCGTCCTCATCGGCGTCGGCCTCGTCGTCCTCGACGTCCCCGGCGCCGTCGGACTCGCCGCGCTCGTCTTCGTCACCGCCTACATCCCGTACCTCGGGGCCTTCCTCTCCGGCGCCGTCGCCGTCCTCGTCGCCCTCGCCGACCGGGGCTTCGTCATCGCGCTGTGGGTGCTCGGCATCGTCCTCGCCGTCCAGGTCATCGAGGGCAACGTCCTCCAGCCGTTCGTCCAGAGCCGGACCGTGCAGATGCACCCCGCCGTCGTCATGCTCGCGATCACCGCGGGCGCGTCCGTCGCCGGCGTCCTCGGCATGCTCCTCGCCGTCCCCCTGACCGCCGCGGCGACCGGCATCCTCGGCGCACTCCGGACGCGGTACGGGGCTCCGCCCGACCCCGCGGACAAGACCTCCTGACGGGCGTACCGCCGATCAGGCCGGGAGGCCGCCCGGCTCGAACGAGGCCAGGAGCTGCTCAAGGGCCGCCTGGTCCGGGCCCACGAACGGGTCGGCGTCCGGCGCCGCCGCGATCGTCTCCAGCATCCGGTCCGTCATCCGCACGGCCGGCGGCAGATGCGTGCACAGCACGATCTCCGGATTCATCTCCCGCAGCGGCGCGATCGTCGCCCGGTACTTCTCCGCGTCCACCACGTGCACCCACGGGCTGTCGATCGTCGCCCACAGCAGCTGCGCCCGCCGCAGGTCCTCCGGCTTCAGGTCGATCGCATGCCCGCTCTCGGCGATCTCCGCGCTCGGCATCGGCCCGCCGAAGCAGTCCGAGCTGAAGCAGATCCGCGTCCGGTCGTCGTAGAAGCCGACCGTCGACGGGTTGTCGAACAGCGGCGGCCGGAAGGCGTGCAGCGTCCGGTCGCCGACGTCGAGCGACTGCCCCGGATTGAGGAAGTACACCCGGTCCATCGGCAGCGGCCGCTCGGTCGACATGATCCCGACCCCCAGGAACGTCGTGACCACGCGCGCCCGCGGCGCCGCGTCGAGCAGGTCGAAGATCCCGCCCGTGTGGTCCCGGTCGGGATGCGTCAGCCAGATCCAGCGCACGTCCTCCGGCTCCATCACCCCGCCGAGCGCCGCGACGAAGTCGCGGTCCTCCAGCGAGAGTCCGGTGTCCACGACGACCGGCTCGGCGGCCTTGAGCACGTACGCGTTGGCCGGTATGTGCCCGATGCCCGGCACTGCGAGACTGTCGGCGATCACCGTGGTGTCACTGCCGACCTTGTGGGTGTCCATGGCAAGCTCCGTGGTCCCCCCGGCGGCCGTACCCATCCAGTCTGCGCCGCACACGAGGGGGACGCGCGCCATACGGCCGACCAGGACGCCTCCCGGACGGCTCCAGGACGGCGGCCGTACGGCCGACCAGGACGCCCCCCGGACACCTCCCGGACGGCACCAGGGACTCCAGGCCGCGTCAGCCGTTCGGCCGCGTCAGCCGTTCAGCCGCAGCAGCCGTTCTCCGACGGGGGTTCGTTCAGCTCGAACCAGATCGCCTTGCCGTCGCCGCGCGGGTCGACGCCCCACGCGTGCGCCAGCATCTCCATGAGCACCAGGCCGCGGCCGCTGGACGCCATCTCGCCCGGGTGGCGCTTGTGCGGCAGCTCGTCGCTGGTGTCGGAGACCTCGACCCGCAGCCGGCGGGACTTCTCGGCGCAGGCGACCTCGGCGACCAGGAGGGCGTCGCCGTCCGTGTGGACGAGGACGTTGGTGACCATCTCGGAGACCATCAGGACCGCCGAGTCGAGCTGGTCCTCGTCCGCCCAGTCGTGCAGCAGCTGCCGCACCTGCTGGCGCGCCTCGGCGATCCGCTCCGGCTCCGCCTGCGCGATCGTCATCAGGGTGCGGCGCGGGGCCTCCACCACCGGGCCCGCGGGCCGGCGGGACAGCAGCAGGACGGCGATGTCGTCCTCGCGGCGGTCGGCGAGCGGGCCCGTCGTGTGGTGCGAGCCGGGCCCGTGGACGGCCTCCACGAGCGTGTCGGCGAGGTGTTCCAGGTCCTGGCCGTCGTGGCTCTCCAGGAGCGCCCTGACCCGCTCCCAGCCGGTGTCCAGGTCGTGGCCGCCGGTCTCCAGGAGACCGTCGGTGCAGATCATCAGGGTCTCGCCGGGGTCCAGGGTGAGCCGGGTCGTCGGGTAGTCGGTGTCGGGGTCGATGCCGAGGGGCAGGCCGCCGGCCGTCGGCCTCAGCAGAACCGTTCCGTCGTTCATCCGTACCGCCGGATCCGGATGCCCCGCCCGCGCGATGTCGACCGTCCCCGTCTCCAGGTCGACCTCCAGGTAGAGACAGGTCGCGAACCGCGGACCCCCGTTCGCCTCCGCGTCGTCCCCGTCCGTGATCCCGTACAGGAAGCGCGAGGCGCGCGACAGGACCGCGTCCGGCCGGTGCCCCTCGGACGCGTACGCCCGCAGCGCGATCCGCAGCTGCCCCATCAGGCCCGCCGCCCGCACGTCGTGCCCCTGCACGTCGCCGATGACGAGGGCGATCCGACCCGCGCCCCGCCCGCCCGTACGGGAGGTGCCGCCGGGCAGCCGGATCATGTCGTACCAGTCACCGCCGACCTGGAGCCCGCCGCCCGTCGGCACGTACCGGGCCGCCACCCGGATGCCCGGGATCCCCGGCCCCAGCACCGGCATCATCGTCCGCTGGAGGCCCAGCGACAGCTCCCGCTCCGACTCCGCCACGCCCGCGCGTGCGAGCGCCTGCGCCAGCATCCGCGCCACCGTCGTCAGCACCGACCGCTCGTCCGGCGTGAACGCCACCGGATGCTTGAAGGCCGCCATCCAGGCGCCCATCGTCCGCCCCGCCACCACCAGCGGCACGAACGCCCAGGAACGCCGCCCGAAGCGCTGCGCCAGCGGCCACGTCATCGGGAAGCGGCGCAGGTACTCGTCCGGCGACGGCAGATAGATCGCCCGCCCCGTCCGCACGACCTCCGCCGCCGGATAGTCCGTGCCCAGCGACATCGACGTGAACGGACCCTCGTCGCCCTCGCTGTGCCCGTGGTGCCCGATCACCGTCAGCCGGTCGCCCGCCACGCCGAACACCGCGAGCCCGTCCGGCGAGAACCCCGGCATCGACAGCGACGCCGCCACCCGCAGCACCTCGGCCGTCGACCGCGCCTCGGCCAGCGCCCGCCCCGCGTCCAGCAGGAACGCCTCCCGCGAACGGCGCCAGTCACCCGTGATGGGCGTCCGCGCGGCCGTGCCCGGCAGCTGCTCGGCGACCTCCTGGATCGTGCCGACCAGCTGGTAGTCGTTCCCCTCGATCAGCGGCTTCGACCTGCTCCGTACGGTACGGATCACCCGCCCGTGCTCGTCCATGATCCGCAGCCGCGCCTCGGCGAGCGTGCCCTCCGCGACCGCGAGGTTCACCACCCCGTCGATCTCGTTCCAGTCGACCGGATGAAAACGCGACCGCACCGCCGCCTCGGTCAACCGCACCGGCTCCGCGGGCAGCCCGAGCAGCCGGGCGGCCTCACCGTCGAGCGAGACGATCCCGGACGCGTTGTCCCAGCGCCACAGGCCCGTCGCGATCGCGGCCAGGACGTCCTCGGTGCGCATTGCCCCACTTTATGAATATCGGACACCAGGTCGCCACCGAGAGTATTCGAAATCCGATCTTGGCCCGGCCGGTACTCTGGGTGGGTCTGCCCTCGTGTCCTGTGACATCCGTGACAGGGGCCACAGGGCGGCCGCCCTCCACCGAGATCCCGAAGACTGGATGAACGACGATGCATCGGTACAGGTCCCACACCTGCGGCGAGCTCCGCGCCTCTGACGTCGGCACCGACGTCCGGCTGAGCGGCTGGCTGCACAATCGGCGCGACCTGGGCGGCATCCTCTTCATCGATCTGCGCGACCACTACGGCATCACGCAGCTCGTCGCCCGCCCCGGTACCGCCGCCGCCGAGGTCCTCGACAAGCTCACCAAGGAGACCGTCGTCCGGGTGGACGGCAAGGTCGTCTCCCGCAGCGCCGACAACGTCAACCCCGAGCTGTCGACCGGCGAGATCGAGATCGAGGCCGCCGAGGTCGAGGTCCTGGGCGCCGCCAAGCAGATCCCCTTCACCATCAACACCGACGACGGTGTCAACGAGGAGCGGCGCCTGGAGTACCGCTTCCTCGACCTGCGCCGCGAGCGCATGCACCGCAACATCATGCTGCGCTCCGCCGTCATCGCCTCCATCCGCTCCAAGATGGTGGCCCTCGGCTTCAACGAGATGGCGACCCCGATCCTCGCCGCGACCTCCCCCGAGGGCGCCCGCGACTTCGTCGTCCCCTCCCGCCTCAACCCGGGCAAGTTCTACGCGCTCCCGCAGGCGCCGCAGCAGTTCAAGCAGCTGCTCATGATCTCCGGCTTCGACCGGTACTTCCAGATCGCGCCCTGCTTCCGCGACGAGGACGCCCGCGCCGACCGCTCGCCGGGCGAGTTCTACCAGCTCGACGTCGAGATGTCGTTCGTCGAGCAGGAGGACGTCTTCCAGCCCATCGAGAAGCTCATGACCGAGCTCTTCGAGGAGTTCGGCGGCGGCCGCCACGTCACCTCCCCCTTCCCGCGGATCCCGTTCCGCGAGTCGATGCTCAAGTACGGCAACGACAAGCCGGACCTGCGCACCGCCCTCGAACTCGTCGACATCTCCGACGTCTTCGAGGCGTCGGAGTTCAAGGCCTTCGCCGGCAAGCACGTCCGCGCGCTCGCCGTCCCGAACACGGGCGACCAGCCCCGCAAGTTCTTCGACCAGCTCGGCGACTTCGCCGTCTCCCTCGGCGCCAAGGGCCTCGCCTGGGTCCGCGTCGGCGAGGAGAACGCCCTCACCGGCCCCATCGCCAAGTTCCTCACCGAGGAGAACGTCAAGGTCCTGACCGAGCGCCTCGGTCTGGCTCCCGGCCACGCGATCTTCTTCGGCGCCGGCGAGTTCGACGAGGTCTCCAAGATCATGGGCCCGGTCCGGGTCGAGGCCGCCAAGCGCGCCGGCCAGTTCGAGGAGAACGTCTTCCGCTTCGCGTGGATCGTCGACTTCCCGATGTACGAGCGGGACGAGGAGACCGGCAAGATCGACTTCTCGCACAACCCGTTCTCCATGCCCCAGGGCGGCCTCCAGGCCCTGGAGACCCAGGACCCGCTGGACGTCCTCGGCTGGCAGTACGACATCGTCTGCAACGGCATCGAGCTCTCCTCCGGCGCCATCCGGAACCACGAGCCCGAGATCATGTTCAAGGCCTTCGAGATCGCCGGCTACTCCCGCGAGACGGTCGAGCACGAGTTCGCCGGCATGCTCCGCGCCTTCGAGTACGGCGCCCCGCCGCACGGCGGCATCGCCCCCGGCGTCGACCGCATCGTCATGCTCCTCGCCGACGAGCCCAACATCCGCGAGATCATCGCCTTCCCGCTCAACGGCAACGGCCAGGACCTCCTCATGGGCGCCCCCACCGAGCTCGACGAGTCCCGCCTCCGCGAGCTCAACATCCAGCTCCGCAAGCCCGTCGAGAAGAAGACCACCGACATCACGGACGCCGTCCACCCGGACGCCGCCCGCTAGTCGGCCCCGCACTCCCGAAAGGGCCCGGAATCCCCACGGATTCCGGGCCCTTTCGATGTGCGTGCCGCGATGGCTACACGTCGTCCGCCGAGGCGCCGCCCGCACCACCGGCCACACCGCCGCCGGCGGCGGGCGAGCGATCGGATGTCCACGGGGGATCCGGCCGGCAGCGACTGGATGTGGGTCGCGAGTCCGATCGCGGTGAGCGAGAGCGCCTCGTGCTGGGCGAGGTGGTTGCCGACGACCGTGAAGTGAGTGGAGTGAGGCGTGTTCTCGTGCACCACTCCGGTCGAAGTCGCCCGGGAAGGGTGGTTCTTGGCCTCGTCGCGGGACGTGGCGGGCGCCTGGGCGCTAGGGTTTTGGGTATCCATTCGGGAAGGTGCTTCTTCCTCAGTGGTCAGGCCCTCGCACTGGGATGGCCGTCCCGGCGAGGGCCGACGCATGTCTGCGTTCGGCTCTGTTGGGCAGAGCGTAGATCAAACAACCCACCACTTAGCCAGCCGAGTTGGCGTTCTTCACTCGTGTGAGTGAGAGCCCGCTTCCGGGAGGGAAAGGGTGGGGCTTGGTGGGGTTTCTTTCTCTCTCGGGTTACTCATGGAGACCGACCACGGCACCGGTGACCAGCGGCTTGGACCCCGGTGGGCCGGTGACGTCGAACTCGGCCCGCACGCTCTTCTGCGGTGCGGGCCCGAGCCTCACATCCCACCGGTGCGGCTCTTGACCCTCACGTGACGTCAGGCCGCATAGTCGGGGCCGTGGAAGATCACTGGACCGTGGGACGCGTGGCCGACCTGGCCGGCGTGAGCGTCCGCACGCTGCATCACTACGACGAGATCGGGCTCGTGCGTCCGTCGGCGCGGACCGCGGGTGGCTACCGGGCCTACGCGGCGGGCGACGTCGAGCGGCTGCGGGAAGTGCCGGCCTACCGGCGGCTGGGCTTCGGTCTGCGGGAGGTCGCGGAACTCACTGGGGGGACCCGATAGCGGGGCTGCGCGAGATGCGGCGCGTGGCCCGCCGCGTGGTGGTGCTGACGTTCGACGCCGACGAGCCCGGATGGCAGGACCGGTTCTGGCTCACCCGCGACTACCTGCCCGAGTTCGCCACCGTCCTCGCGGAATTTCCCTCACTTGCGGGGATGGCCGACGCGATCGGTGCCCGCACTGAGCCGGTGCCCATCCCGTGGGACTGCACTGACGGCCTGTTCGAGGCGTACTGGCGCAGACCGGGGGCGTATCTGGAGGAACACGTCCGCCGTGCGATGTCGGTGTGGACGAGGGTAGGGCCGGACGCCGAGCAGCGGGCGGTGCGAAGCCTCCGCGACGACCTCGACTCCGGCCGGTGGGCCGAGCGCAACAGCGACCTCGCCCACCTCGACACGGCAGACCTCGGCCTCCGCCTGCTCATCGCCTGAAGGAGCACCGGTCCGAATTTTCGCGCGGGTGGTCACACTTCTCGGCCCCGCTCCGTCAGTGGGGTGTCCGGCTCGGTCGAGGCGGACACGGAGAGGCTGAAGGAGCCGTCGCGATGTTCGCCGAGATGTCCACCACCGCTGTAGTCGTCACCGCCGTCGCCGCGTTCATGGCCGGGTTCTCGGGGGCGTCGATCTTCTTCAAGGCGAAGTTCGTCGTCGAGCCGCTCGCCGAGTACGGGGTGCCCCGGTCGTGGTGGAACCTGCTCGGCGCCGCCAAGGCCGCCGGCGCCGTGGGGCTCGTCGTCGGGTTCTGGGTGCCGGTGATCGGCACTCTGGCCGCGATCGGGCTGGTCCTCTACTTCACCGGGGCCGTGATCACCGTGCTCCGCGCCCGCGCCTACGGCCACGCGGCCTTCCCGCTGATCTACATGGCCCCCGCCGCCGCGGCCCTCGCTCTGACCTGGTGACGGCGGGCACGTACGGCGAAGGCCGCCGCCCCCCTGCGGAAGGGGGACGGCGGCCTTCGCCGTGTACGGACGAGCGGGCTCAGTCCTTCTTCTCCTCAAGGCGCGGGAAGAGGACCGCGCCCTTCGTGACCGTGGCGCCGGCGGGGAGCTTGCCCCACGTGGCGGCGTCCTGGACCGGCTGCGCGGCCAGGGCGCCCAGGGAGGCCTCGGCGCCCAGGGAGTCCCAGAGGGCCTGCGAGGTCTCGGGCATGATCGGGTTGAGGAGGACGGCGACGGCGCGGAGGGACTCGGCGGCCGTGTAGAGGATGGTCGCCAGGCGGGCCCGGCCTTCCTCCGACTCGTCCTTCGCGACCTTCCACGGCTCCTGCTCCGTGATGTAGCCGTTGACCTGCTTCACGAAGTCGAAGATCGCCAGGATGCCGGCCTGGAAGTCCAGCTCCTCGCCGATCTTGGCGTCGGCGGTCGCGACGGCCTTGGCCAGGCCCTCGTGGACCGCCTTCTCCGCGTCGCCGTCGGCCGTCGAGGCCGCCAGCTCGCCGCCGAAGTACTTGCCGACCATGGCGGCCACGCGGGAGGCGAGGTTGCCGTAGTCGTTGGCCAGCTCGGAGGTGTAGCGGGCGGAGAAGTCCTCCCACGAGAACGAGCCGTCGCTGCCGAAGGCGATGGCGCGCAGGAAGTACCAGCGGTACGCGTCCACGCCGAAGTGCGAGGTCAGGTCCTGCGGCTTGATGCCGGTCAGGTTCGACTTCGACATCTTCTCGCCGCCGACCATCAGCCAGCCGTTGGCCGCGACCCGGCCGGGGACCGGCAGGCCCTGCGCCATCAGCATCGCCGGCCAGATCACCGCGTGGAACCGCAGGATGTCCTTGCCGACCAGGTGCACGTTCGCCGGGAACGTCTCCTCGAACTTCGCCGGGTTCTCGTTGTAGCCGACGGCCGTGGCGTAGTTCAGGAGCGCGTCGACCCACACGTAGATGACGTGCTTGTCGTCCCACGGGATCGGGATGCCCCAGTCGAACGTCGAGCGCGAGATGGAGAGGTCCTGCAGGCCCTGCTTGACGAAGTTCACGACCTCGTTGCGGGCCGACTCCGGCTGGATGAAGCCCGGGTTCGCCTCGTAGAACTCCAGCAGCTTCGGGCCGTACTCGCTCAGCTTGAAGAAGTAGTTCTCCTCCTTGAGGATCTCCACCGGCTTCTTGTGGATCGGGCACAGCTTGGTGCCGTCCTCCGCCTCGATGAGGTCCCCGGGGAGCTTGTACTCCTCACAGCCCACGCAGTACGGGCCTTCGTAGCCGCCCTTGTAGATCTCGTCCTTGTCGAACAGGTCCTGCACGAACTCCTGGACGCGGTCCGTGTGACGCTTCTGCGTCGTGCGGATGAAGTCGTCGTTCGCGATGTTCAGGTGCTCCCAGAGGGGCTTCCACGCCTCCTCGACGAGCTTGTCGCACCATGCCTGGGGCGTGACGTCGTTCGCCTCGGCCGTGCGCATGATCTTCTGACCGTGCTCGTCCGTGCCGGTGAGGAACCACACCTTCTCGCCGCGCTGACGGTGCCAGCGCGTGAGCACGTCGCCTGCGACGGTCGTGTAGGCGTGGCCCAGGTGAGGAGCGTCGTTGACGTAGTAGATGGGGGTCGTGACGTAGTACGCCTTCGACCCCTGCTTCTCGGTTCCAGTGGCCGCCATGGCCGAAATCCTAACGGGCCGACGAAGCTCCCCCCACATCGATAAACCCCGGGGGCGGCCCGTGGCGGGCGACGGGGGTGGTGGCGACCCTGCCGGTCACCACCACCCCCGTCACCGCCCGAAGCGCGGGCCTCAGAACTCCAGGCCGGTGAGCAGCCCCCGGTAGAACGCGGCGTGCGCCGTCTCCACCGGGGTCGCGCCCGCGAAGTACACGCCGGTACGGGGAGTGCCGTCGAGCTTCCGCAGGAAGTCGAAGGCCTTGTTGTCCTCCTCGCCCCACACCACGAACCGCCACTGCAGCGGACGGTCCGCCGCCTCGGCCAGCGCCTGGGTGGCCGCCGTCTTCGACTCCGGCGCGCCGTCCGTCTGGAACACCACCAGGGCCGGACGCGTCGGGTCGGCCTTCTCGTGGTGGGCCAGGACCTCCTCCACGGCACGGTGGTAGTTCGTCCGGCCCAGACGGCCCAGGGTGCCGTTGACCTCCTCGACGCGGGTCGGCGTCAGGTCGGCCGGAGCCAGGTCGACGGTCCCGTCGATGTCCGTCGAGAAGAACACCGTCGTGACGGTCGCCGCCTCGTCGAGGTGCGCCGCCAGCGCGACCGTCTGCTCCGCCAGCCGCTGCACCGAGCCGTCCTTGAAGTACCCGCGCATCGACCCGGACCGGTCCACCACCAGGTACACCGCCGCGCGCGCCCCCGTCAGCCCCTCCTTCTTCAGGGCCGCCCCCGCCGCCTTGTACGCCTCCGCAAGCTGCGGCGCCCCGGCCTTCACCTTCCCGAGCGCCACCGCGGGCCCCTCCGAGCCCCCGGCACCCTGCGCCTCGGCCTCCGGCTCCACCGGAGCGTCCTCGGCCTCGGCCGTGACGTCCTCGGGAGCGACGTCGACCGTGACCTCCTCGGGAGCGGCCTCGACCTCCGGCTCTGCCGGGGTGGGCTCGGCGTCGGAGGTGACCTCCGCGGGCGTGGGCTCGGCGTCGGCTTCGACCTCGGCCTCCGGCGCCGGCTCCGTCGCGTTCGCGTCGGCCTCCGTCGTGCCGGCTGCCTCGGCCTCCGGCAGCTCCTCGACCGCACTCGCGGTCGCCTCGGCCGGCTCCTCCGCCTCGTCGGCGGCGGGCGTCTCCGGGGCCGCGTCGGCCGCAGCCGCCTCCGGCTCCGCCTCGTCGGTGGTGCCCTCGGGCTCCGCGTCGGCGTCAGCCGTGGTCACCGCGTCGGCGGCACCCTCGGGCTGGGTCTCTGCCTCGGCCTCTGCCTCGGCCTCCGCCTCCGTAGGCGTGTCGGTCGCGGCCACGGGCGCGTCCGTCGCCTCGGCCTGGCTCGTGGCGTCAGCGGCCACCTCGGCCTCGACTGCTTCCGTCTCGACCGTCTCGACCGTCTCGACCGCCTCGGGCGCCTCGACCGCCTCGGCGTCGACCGTCTCCGGCTCGCTCGCCTCGACGGCAGCGACATCCACCGAGTCACCCGCGTCGGCGGCAGCCGCGTCCGCCGGGGCCGCGTCCGCCACGTCCACCGAGGCCGCGTCCGCCGTGTTCACCGGGGCCGCGTCCGCCGTGTCCGCCGTGTCGTCCGCGGTGCGGGCCTTGGGGATCTGGGGGTTGTCGAAGGCCTCGGCGACGAGTTCGTCGGCTTTGCGCTGGGCGGCGGCTTCGGGGGTGTCGGGGGACGGGGAGGGGGTCTCACGCGTCTGGGACGGGACGGAGGTTGCCGGGGATTCCTCGCGGTCCCGGCCGAACACCTTGCGCAGCATGCTCCGAATACCCATGGGCGAACCCTTTCGCATGAGATGGGGTGCGGTGTGAATGTCCGTACTGGGCGTTTCGGGACGATCATCCCTGGCCAGGGCGGACACGTAAGGTTAGCGGCCAGTTCAAGCCTCCTCGATGACCCGGTCGCCCGAGGTTGCCGCGGATTCATTCGGCGTTCACCCGGCAGCCGTCCGGGTGCAGAGGTCCACACATAGCGTCACGGCCGAAGGATTCCCGACAGCTTGTCGGCGCGGTGTGCGCCGGAGGAGGACGACGTGCGCAAACTGCTGCCGCTGCTGAGCATGAACAACCACGGAGGCGGGCGTTCCGCTCTCACCTGCCGGTACCGCTGTGGGGACGCCTGCTTCCACGAGGTGCCGAACACGAGCGACAACGAGTACGTCGGCGACGTCATAGCCGGGGTGCTGTCGCGGCGTTCGGCGCTGCGGGCGGCGGCGGTCGTGACGGTGGCGTCGGCGGCGGGCGGGGCCGTGGTCCTGGGGAACGCGCCGGTCGCGGAGGCGACGCCGGCCGGGCACGGGAAGCCCGGGGCGGTCGACGGGGCGCGCGGGCTTCGGTTCGCGCCGGTCGCGCCGAACACGGAGGACCGGGTGACGGTCCCGGAGGGGTACGCGCAGAACGTGGTCATCCGCTGGGGCGAGCCCATCCTGCGGGGCGCGCCGGCGTTCGACTCGGAGAAGCAGACGGCGAAGGCGCAGGCCGGGCAGTTCGGTTACAACAACGACTTCCTGTCGCTGCTGCCGCTGCGGGGCGAGCACGGCCGGCAGGTGCTCGTGGCCAACCACGAGTACACCGACGAGGTGCTGATGTTCCGCGGCTACGACGCCGCGAACCCGACGCGCGAGCAGGTGGAGATCGCCTGGGCGGCGCACGGCCTGTCGGTCGTGGTGGTGCAGGAGGAGCACCGCAGCGGGAAGCTCACCCCGGTCACGCGGCACCACCTGAACCGGCGGCTGCACACGACGAGCGAGTTCGAGGTCACCGGTCCGGCCGCGGGCAGCGCCCTGCTGAGGACGTCCGTCGACCCGACCGGCCGCAAGGTGCTCGGCACGCTGAACAACTGCGCGGGCGGCACGACGCCGTGGGGCACGACGTTGCACGGCGAGGAGAACTTCAACCAGTACTTCGCGAACGGCAGCTCGGCGACGGACAAGCGGTACGGCGTCGGCACCGGTGCGACCGAGCGGAAGTGGGAGCGGTTCGACAAGCGCTTCGACCTGAAGCAGGAGCCGAACGAGGTGCACCGCTTCGGGTGGGTCGTCGAGCTCGACCCGTACGACCCGGAGTCGACGCCCCGCAAGCGCACCGCGCTGGGCCGCTTCAAGCACGAGGCGGCGCAGCCCCGGCTCACCGAGGACGGCCGTCCGGTCGTGTACATGGGTGACGACGAGCGGTTCGACTACTTCTACAAGTTCGTGTCGAGCAAGCGGATGAAGAAGGGGAACTCGCGGTCGGCCCGTGAGCACAACCTCACCCTGCTCGACGAGGGCACGCTGTACGTCGCCAAGCTGACCGGCGACTCGCCGGCCGCGGAGATCGACGGCACCGGGAAGCTCCCGAACGACGGCGAGTTCGACGGCTCCGGCGTGTGGATCCCGCTGGCGACCGGCGACGTGTCGCACGTGCCGGGGATGACGGCCGAGGAGGTGTACGTCTTCACGCGTCTGGCGGGCGACAAGGTCGGGGCCACGAAGATGGACCGCCCCGAGGACGTGGAGCCGTCGCCGCGCAGCGGCCGGGTGTACGTGGCGCTGACCAACAACTCGAACCGCGGCAAGGCGGGTTACGCGCCGGCCGACGAGGCCAACCCGCGCAACGCCAACAAGCACGGGCAGATCCTGGAGCTCGCCGAGCACTGGGACGACCCGGCCTCGGACGGTTTCGCGTGGCGGCTGTTCCTGGTGGCGGGCGACCCGAACGACCCGGCGACCTACTTCGCGGGCTTCCCGAAGGAGAAGGTCTCGCCGATCTCCTGCCCGGACAACGTGGCCTTCGACCCGCACGGCAACCTGTGGATCTCCACCGACGGCAACCAGCTCGGCTCGCACGACGGCCTGTTCGGCGTCGCGACGCGCGGCGAGCGGCGCGGTGAGCTCAAGCAGTTCCTGACGGTGCCGCGCGGCGCCGAGACCTGCGGTCCGATCGTCCAGGACCGCCGGGTCCTGGTCGCCGTCCAGCACCCGGGTGAGATCGACGGCGCGTCGGTCGAGAAGCCGGCCTCGGTGTGGCCCGACGGTCCGGGGAAGATCGTCCGGCCGTCGGTCGTCTCCGTCTGGCGTACGGACGGCCGCGACATCGGCGTGTGACGCGGTAAGGGCCCCGGACGGGGCCCCGGAGGGCCCGGGGAGGGTCTGGGGGCGGAGTGTCACGCCACCCCCAGGCCCGCCCTGAACCGTACGAACTGTTCCTCCGGGTCGCCCGTGTACGCCCAGGGCACCCAGGCCGCCCGGGCGCCGAGCAGGGCGAGGACGTCGCGGGCGATCTCGACCTGGCCGGCGTAGCAGGCGGCGTGGGCGAGGAAGTTGAGGTCGGCGACCTCTTCGGGGGCGACGGGGCGCGCGGGGTCGCGGCCGCCGATCCAGCGGGCGTGGGTGCGGCGGAGTTCGGTGACCGCGAGTTCGTGCTTCCAGTGCTGGTCGAAGCCGCGGACGGGCCCCCGGCCGAGTGCCCCGTCGGCGATGTACCGGTACTCCTCGACGCGGGCGACCTGCACGAGGACGGGGAGCGGCGAGCCGGGCGGGGCGACGCCGGCGGCGTCGCGGGCGAAGTCGTACATGCTGCCGTGGGTGCCGTGCCACCGGGCGGACCAGTAGCGCAGCACCTGGATGTGGCCTTCGGTGTTGTACGGGTCGCGGCGGCGCAACTCGTCGAACCAGTGGCGGAGTTCGCGGCGCGGCACGCCACCCTCGTAGAGCCGGGCGACCGAGAGCAGGGACACCCACGGCATGGGGTCGGCGGGGGCGGCCTCGGCGGCGCTCCGGCAGGCGTCGACGGCGGCGTCGACGCGCCCGCGTTCGAGGGCGGCGCCCCGGCCTGCGGCGATGGCCGCGTCGAAGACCCGTACGACCTCGGTCGCGGCGCGCAGGACGGCGGCGTCGGGGTTGCCGGGTTCGGCGGCGCGCCAGGTCTCGACGGTGGAGCTGCCGGCGGCGGCGTGCGAGAGGAGCCGCAGGCGGTGGGTGCGGCGGGCCCAGTCGACACCGGTGCCGGCGAGCAGGTCGCGTACGCCCTGCCAACGGCCGATGACGATGTCGTGGCGCGCCTCGGTCAGGGCCCGGTCCCCGAAGTCCGGGTCGAAGTCGGGCGCGAAGCGCTCCGGTCGGGCCGGGCGCGCGGAGCGGCGGCGTACGGCCATCGGGGGCCTCCTTCGGGTTCGGCTGCCGTCGGAAGTCGCCACGTCCCAGGGGAGCGGGGCGGGGTCTGGGGGGGTCGCCCGCCGCACTCGGCGGGGGCGGGTTCGGGCGTTGCGACCCGGGGTGCGGGGTCTGCGGTCGTGGTGTCCCCGGGGTGCGGGGTCTGCGGTCGTCGTGTCCCCGGGGTGCAGGGCGGGGGGTCAGAAGTCGGTGGCGTAGCTCTTCTCGTGGTCGCCGGTGCGGGCGTGGGGGGTCGCCGGGCCGGAGTCCTGGGTGGCGGCGAGGGCGCGGGCGGCGTCCAGGCGGGCGGGGCGGTAGTAGTCGCTGCCCTTGCGCCAGTAGACGACGAGCGGGACGACGCCGAGGAGCAGTCCGCCGAGGCCGATGACGAGGGCGGTCGAGGAGAGTTCGCCGAGCGATTCGACGAAGGCCCACAGCATGAACCCGGAGCCGAGCAGCGGCCACAGGCCGCCGAGGATCAGGTTGCGTGCGGAGCGCAGCAGCAGCGACTTGTAGGCGACGGCGGCGGCGATGCCCGCGAGCCCGTAGTAGAAGGCGATCTGGAGGCCGATCGCGGCGACGGCGTCGCTGAGGATGCGCTGCACGGAGCCGGCGGCCGCGGCGGCGGCGAACATGACGAGGGCGGCGGCGCCGACGGTGGCGATGGCGACCCACGGGGTGTTCCAGCGGCGGTGCACGGTGCCGAGCGCGGCGGGCAGGGTCCGGTCGCGGCCCATCGCGAAGAGCGAGCGGGTGACCTGGAGGAGGGTGGTCTCCAGGGTGGCGACGGTCGACAGGAGGACGGCCACGACGAGGAGCTTGCCGCCGACGCCGGGCCAGATCTCCTGGCCGAGGACGGCGAGGACGTTGGGTCCGGCGGTGCGGATCTCCTCGGCGCTCAGCAGCACGTTCACGGCGACGGTGAAGGCCTCGAAGAGGACGAACACGAACCCGACGCCGACGAGCGCGGCGAGTCCGGCGGTCCGCCGGCTGTCGCGGGTCTCCTCGCTGAGGTTGCTGGTGACGTCCCAGCCCCAGTAGTAGAACGCGGCGATCAGCGCGCCGGCGGCGAAGCCCTCGGGTCCGTCGAACCGGTCGAGGGCGAACCAGGACCAGTCGAAGGCGGTGGCCCGGCCCCGGTGGGCGACGGCGGCGAGGACGAAGGCGAGCAGGATCAGCATCTCGACGCCGGACATGATCAGTTGCGCCCGTACGGTGAGCCGGGCGCCGCCCAGGACGACGAGCAGCATCATCAGGAACCAGCCGGCGCCGACGGCGGCCGCCAGCGGGGTGTTCGAGGCGAGGTCCGGGTCGATCAGCGAGAGCGTGAGGGAGCCGGCGGGCAGCGAGCCGGCCACCATGAACACGGTGGCGGCGAAGACGAGCGCCCAGCCGGAGAGGAAGCCGAGGAAGGGGTGGAGGGTGCGGCCCACCCACGAGTAGCCTGCGCCGGCGTTGACGTCGATGCGGCCGAGGCGGGCGTAGGCGAGGACGATGCCGAGCATCGGTATCGCGCAGTACAGCAGGGCCGCGGGTCCGGCGTAGCCGACCGCGCCGAAGAGGACGGCGGTCGTCGCGGCGAGCGAGTACGCCGGGGCGCTGCCGGCGACGGCCATGACGATGGTGTCGAAGGTGCCGAGGACGTTGGGCTGGAGCCCTCTGTTCGTGGTGGTGCGCATGGCGGGTCCTCGGGGCGCGGGGGGCAGGGCGAAGTGGCCCGTTCGCCGTGCCGGTTGCCGACGGCGGTGGGCGCGGATCACGGTGAATCGAGCGCATCGTAGTCGCCCGGGTGGCTTCCGGTAACGGCGGTGGGGAAGGTTCCGTTCCGTGACCGCCGGTAAGTCCGCCGGTACGCCCCCTTGGGGAGGTTTACCGCAGGTCGGGACTGGCGATGGCGCGGGCCGCGCGGACTTCCTGACGGAGCGGTTCGAGGACTCCGCTCTCGTCGCCGGGCAGCTCGGAGCGCACCTCGACGAGGGTGTCGGAGGCCCGCAGCCCGTCCGCGAGTTCCCGCAACTCGCCTTCCACGGCGGCGACCTCGGCCGGGTCCGGAGCCGGGGCGCCGTGGTCCACGCGGATCCGGGCCGCCGTCGTCGCGTCCACGATCCGCTCGACGGCCACCACGAGGGGCCACCAGGCCGCGGCCCGGGTGCCGGTGGGCGGCGGCTCGGTCAACGCGCGCTGGAACTCGGAGCGTACGGTCGACAGGTCCCGGTACAGCTTCCGCCGGGCCCGGTGCCGGTCAGCGCGGGCGGTCCCCTCGGCGCTGTCCCCGAAGGCCCGTGCCACGTAGGCGGCGGTGTCGGCGACCGCGTCCGCGAGCCGGTCCCCGATGCGCGTGTGCCAGGACTCCGGCCACAGGAGGTAGCCGGCGACCAGGGCGATGGCGCAGCCGATCAGCGAGTCGTAGAGCCGCGGCATGACCAGGTCGAAACCCTGGTGGTTGAGCGTGTCGGAGAGCAGCAGGATGACCGGGGTGATGGCCGCCGTCTGGAAGGCGTACCCCTTCGCCGAGAACGCCGGGATGAGCGCCCCGAGCACGACCATCACCGGCACGTCCCACCAGCCGCGCGGCACTTCGGACAGCACGAACGCGGCGAGCACGAGACCGGCCGCCGTGCCGGCCGCCCGCAGCACCGCACGCGAGAACACGGACCCGAAGTCCGGCTTCATGACGAACGTGACCGTGAGCGCGACCCAGTACGAGCGGGGTACGGCGATCAGCGACACCAGCGCCTGCGCGAGCCCGATGCACAGCGCCAGCCGCAGCCCGTACCGCCAGGACGCCTCGGAGAACAGCACCGCCCTCGCCGTGCGGCGGGCCCGCACCCGCAGCGCGGCCGGCCGCCCGAGCCGGTCGTCCACGTTGTACGGGTCGGGGTCCGTCTTGTGCACGACGGCCGCCGCGTGCCGCAGCGCGTGGTCCACCGCCCGCTCGGCGGGCCGCTCCGGTACGGGCAGGTCCAGGTCCGTGGCCCCGGTGCGCCCCTCCTCGACGGCGTCCGCCAGTTCGCGTACGGCCGCGGGGATCGCCGCCGGCAGCGGCCCGATCAGCCGCGCCCGCAGATGCGCGGCGGGCGCGGCCTCCAGGAGCGGGATGAGGACGTTCAGCTGGGAGAGCAGCCTGACCAGGTTCGGCGCCCGGCCGTGCTCGCGGGCCCTGCGGGCCAGGATCAGGTCGTAGGACTGGTTCAGGGAGGCCGTGACGTCCTGCCGCCGCTCGTCGTACGCGTCCGTGCCCGTCGCCTCGTACAGCCCGGCCAGGGAGCGGTACGTCGCGGCCACGGCGGCGCGCTCCGGGGCGGCGCGGCGCAGCGGCCAGCCGAGGAGCGTGAGGACGAGGACGAAGAGCCCGCCGAGGGTGAGGAGGAGGGGCGCCTTCCACCAGGGGCCGGGCACGGGGAGTCCGGCGCCGACGACGCAGTTGAGGAGCAGCAGCAGCCCCGACACGGAGGCGACGGCACCGATCGACGAGATCATCCCGGAGACCAGCGCGACGAGCGTGAGCGCGCCGACGGCGACCCACCCGTGGCCGAACACGAGGGTTCCCAGCGTCACGCCCAGCGCGCCGAACAGCTGCGGCACCGCGATGTTGAACACCCGCATCCGGTACGCGTCCGCGGTGTCCCCGATGACCCCCGACAGGGCGCCCATCGACACCAGCGCCCCGTACTCCGGCCGCCCCACGGCCAGCCCCACCGCCAGCGGCGCGGCCAGCGCCACCGCCGCCCGGACCACCGCCGCCCACGGGACCGGGGTCGGTGCCGGCTTCCACCCGGCGGTCAGCCATGCGGGCGGGGCGAGCCGGGCGGAGAGATCGGACCGATCGGGGCGTGCCATGTCCCCTAACGTACGTCGGTCCGGCCGTCGGACCGTTCAGACCGTGTGGTCGACGAGGAAGACGTCGAGGGACTGCGTGACGAGGTCGATCTGGTTGGCGAAGGACCTGGTGAGCACGGTGCTGGACGAGGAGTAGACCATCCCGACCGGGGTCCGGTCCGGAGTGAAGGTCCACACGATCGCGCCGGAGTCTCCCCTCGCGCTGAAGGGAGGCGGGCTGATGGTGCCGGTGGCGTCGATGACGATGTCGCCGGAGAAGTAGGCGTTCTGGTTGCCGTAACGCACCCAGTGGGAGCCGCCGATCTCCTTGACGGTGCCGACCGTCGTCTCCGTCGTGCGGCCGCCCTTGAAGACGATCATTCCGATGGTCGCCGCGGCGGTCGTGGTGCTGATGGGCACCTCCACCGGGCTCAGCACTCCGGTGGTCAGGACGTTGGGGCTGACACGCTTCGGGACGGCCCAGGCGGTCGCGCAGTCGACCGAGTTGATGAAGCCTCCGAACTCGATCCGGGTGAACCGTTCGAGCACGGCGATCAGGTCGTTCGGACAGGAGCCCGAGTCGAATTGCCCTGGCTGGGAGATGCACGTTCCCAGCGTCGCCGTGTTGGAGTCCGCGATGACGTGGTTGCAGCTGATGAGGAGCGTTCTCAGGTCGCGCGGGAACGACCGGCCCGTCGCCAGGCAGCCCAGCGTGCCGGCGGACGCCGGCGTGACGGGCGTGCTGATCGAGATGCCGCCCGGTGCGGGTCTGCTCTTGAAGGTGTATCCCGTGGCCTCGATCTCCCCGGTGACGACCGGGATGACCGGAACGTTCGGGGAGGCGGCGACCCGCACGCCCAGTTGCTCGACGAGCACTTCCTCGACGGCGTCCGCGCTCCTCGGGCGGGTCAGGTAGACGCTCAGCGTGGGCTGACCCGGTTCGATGTGGCTGCTGCGGAGACCGTATTCGGAGGGGAGGGCCCGTCCGATGCCGACGCCCTGGATGTTCAGTTCCTCGGTGAGGCCTTCCAGGGTCTGGACTCCGCTGCGCAGCTCGCCCTGACCGCTCAGGATCCCTTCGATCGCGGCTCGCGCGTCGACGAGTTCCGTGGGGAATTCGTCGGGGTCGAATCCGAGGTGATCGGACGTCACCTCCGGTTGCCGGAATTCCACGTCCTCGCCGGAGGACGCGAAGTCATCGGGTGGTGGTTCGTTGATTCTGGGCACGACAGCCTCCTGGAAGGTTCTGGAGTGAATCAGTCGTGTGAATCGAGCGCCGTGAACCGTGCGCCATGAATCAAGCGTAGATCCGCGCAGGAGAAGATCGCACGTCAGTTGCGGTAGGACTCGACTTCGGAGGCGGGGCGGACGGCGGCGGTGTCGGGGTCCTCGCCGAACTCGGACTTGGCGCGGCGCTGGCGGAGCAGGTCCCAGCACTGGTCGAGGCGTACCTCGAGGTCGGCGAGGCGGGCGCGTTCCTCGGGGAGGAGGCCGCCGGTGCGCTGCCGGAGGGTGCGTTCCTCTTCGACGAGGGCGCCGATGTCGTCAAGGATCTCCTCGTTGTCCATGCCTTCCAGGGTGGCGGATCAGGGCGGGGTGCGCAGGTCGAGCGTGGCGATGACGGCGCGGTGGTCGGAGCCGGCGACGTCGGCGAAGCGGACGGACCGGACGTGGAAGGCGTCGCTGACCAGGACGTGGTCGATCTGGACGATCGGGGGGAGGGGGCCTTTCAGGGGCCAGGTGGGGGTGCGGCCGGCGCCCGCCGTCCGGGCCGCGTCGCGGAGGCGGCCCGTGTCGAGGACGGCGCGGAAGGCGGCGTGGTCCTGGGAGGCGTTGAAGTCGCCGGCGACGACGGTGGGGCCCGTCTGCCGGGCGGCGGTGTCGGCGATCCGGCCGAGTTCACGCGTCCACAGGGGTACCTGGTGGGCGAGCGGCGGCATGGGGTGGGCGAGCTGGAGGCGTACGGGTACGCCGGCGATGTCGGCGGTGGCGCCGGGCATGCCCATGGTGGCGGGGATCGTCGCGCGGTCGGCGAGCGGGTAGGCGCTGAGGAGTACGGAGCCGGCGGAGCCGTCGGCTCCGACGGTGGCGTGGTGGGGGAGCTCGGCGGCGAAGGCCGTGGTCAGGGTCTGTCCGCAGGCGCGGTCGCATTCGGACACGAACACGAGCTGGGGGTGTTCCCGACGGACGATGCCGGTCAACGCGTCGGTGCCCAGGCCGACTTCGACGTTGGAGGCGATGACCTTGACCCGTGCGAGGGGTCGGCCCGGGGGGTCGGTGGTCCGCGGGGGGTAGGGCAGGGAGGCCCAGGCGGTGGCGGCGAGGACCACGGCGGCGAGGAGGCAGAGGCCGCGGCGGTCGGCCGCGGCGGCGAGGAGCGCGGCGAGTGCGGCGGGGACGGTGAGCCAGGGGAGGACGGCGAGGAGTTGGGGGACGGGGGTGACGGCGTCCGTGTCGAGGAGCCGGCATCCGGTGACCAGGGCGGGGGCGGCGAGGAGCAGCACCGCGGCCCAGGCGGCGTGACGGCGCCTGGGCGGGTGCGGCGCGGCGTCCGCCGGCGGGACGCCGTTCAGTGGCGGAGCGCCTGCGCGATGTCGGCCTTGGTGGCGCCGGTGAGGGTGCGGTTGCTGCGGGCGGTGCCGGATTTCGACGCGCCGGGTTCGACCCCGTTGATGGCGACCACGACGGCGTCGAGGAGGTTTCCTTCGTCGTCGCGGAAGTTGACCAGGATCGTGTAGTCGGCGCTCTGGTCCTTGGGGTTGGTCGCCGTGATCTCGGCGACGGTGCGGTCCCCGTCGGTGCCGGTGGCGCCGGCTTTGACGTCGCCTCCGGCGTTGACGCCGTCCTTGACCTCGTTCATCTTCTCCTGGGCCGCCGAGGCGACGGCCGCGGTGGCGGAGGAGATGGCGTTGCCGGCGGCGTCCTTGGCGGCGTCGCAGCCGGTGAGGGCGAGGGCCGTGGTGGCGGCGAGGGCGAGGGCGAGTCCTGTGGTGCGTCGGGTGGTGGTCATCGGGCGCGGCCTCAGAACGTCTCGTCGGTGCCGTACGCGTCGTCCGTGGCCAGGGCCCAGATCACGAAGATCGAGACGGCCATGGAGAAGAGCGCCCACCAGGGCTGGTACGGGAGGAAGAGGAACTGGAAGAGGATGTTGAGCGAGGCGAGGGAGATACCGGCGATCCGGCCCCACTCGGCGCCCTTGAGGATCGCGGCGCCGGTGATGGCGATGATGACGCCGAGGATGAGGTGGATCCAGCCCCAGGTGGTGAGGTCGAACTTGAAGACGTAGTCGCCGACGCGGGTGTAGATGTCGTCCTCGGCGATGCCTGCGATGCCCTGGAAGACGTCCATGAAGCCGGTGACCAGCATGAGGACGCCGGCGAAGAGGGTGCCTCCGGACGCCCAGGCGCCGGCGGAGCTCTGCTTGCGGGGTGCGGTGTTCTGGCTCATGGCCCCATCGTGCGAGCGTTCGTACGATCGCGAACTTTCAGCTGGGCCGAACGAGTGAGCGGAGGAAGGCGTCGAGCGCCGCGTCGAACTCCTCGGGCCGTTCGAGGTTGGGCAGGTGGGCGGCCCGTTCGACGACGACGAGGGTGGAGTGGGGCAGCAGGGCGTGCATGTCCTCCGCGTCCGTGACCGGGGTGTACGTGTCGTCCCGGCCGACCACGACGAGCGCGGGGACGGTCGCGGCGGCGAGGGTCTCCCGGTAGTCGGGGCGTTCGGCCCGGCCGCGGAGCGCGGCGGCCGCGGCGACCGGGTCGGTGGCGCACATCATGCGGTGGACGTGGGGCGCGGCGTGGGTGTTGTACGGGGCGACCATCCGGTCGAGGACCTCGTCGGCGTATCCGCGCATGCCTTCCTCCAGGAGGCGGTCGGCCATGGCGTTCCTGGCCCGCTTGCCGTCCTCGGTCTCGGCGGCGGGGAAGGTGTCGGCGAGGACGAGGCCGCGGACGCGTCCGGGGTGGCGGCGGTAGAGCTCCATGGCGATCTGGCCGCCCATGGACAGGCCGGCGAGGACGCACTCCTCGATGCCGAGCTCGTCGAGGAGTTCGACGAGGTCCTCGGCGAACTCGCCGAGGTCGGTGGAGGCGGTCATGGCGCCGAGCGGGGTGTCCCCGTAGCCGCGCAGATCGGGGGCGATCACGCGGTGGGTGCGGGAGAAGCGCTCGATCTGGGGCTGCCACATGGTGTGGTCGAAGGGGTGGCCGTGGACGAGGAGGAGGGCGGGGCCGGTGCCCCGGTCCTCGTAGAAGACGCGGGTGGCGAGGTTGTCGAAGACGGGCATGTCCGCAGGCTAGGCAGCCCCGCGGACTCGGTGCAATAAGATCTTTGCTCTCGGTGCAATGGGCCGGGAGCGTGAGGGCTCCCGCTGTCCGGGGAAGGGGTTCCGGGTGGACGAGTACCGGCGGATCGCCGACCGGGTCGAGGCGGCCGTACGGGAGGGCCGGCTGCGGCCCGGCGACCGGCTGCCGCCGCAGCGGGTGTTCGCCCGCCGCCACGGGATCGCGAACTCGACCGCGATCCGGGTGTACGGGGAGCTCGCGCGCCGGGGCCTGGTCGTCGGGGAGGTCGGGCGCGGCACGTTCGTCCGGTCCGCGCCGCCGCTGCCCGGTCCCGCGCTCGCCGAGGCGACCGGGATCGCGCCCGTCGACCTCCAACTCAACTACCCCGTCGCGGAAGGCCAGTCGGAGCTGATGGCCCGCGCGCTCGCCGCGCTCGCCCGGCCCGACGTGCTCACCGAGGCCGTCTCGGGTCCGGCCGCCGCGACCGGCACCCCGGAGGCCAGGGAGGCGGCGGCCGCCGTACTCGCCCGGCCCGGCTGGGCGCCCGACCCCGAGCGGGTCCTCTTCGCCGGGAACGGCCGGCAGGCCATCGCCGCCGCGCTCTCCGCGCTCGTCCCGCCCGGCGGTCGCCTGGGCGTCGAAGCGCTCACGTACCCCCTGGTCAAGGCGGTCGCCGAGCGGCTCGGCATCCGCCTCGTACCGCTCGCCCTCGACGAGGAGGGCGTACGCCCCGAGGCGCTCGCGGCGGCCCACCGGGCGGCGCCGCTCGCCGCCGTCTACCTCCAGCCGACCCTGCACAACCCGCTGTCCGCGACCGCCGGCGAAGGGCGGCGGGCCGAACTGGCCGAGCTGCTGCGGAGCCTGGACCTGACGGCCGTCGAGGACACCACCTGGGCCTTCCTCGTGCCGGACGCGCCCGCGCCGCTCGCGGCCCACGCGCCCGAGCGGGTCCTGCTCGTGGACAGCCTCTCCAAGCGGCTCGCCCCGGGACTGACCGTCGGCTACCTCGTGGTGCCCGGCCGGCTGCGGGCCGCCGTCGCCGACGCCCTGCGCTCCGGCGCCTGGACGGCGGGCGGTCTGGCACTCGCGGCCGCCACCCGCTGGGCAGGGGACGGCACGGTCGCCGAGGCGGTCGCGGCGAAGCGGGCCGAGACGGAGGCCCGACACGCCCTGGTCCTCCGCCGACTCGACGGTTTCGCCCTCCGCACCTCCCCGCACGCGTACTTCTGCTGGTGGGAACTGCCCCCGTCCTGGCGGGCCGAGACCTTCACGGCCGCCGCCGCCGACCGCGCGGGCGTGGCCGTCACCCCGGGCAGCGCCTTCGCGGTCGGCGCCGGCACCGCTCCCGACGCCGTCCGCGTCGGCCTCGCCTCACCGCCCCGCGCGGTCCTCGACGGGGCGCTGACCCGCCTCGCGGAGCTCGCGGCGAAGCCGGGATGAGCACCGGGCCCGGCGGCGGCTTCCGGTGGCGGGGTGGGTGCCGGGCCTGACGGCGGCTTCCGGCCGGGCGCGAGCCGCGCCCGGCGGCGGCTCCGGACGGGCGCCTGCCGGGCGGTCCGTCGGCTGATCCACTTGCGGCCCGTCGGGCGCGGGTGTGCTCTGGAGGGTGCGGGAACCAGGGGGGCCAGAGACGAAGGAGCTCCTGCCATGGCCGCACACGCAGCGGTGCCCGCCGGGCGCCGGATCAGCACCCACGGCTGGGGAGGCCCGGTCGCCATCGGCGTCCTGTACGGCCTCTACGCGGCCACCGTCGCACGCCACGGCGGCCCGACCACGCTCGGACAGCTGTGGCTCGGCCTGATCTCCGCGGTCGTCCTCGCGGTGTCGATCCGCACGCTCCATCGACACGGCCGCGCCCTCCCCCGCGAACTGCACGCCGCCGCGTGGGGCTCCCTGTCCGGCATCGCGGTCGGGTTCCTCTTCAGCCTCTCCGACGCCAGCATCCTGTCCTCCAGCGGCCTCGGCCTCGCCTTCGGCGCGGTCAACGCGGCCGGTGCCTACTACATGTACTACACGCACGAGGACGCCCAGGGCCGCCCCGCGCCGTACTGACCTCCGCTCCCGCCTCCGGGGCGCCGGACCCACGGGCCCGGCGCCCCGCCGTGCCCGCGGGTCCGGCCTGGCGGGACCGCACGGGCCGACGGAGACTGGGAGGAGCGGCCTGAGGGAGGAGACGGGATGACCGACCTCGCCATCGAGACCGAGGGCCTGGTCAAGGTCTTCGGTACGAACCGCGCCGTCGACGGCGTCGACCTGCGGGTCCCCGCCGGAACCGTCTACGGGGTCCTCGGGCCCAACGGCGCCGGCAAGACCACCGCGGTGAAGATGCTCGCGACCCTGCTCCGCCCCGACGAAGGCAGGGCCAGGGTCTTCGGCAAGGACGTCGTCGAGGACGCCGACGCCGTGCGCGGCCGTGTCAGCCTCACCGGGCAGTACGCCTCCGTCGACGAGGACCTGACCGGCACCGAGAACCTCGTCCTGCTGGGCCGCCTCCTCGGCCACGCCCGCCCCGCCGCCCGCGAGCGCTCGGCGCAGCTGCTCACCGCCTTCGGTCTGGAGGAGGCCGCCGACCGGCAGGTCAAGAACTACTCGGGCGGCATGCGGCGGCGCATCGACATCGCCGCGTCCATCCTCAACACCCCCGACCTGCTCTTCCTCGACGAGCCGACGACCGGACTCGACCCGCGCAGCCGCAACCAGGTCTGGGACATCGTCCGCGCGGTGGTCGCCCAGGGCACCACCGTCATGCTCACCACCCAGTACCTGGACGAGGCGGACCGGCTGGCCTCCCGCATCGCCGTCATCGACCACGGGAAGGTGATCGCGGAGGGCACCAAGGGCGAGCTGAAGGCATCCGTCGGCTCCGGCTCGGTGCACGTGCGGCTCCGGGACCCCGGGCAGCGGCCGGCGGCCGAGCGGGTCCTCGGGGAGGCCCTGAGGGCGGGCGTCCAGCTCGACCCCGACCCGGTCGCGCTCACCGCCACCGTCGACGGCCACGGCACGGACCTCGGCGCCGCCGAGCAGGCCGCGCGGGCGCTCGCGGAGCTGGCGGGGGCCGGGATCGCCGTCGACGACTTCTCGCTCGGACAGCCCAGCCTCGACGAGGTGTTCCTGGCGCTCACGGACAGGAAGGGAACGACGGCATGACCACCGTCACCACCGGCAAGGACAAGCGGGCCGCCGACACCGCGGACTTCGTCGCCCCCCGGGCCGACGAGCTCGCGGCCCTGCTCGTGGGACGCTCCCGCCCGCCGCGCCCGAGCGCCCTCTCCGCCTCGATGACCTTCGGCTGGCGGGCCATGCTCAAGATCAAGCACGTGCCGGAGCAGCTCTTCGACGTGACGGCGTTCCCGATCATGATGGTGGTGATGTACACGTACCTCTTCGGGGGCGCGCTGGCCGGTTCGGTCTCCTCGTACATCCAGTTCCTGCTGCCGGGCATCCTCGTGATGAGCGTCGTGATGATCACGATGTACACCGGGGTGTCCGTCAACACCGACATCGAGAAGGGCGTCTTCGACCGCTTCCGCACGCTGCCGATCTGGCGGCCCGCGCCGATGGTCGGCTATCTCCTCGGCGACGTCGTGCGCTATCTGATCGCCTCCGCCGTGATGCTGACGGTCGGCATGCTCATCGGCTACCGGCCGGACGGCGGGGCCGTCGGCGTGGCGCTCGGGGTCGTGCTGCTGCTGGTGTTCTCGTTCGCGTTCTCGTGGATCTGGACCATGTTCGGGCTGCTGCTGCGCAGCGAGAAGTCCGTCATGGGCGTCTCGATGATGGTGATCTTCCCGCTGACGTTCCTGTCCAACGTCTTCGTCGACCCGAGCACGATGCCGGGCTGGCTCCAGGCCTTCGTCAACAACAGCCCGGTGACCCATCTGGCCACGTCGGTGCGGGAACTGATGGCGGGCGAGTGGCCGGGCGCCGACATCGCGTGGACGCTGGGGTGGTCGGCGCTGTTCGTGGTCGTCTTCGGCGCGGTGACGATGCGCCTCTACAACCGCACGTAGGACGCGGGCCGGCCGCGGGCGGACCTCCCCCGGTCACTTGCCCCGCGGGGTGGTCTGCTGGACCGCCCAGCGGTTGCCGTCCGGGTCGGCGAAGTGGACGAACGAGCCCCAGGGCTGATCGTCGATGGCGCCGACCTCGACGCCCCGGGCGGTGAGGTCGGCGTGCGCCTCCTCGATGTCCGCGACGACGACCTGCATGTTGTCGAGGGAGCCCGGGGCCATCTCCGTGATGCCCTTGCCGAAGGCGATCGAGCAGGCCGAGCCCGGCGGGGTCATCTGCACGAAGCGGATGTCCTCGCTCACCGGGATGTCGTGGTCGGTGTGGAACCCGACCCGCTCGTAGAAGGCCTTGGCCCGGTCGATGTCGGTGACGGGCACGCCGATCAGTTCCAGCTTGATGTCCATGAGGGCATCATGCGCCCGGCGCTGGACCGGCGCACGGCGTGCCGGAGCTAGCCGGGATCAATCCAGGCGAAGGTCGGCCAGCTGCCGCTCGAAGGGGACGACTTCCTCCTCGTCGGCCTGTCGGGACGGCCGCGCCGCGACCGCGTCGGCGAGCTCCTGACCCGCCCGGGTGATCCGGGACGGCAGCCCGTCGGTGTACTCGTCGCCGCCCGAGCCCCAGTCCTCCGAGGCCGCGTAGACGGCGGTCGGGATCGTGGCGGCGCGCAGGTAGGCGAAGAGCGGCCGCAGCGCGTGGTCCAGGACCAGCGAGTGGCGGGCGGTGCCGCCGGTCGCCCCGACGAGCACGGGGGTTCCGGTCAGCGCGGTCGGGTCGATCAGGTCGAAGAACGACTTGAACAGACCGCTGTACGAGGCCGTGAAGACCGGGGTCACCGCGATGACGCCGTCCGCGCCGGTCACCGTGTCGATCGCCTCCTGGAGCCGCTCCGAGGGGAAGCCGGTGACGAAGTTCTTCGCGATGTCGACGGCCAGGTCGCGCAGTTCGACGACCTGGACGTCGACGGCGTACTCCTGCTCGGCGAGCCGGTAGCGGGCCGCCTGGAGGAGCCGGTCGGCGAGCAGTCGGGTGGATGAGGGGGCGCTGAGTCCGGCGGACACGGCGACCAGCTTCAACGTCTGCACGGGGGTCAGACCTCCTCGGTGGTGCGGGTGACGGCGGGGTGGAGCGGGGCGGTCTCCGGCACTCCGGCCGGGCGCAGGTTCGCGAACTCCTTGCGCAGCACCGGGACGACCTCCTCGCCGAGGAGGTCGAGCTGCTCCAGGACGGTCTTGAGGGGCAGCCCGGCGTGGTCGACCAGGAACAGCTGGCGCTGGTAGTCGCCCACGTAGTCGCGGAAGGACAGGGTGCGTTCGATGACCTCCTGCGGCGAGCCGACGGTCAGCGGGGTCTCCCGGGAGAACTCCTCCAGGGACGGGCCGTGGCCGTAGACCGGCGCGTTGTCGAAGTACGGGCGGAACTCCCGTACCGCGTCCTGCGAGTTCTTGCGCAGGAAGACCTGGCCGCCGAGGCCGACGATCGCCTGCTCGGGGGTGCCGTGGCCGTAGTGCGCGTACCGCTGCCGGTAGAGGCGGACCATCTTCTCGGTGTGCTGCTTGGGCCAGAAGATGTGGTTCGCGAAGAACCCGTCGCCGTAGTACGCCGCCTGCTCGGCGATCTCGGGGGAGCGGATGGAGCCGTGCCAGACGAACGGCGGGACGCCGTCGAGCGGACGCGGGGTGGACGTGAAGCCCTGGAGGGCGGTGCGGAACTTGCCCTCCCAGTCGACCACGTCCTCCCTCCACAGCTTGTGGAGGAGCGCGTAGTTCTCGATGGCGAGCGGGATGCCCTGGCGGATGTCCTGGCCGAACCACGGGTAGACCGGGCCGGTGTTGCCGCGGCCCATCATCAGGTCGACGCGGCCGTCGGCGAGGTGCTGGAGGGTCGCGTAGTCCTCGGCGATCTTCACCGGGTCGTTGGTGGTGATCAGCGTCGTGGACGTGGACAGGATCAGGTTCTCGGTGCGGGCCGCGATGTGCCCGAGGAGGGTGGTGGGGGAGGACGGCACGAACGGCGGGTTGTGGTGCTCGCCGGTCGCGAAGACATCGAGCCCGACCTCCTCGGCCTTGAGCGCGATGGCGACGGTGTTCTTGATCCGCTCGTGCTCCGTGGGGGTACGGCCGGTGGTGGGGTCGGTCGTCACGTCGCCGACGGTGAAGATCCCGAACTGCATCGTGCTCACCTCTCGCGGGATGGTGCCTCGCGGCTATTGGTTGAATCTTAAACTGTCACGTCCAACGGCGCGACCCCCCGGCCTATTCCCGGCCGTACCCTGGACGCCATGACCGAGAAGACGTACGACAACGAACGCTGGAAGGAGCGGGGCGTCATGCTCCGCGTCTTCGTCTACGTCTTCGCGACCCACGCCTTCGCCGGCTTCGTATGGCTCCTCTTCTACGTGGGACAGAACGCCCAGAAGTGACCGACCGGTAAGGGTCCGGCGAGGCCCCGCGCGCGCTCACGTAAAGTCCCGGACGTGAACGCTGCGATATCGGTGGTGTCGGTCGTCGGGATCGGCGCGGACGGCTGGGACGGGCTCCCCGGGAACTCCCGCGAGGTCCTGCGCGACGCCGAGGTCCTCATCGGAGGCCCCCGCCAGCTCGATCTCCTCGACCCCGCCGAGTGCGGCGGCGAGCGGATCGCCTGGCCCACGCCCCTCCGCCCCGCCGTCCCCGGACTGCTCGCGGCCCACGAGGGCCGCGCGGTCGCCGTCCTCGCCAGCGGCGACCCGTCGTTCTACGGCATCGCCCGCACCCTCGCGGAGACCGTCGGAGCCGACCGCCTGCGCGTCCACCCGCACCCGTCCTCCGTGTCGTACGCCTGCGCCCGGCTCGGCTGGGCCCTGGAGGCCGTCGAGACCGTGTCGCTGGTGGCCAGGCCCCTCGCCGCGCTCGCCGCCGCCCTCCACCCGGGCCGCCGGCTCCTCGTCCTCGGCGAAGGCCCCGGCACCCCCGCCGAGGTCGCCGCACACCTCCGCGCGACCGGCTGGGGCGGCACCCGCATCCGGGTCCTCGAACAGCTCGGCGGGCCCCGCGAGCGGATCCTCGACGCCACCGCCGCCGCCTGGCCGCACGCACGCACCGACGCCCTGCACGTGCTCGCGCTGGACTGCTCCCGCGACCCCGGCACGCTGCGGCTCGGCGCGACGCCCGGCCTCCCCGACGAGGCGTACGAACACGACGGGCAGCTCACCAAGCGGTACGTGCGCGCCGCCACGCTCGCCGCGCTCGCACCCGCCCCCGGCGAACTCCTCTGGGACATCGGCGGCGGCTCCGGCTCCATCGGCATCGAATGGATGCGGACCCACCGCTCCTGCCGGGCGCTCGCCGTCGAGAAGTCCCCGGAACGCGCCGCGCGCATCACCCGCAACGCCGACGCGCTCGGCGTCCCCGCCCTGCGCGTCGTCACCGGCCCCGCCCCCGCCGCCCTCGCGGGGCTCCCCACACCCGACGCCGTCTTCATCGGCGGCGGCCTCACCGCGCCCGGGCTCCTCGACGCCTGCTGGGACGCGCTCCCCGCCGGCGGGAGGCTCGTCGCCAACACCGTGACCCTGGAGTCCGAGGCGCTGCTCGCCGACCGCTACCGCCGCCACGGCGGCGAACTGATCCGGCTCGCGGTCTCCGCCGCCGTCCCCGTCGGCGGCTTCACCGGCTGGCGCCAGGCGATGCCCGTCACCCAGTGGTCCGTGACCAAGGGCTCCGGGACCCCGGGCTCCGTCACCGACGGCTCCGGGACCCAGGACTCCGTCACCGATGGCTCCGTCACCGACGGCTCCGCAACCAAGGAAGAGGAAGCATGACCGTCTACTTCATCGGAGCGGGCCCCGGCGCGGCCGATCTCATCACCGTGCGCGGTGCGCGGACCCTGGCGAAGTGCGGCACGTGCCTCTACGCCGGCTCGCTCGTCCCCACCGAGCTGCTCGCCGAGTGCCCGCCGGACGCCACCCTGATCGACACCGCCCAGCTGGACCTGGACCGGATCGTCGCCGAGATCGCCCGCGCCCACGAGGCCGGCCACGACGTGGCCCGGCTGCACTCCGGCGACCCGTCCGTCTTCAGCGCGGTCGCCGAGCAGATGCGCCGCCTTGACGCGCTCGACATCCCGTACGAGGTCGTGCCCGGCGTCCCGGCGTTCGCGGCGGCCGCCGCCGCGCTCAAGCGGGAACTGACCGTGCCGACCGTCGGCCAGACCGTCATCCTCACCCGCATCGCCCAGCAGGCCACCCCGATGCCCGAGGGCGAGGACCTCGCCACCCTCGGCCGCAGCGGCGCCCTGCTCGTCCTCCATCTGGGTGCCCGCTACGTCGACCGGATCGTCTCCGAGCTCGTCCCCCACTACGGCGCCGACTGCCCGGCCGCCGTCGTCGCGATGGCCAGCCGCCCCGACGAGCTCGTCCTGCGCGGCACCCTGGAGGACATCGCGGACCAGGTGCAGGCCTCGGGCATCACCAAGACGGCCGTCATCCTCGTCGGCCGCACCCTCGCCGCCTCCGAGTTCCGCGACAGCCACCTGTACGACCCGGCCCGCGACCGCCACACCTGCTGACGCGCCCGGCGGCACCGCCAGGGCCCCGGCACGACGACCGCGGACACGACGACCGCGGACACGACGACCGCGGACACGACGGCGGCTGATACGACGACCGCGGACATGACGACGGCCGGACCCCCACACGGGTCCGGCCTACGTCACTACGTCACCGCCACGACTCAGGCATTGGGCCGCTTGCCGTGGTTCGCCTTCTTCTTCTTGCGGGCCCGCTTCTTGTTGCCGCGCTTGGCCATGGGGATGCCTCCCTTCCGATGGGGGTTCCTGCGCTGTCGAGCCTAGGTTCGGGGCCGGGGGCCCGCACGTCGGTGCCAGGGTCTTGAATGGACCCGTGACCGTCTACGACGTCGCCCGGGCGCTGCCGGGCATCGAGGAACTGCGCGACCACAGCCGAGGGCTCGCGATGCTGGAGGCCGTGCTCTGCCCGGAGTGGGAGAGCCGGTACTACTCCTTCGACGCGCACTGGTCGGAGCACGAGCAGCTGGCGTCGATGAAGGACGGCCAGGGCGACGAGTACACCGTCGTCCTCTCCCCCGCCGGGGCGTTCGCCCGCGTCTTCGCCCACGAGTCGCCGCTGAGCCCCTTCGGGGCGCTCGCGGACGGCCGGACGTGGCCCGGCGTCGTCGACGGGGTCCCGGACGCCTTCCGCGAGTACCTGACGGAACCCGCGTTCACCGACGAGGACGGGGTCCACGTGACCACCGCCTGCCTGTGGCGCGAGACCGGGGACACCGCCTGGCACACCGGCCCGGTCGAGTTCCCCGACCTTGACGGCCACGAGGACCCGGACGGCTCCGGCGGCCTCCTCCACCTGCTCGTGGACCGTTCGGCCGAGGCCTACGCCACCTGGGCGTCCGACTACTACGCGACCCCGGTCGACCTGGAGGCCGTACGCCACGTCCTCGCCCTGCGCCCCCTCACGCCCGAGGTCGTCGCCGCCCTCAACCCGGACGTGGAGCCCGCCGACCTGGCCGACGACATCGCGGAGATCGGCTACCCGGTCGCGGAAGGCCCCGAGGGCCTCACGACGGGCTGACACCCCGCTCCGGCGCCAGGACCGACAGCACCGTCGCGTCCACCCGCGCGCCCTCCCACGATCCGGGGATCGTCGGCGCCCGCCCCGCCCGCTGCCGTCCGGATTACGGCCCCGCCACGGAGGACCGGCCCACGACCGTGCCCGCGCGGTCGATGCAGACGACGTCGACCGCGACGGGGGCGCCGCGCAGCACGGCGAGGGCCTCGTCGCGGGCGCGGGCGGCGACGAGGTCGCCGAGGGGGACGGCGGCGGCCTCGCAGAGGCGGAGGGCCGCGAGGCCGGTGTTGGCGCCGGCGATCTCGGCGGCGAGGGCCTCGGACGCGCCGCCGGTGCGGGCGAGGTCGGCGAGGAAGCCCTTGTCCACCTGGGAACGGGCGGAGTGCAGGTCGAGGTGGCCGGCGGCCAGCTTGGAGAGCTTGGCGAAACCGCCGCAGAGGGTCAGCCGGTCGACGGGGTGACGGCGGATGTACTTGAGGACGGCGCCCGCGAAGTCGCCCATGTCGAGGAGGGCGATCTCCGGCAGGTCGTAGAGCGTCGTGACCGTGCGCTCGGAGGTGGAGCCGGTGCAGCCGGCGACATGGGTGAGGCCGCCCGCGCGGGCCACGTCCACGCCCCGGCGGATGGAGTCGATCCAGGCCGAGCAGGAGTACGGGACGACGACCCCCGTCGTGCCGAGGATCGACAGGCCGCCGAGGATGCCGATCCGGGGGTTCCAGGTCGAGCGGGCGATCTCGGCGCCGTTGTCCACGGACACGGTGATCTCCACGTCGCCCCCGCCGCCGTGCCGTGCCGCGACCTCCGCGACGTGCTCGCGCATCAGCTGCCGGGGCACCGGGTTGATCGCGGGCTCCCCGACCTCCAGGGGCAGGCCCGGCAGGGTGACGGTGCCGACGCCGTCGCCCGCCCGGAAGACCACGCCGGAGCCCGGCGGCAGGAGCCGTACCGTCGAGCGGATCACCGCCCCGTGGGTGACGTCCGGGTCGTCGCCGGCGTCCTTCACGACGGCGGCCATGGCGGAACCGGCCGTCAGGGACTCGGCGGCCAGCGCGAACGCCGGCGTCTGCCCCTTCGGCAGCGTGATCGTCACCGGGTCGGGGAAGTCCCCGGTCAGCAGGGCCGTGTACGCGGCGGTCGTCGCCGCCGTCGCACAGGCACCGGTCGTCCAGCCCGGGCGCAGTCCGGTGTGCTTGAGTTGGGCCTCACGCCCGCCGCCTGAAGTCACGAAGGGGCTCCTGTGCACGTACTCATTCTCGGCGGGACCACCGAGGCCCGCGCGCTCGCCGGACTGCTGCACGGCTCCGCAGGCCTCCGCGTCACTAGCTCCCTCGCGGGACGGGTGGCGAGCCCCCGGCTGCCGGCCGGCGAGGTCCGCATCGGCGGCTTCGGCGGCGTCGACGGGCTCGTCGACTGGATACGGGCGCACGCCGTGGACGCGGTCATCGACGCCACCCATCCCTTCGCCGAGCACATCAGCTTCCACGCGGCCGCGGCGGCCGCCACCGCCCATGTTCCCCTGCTCGCCCTCCGCCGCCCCGGCTGGGTCCCCGAGGACGGCGACGACTGGCGTTCCGTGGCCTCCCTGGAGCAGGCGGCCCACGCCCTCGACGGCCTCGGCGACCGTGTCTTCCTCACCACCGGCCGCCTCGGCCTCGCCTCCTTCGCGGCCTGCCCCCAGTGGTTCCTCGTCCGCTCGGTCGACGCCCCGGACACCCCCATGCCGGCCCGCACGGAGATCCTCCTCGACCGGGGCCCCTTCACCCTCGACGCCGAGCGGAAGATCCTCGCCCACCACCGCATCGACGTCCTCGTCACGAAGGACAGCGGCGGCGCCGCGACCGCCCCCAAACTGACGGCCGCCCGAGAAGCCGGCGTCCCGGTCGTCGTCGTCCGCCGTCCTCCCGTGCCGGAGGGCGTACCGAGGGCGGCGACCCCCGAGGAGGCCGCCGCCTGGGTGTTCGGGTCGGGAGGGTCTCAGACCCGGTCCTCGTAGACCGTGTCCCACGTGTACGTGCCGGCCACGCTGCCGTCGGCCCGCAGGGCCTCGAGAACGTAGAAGTACGTGTTCCCCGGCGTGGCCGCGGTGTCGGTCCACTGCGCGGCCGTCCCGGCGACGGGAAGCGGGAGCAGCCCGGTGTGCTGTGGTTCGTACGTCTTCGTGGCCTCGCTCCAGCGGCTCATCCGATAGCCCGCGACCGTCTCGCACGGAGCGGTGGTGGTGCAGACCCAGCGGATGCTCGGTTGGCTGGGGGCGCCGGTCCGCAGGCTGTGGCTCTGGACGGCGATCTGCCCGTCGGAGGTGACCTGTACGGACGGCCGGAGGTCGAGCTCGGTGGCCGTGACCTTGGCGACGGCCGGGTCGGACGGCGGCAGTTCATTGCCCCAGCGGTCCTGTGCGACGACCGCGTACACATACGTCTCACCATCCGGCATGGCACCGCAGAGGTCCATGAGCGGCTCGCTCTCGCCCCCGTCGCATGCGGTCGAGGTGAGCCACTTGACGCTGCCGTCGACCTGCGGGGCACCCCTCCAGACGCGGTACGCGTGGGGGTGGTCGTCCAGGTCGTCTGCGGTCGAGGCGTCCCAGCGCACCAGTACACCGTCGGCGCGCGGCGTGGCCGTCACGCCCGTGACCGGGCCGGGCGCGACCCGGTCGCCGGTGCGGACGGTGAGAGGGGCGGAGAGTGCCGACTCGTTGCCGACCCGGTCGACCGCAGCGACGGCGTATGTGTAGTACGCGCCGGCGGACATGCCGAGGTCGCGGCAATGACTCTTGCTTCCGGTGAAGTTGCTGCCCTCAGCACAGGTCACGGGAGTGAGCGCGGCCCGGTCGAGGGTGGTGCCGGGCGAGCGGTAGAGGCGGTAGGAGCCGCCGTTGTTGAAGTCCTCCCAGAAGAGGGCGGGTGCTGTCCAGTAGAGGTTGGTCGCGTCGACCTGGACGTAGGAGTCCAGCTGGGCCGGGGACTGCGGCGGTGTCCGGTCGACTCCGTCGCCGATGACGGTGGCGGAGTACGCCGACGCGTTGCCGGCCGCGTCGAAGGCCTGGAGGCGGTAGTACTGCGGGGCGTTCTCCGGCGCGACGGTCCGATAGGTGGTCGCGCCGACCCTGGCGAGCAGTTCGAACGGGCCGGTGGGTGTAGAGGCCTTCGACACCTCGTAGGCCACGGTGTCGGGGACCGCGGGCCAGTTCAGCGTCGCCCTCCAGGCGTCCTGGGTCACGTTGATGCCGGCCGGGGCCGCCGGGGCGGTGCGGTCGACGGTGGCGACCGTGAGGTCGGCGCCGCCCCAGGACTCGTTGCCGGCCCGGTCGACGGCGCGGAGTTCGTAGAGGTACGACTGGCCGGTCGGGGGCGGGTAGTTGAGGTAGGAGGTGCCGGTGATCAGGGCGGTGGAGCTGCTGATCCTGGCCCAGGCGGTGGTGGGCAGGCGCCGGTAGAGGCGGTAGCCGGCGAGGTCCATCTCCTTGTTGGGCGCCCACTTCACGGTGGCCTTGTTCAGGGCGGGGTCGTAGGCGACGGACGCGCCGGTCGGGGGGAGGGGGCGGATCTTGTCGACGGTGGGTGAAGTGTTCGGGGTGTAGGTGAACTTGACGTTGGCGGCGCCGGTCCAGGTGGCGTAGTCGACGCGGAGGGTGTGGCGGCCGGCGGGGACGGTGAGGGCGACGGTCTTCTTCTGGGTGGTGGTGACGTTGCGCCAGAGGTCGATCCGGCGGACGCCGTCGAGGTGGACGCGGATGCCGTCCTGGGCTTCGGCGGTGAAGGCGAAGGGGCCGCCGGAGCCGAAGTCGCGGGTGAGGGACCAGCGGACGGAGAAGTTGTCCGTGGGGAGGGTGACGCCGGCGGGGTCGCCCCAGCCGTAGTTCTCGGCGATGGCACTGTCGCAGACGGTCAGTTTCGGGGTGCCGGTGAGGGTGGTGTTGGCGAAGTACTCCGCCTTCCACACGGGGGAGGCGCAACTGACGGCCGCGGCGGCCGGGATGGCGGTGAGGAGGCCGCCGGATGCGGCGAGGGCGGCCGTGGCGGCCAGCGCGCTCAGCCGGTTACGAGTCATCACAGAGGGAGGGCCCTTTCCGGACCTACGGGACACAGGTGATGTGGGGGGAACGGGCGGTGCGGGTGGGACCGGTCCACCGCCGGGACGGGACTCTACCGGCCGGTTACTCGACGCGACAGCGCGTTCCGGCGGGCGTTCAATGAAGGGGTGGGTACCGTCCGGTGGCTGGCCACTGCGGGGCTCGTGGCGCTGATGAGCGCTGCTCCGAGCCCCTCTCCCTCGCCGTCGCCCGAACCGCCCCCCGCACAGCCGCCGCCGGTGCTCGACCGGGCGGATGTGGACCGGGCCGTCGGGCGGCTGGACGCGGACGTCGCGGCGATGATGAAGCGGACCGGGGTGCCGGGCGTCTCCGTCGCGGTGGTGTACCAGGGCAAGGTGGTGCACCTGGAGGGGTACGGGGTTCGGGAGGTGGGCAAGTCGGCGCGGGTGGACGCGGACACCGTGTTCCAGCTGGCGTCCGTCTCGAAGCCGATCGCGTCGACGATCGTGTCGGGCGCGGTCGGGGTGGAGGGCTGGCAGAAGCCGGTCGCCCCCGAGCTGCCGGAGTTCCGGGTGAAGGACCCGTGGGTGACGTCGCACATGACGGTGGCGGACCTGTTCTCGCACCGCAGCGGGCTGCCGGACCACGCGGGGGACCTGCTGGAGGACCTGGGGTTCGACCAGGAGTACATCCTGGCGCACCTGCGGTACGAGCCGTTGGCGCCGTTCCGGGCGAGTTACGCGTACACGAACTTCGGTCTGACGGGCGCGGCGGAGGCCGTCGCCGCGGAGAAGGGCGTGGCGTGGGACAAGCTCGCGGAGGACACGCTGTACCGGCCGGCGGGGATGAACGACACCAGTTCCAGCTTCCGGGACTTCGAGGAGAACCCCGACCGGGCCGTGGGGCACGTGAAGGATCCGGACGGGACGTGGAAGGCGCGGTACGTGCGGGATCCGGACGCGCAGTCGCCGGCGGGCGGGGTGAGTTCGTCGGCGCGGGACATGGCGAAGTGGCTGCGGCTGCAGTTGGGGAACGGGACGCTGGACGGCCGGCGGATCGTCGACGCGGAGGCGCTCGAACTCACCCACCACCCGGAGTCGGTGGCGTCACCGGCGCGGGCGCCGGCGGCCAGGACCGGGTTCTACGGCCTCGGCTGGAACGTGTCGTACGACGACGAGGGAAGGCTGCGGCTCTCGCACACCGGCGCGTTCGCGGAGGGCGCGCACACCAACGTGACGATGCTGCCGGGTGAGGAGCTGGGGATCGTCGTCCTCACGAACGGGGCGCCGGTCGGCGTCGCGGACGCGGTCGCCCTGGACTTCTTCGACACCGCGCAGGAGGGGAAGCCCAGCCGGGACTGGATGCCGCTCGTCAACGCGCTCTACGAGCAGGAGGCGGAAGCGGGCCGGTCCGACACGGACTACGCGCGTCCGCCGGCCGACGCGGCCGCCGCGAAGCCCGCCGCCGCCTACACCGGCACGTACACCAGCGACTACTACGGCCGGCTCACCGTGGCCGAGGCCGACGGCGGCCTGGTGCTGCGGCTGGGGCCGGAGCCCCAGACGTACCGGCTGACGCACTACGCCGGTGACACGTTCAGCTTCCCGACGCGGGGGGAGAACGCCGTCGGCCTCACCGGCGTGACGTTCTCCCCGGACGGCAAGACCGTCCGCGTCGAGTACCTGGACCAGGAGGGGCTGGGGACCTTCACCCGTACCTCTTCCTAGGGCGACAGGCCCTGGCTGCGGTCGGCTCAGCCGTACCGGCGCGGGGTCCAGGCGATGGTGCGGCCGTCGGCGCGTTCGACGGCGCGGGTCTGCGAGGAGCCGACGAGGAGCAGGGTGCGCATGTCGACCTCGGACGGTTCCAGGGTCTTGAGGGTGACGACGCGGACGGACTGCTCGGGGCCGCCGACGTCGCGGGCGACGACGACGGGCGTCTCGGGGGACCGCAGTTCGAGGAGGAGGTCGCGGGCGGCGGCCACCTGGTGGGTGCGGGACCTGGAGCCCGGGTTGTAGAGGGCGACGACCAGGTCGGCGGAGGCGGCGGCGCGCAGCCGGGCCTCGATGACGTCCCAGGGCTTGAGCCGGTCGGAGAGGGAGATCGTGGCGTAGTCGTGGCCGAGGGGGGCGCCCGCGGCGGCGGCGGCCGCGTTGGCGGCGGTCACCCCGGGGAGGACCCGTACGGGCACGTCGGCGTACTCCGGTTCGCAGGCGACCTCCAGGACGGCGGTGGCCATGGCGAAGACGCCGGGGTCGCCGCCGGAGACGACCGCGACCTTGCGGCCGCGCCGGGCCAGGTCGAGGGCGAACTCGGCGCGCTCGGACTCGACCTTGTTGTCGGAGCCGTGGCGGATCTGGCCGGGGCGGAGCACCGGCACCCGGTCGAGGTAGGTGGTGTAGCCGACGAGGACGTCGGCGTTGACGAGCGCGCCGCGCGACTCGGGCGTCAACCAGGGCGCGCCGGCCGGGCCGGTGCCGACGACGACGACCTCGCCCCGGTCCCGTACGGGGGGCTGCTGGTCGACGCGGGAGGGCAGGACGGCGACCGAGAAGTAGGGGACGGTGGACGGGTCCACGTCCGTCAGGCGCTCGGTCCGCTCGCCGGCCATGAACGCCCGCTCCACGTAACGGGCGTCGTCGAGGCGCCCGGCCCGCTCCAGGGCCCGCTTCACGGTGGGGAAGGTGCGGCCGAGCTTCATCACGACCGCCGAGTCGGTGCCGGCGAGACGGGCCGTCAGCTCGTCCTCGGGCAGCGTGCCGGGGATGATCGTGAGGACTTCCTCCGCCTCGCACAGCGGCTCGCCGAGGCGGGCGGCGGCGGCGCTCACGGAGGTGACGCCGGGGATGACGGTGGTGTCGTAGCGGTCGGCGAGCCGCTTGTGCATGTGCTGGTAGGAGCCGTAGAACAGCGGGTCGCCCTCGGCGAGGACGGCGACGGTGCGGCCGGCGTCGAGGTGGGCGGCGAGGCGGGCCGCGGCCTCCTCGTAGAAGTCGTCCAGGGCGCCCCGGTAGCCGCCGGGGTGGTCCGTGGTCTCCACCGTGAGCGGGTACATCAGCCGCTCCTCGACGTGGTCGTCGCGGAGGTGTTCGGCGGCGATGGAGCGGGCGATGGAGCGGCCGTGGCGGGCCGAGTGGTACGCGACGACGTCGGCGGCGGCGATGGCCTTGACCGCGGCGACCGTCATCAGGTTCGGGTCGCCGGGCCCGAGGCCGACGCCGTACAGCTTGCCCTTCACCGGTGCGTCCTCGGTGCCGCTCATGCCTGGATCTCCGCTTCGTGGGCGATGGCGTTGATCGCGGCGGCCGTCATGGCGCTGCCGCCGCGTCGGCCGCGTACGACGAGGTAGTCGAGGCCGAGTTCGTGGGCGCGGTCGGCGAGCGCGTCCTTGGATTCGGCGGCGCCGATGAAGCCGACCGGTATGCCGAGGACGGCGGCGGGCCGGCCGGCGCCCTTGGCGACCATCTCCAGGAGGTGGAAGAGGGCGGTGGGGGCGTTGCCGATGGCGACGACGGAGCCTTCGAGGCGGTCCCGCCAGAGTTCGAGGGCGGCGGCGGAGCGGGTGGTGCCGAGTTCGGCGGCGAGGGCGGGCACGGCCGGGTCGGACAGCGCGCAGACCACCTCGTTGTCGGCGGGCAGCCGCTTGCGGGTGACGCCGCTGGCGACCATCTGCGCGTCGCACAGGATCGGGGCGCCGGCGCGGAGGGCCGCGCGGCCCCGGGAGACGACCTGCGGCGAGTAGGCGATATCGCGTACGAGGTCGGTCATGCCGCAGGCGTGGATCATCCGGACCGCCACCTGGGCGACGTCGGCGGGCAGGCCCGCCAGATCCGCCTCGGCGCGGATCGTGGCAAAGGACTGGCGGTAGATCTCCGCCCCGTCCTTCTCGTAGTCGAACATCGTGTCGCTCTCGCTCATCTCGTCGTCGTGCGGGCCGTGGTGACAGCTTCGGTCAGGGCGGTACGGGAGGTGGGGGCGCCGTCCACCAGGTAGGCGCCGTCGGCGGTGGCGACGACGTCGACCCAGGTGCCGTGCGGGTGACCGCAGCGGCGCTCGCACCCGGAGTAGTGGACGGGAAGGACCGGGAGGCCGGCGGCTCGGGCGGGACCGGGCCGCTCGGGGGCCGCGTCGGCGCGGACGTCCGCGAGGGACTTGGCGCAGCCGGGCCGCCCCGTGCAGGCGGTGACGCCCGCCCCGGGGGAGTCGGGGCAGGTGATCAGCCCGTGCGCGGCGAGGCCGGCGAGCCGGTCGGCCGCGGCCCCGACCACGACGGCGCCGCGCCACGGCGTCAGCCGGACCTCGTCGGCGGGCAGCAGCGCGCGCAGCTGGGCGGCGGTGAGGCGGCCGAGGGGCGCGAGGACGTACAGGGCGCCGGTGCCGAGCGGCCCGGGGGCGGGCGGCGTGCCGAGGACGAGGAGCGACCGCGCCGGCGGTACGGGCTCCGCCGCGATCCCGGCCCGGCCGAGGGCGCCCGGCACGTCCGGGGCGGACCCCTCCGGTAGTTCCCGCACCCGCCAGGCGCCGTTCCCGGCCTCGCGGGCGGCGTCGAGGAAGGCTCCGGCGGCGGCGAGGGCGGCGCGGGGCGCGTCGGCTCCGGCGATCCGGAAGGCCCTCCCGCCGACGTACATGACGACTGTCCCCGGCTCCGCTGCGACCAAGGTCACATCGCCGCCGAGGCCCGCCACGTCTCCGCGGCCGTCGTCGAGGACGAAGAGGAAGCGGCCCGAGAGCGCCGCCGCCCAGGGCTCCGCGCAGAGCAGGGAGTCGAGCGCGCGGGCCCACAACTGGACCTCGGGGCCGCCGAGTCCGTCGAGTCCGGCGGTCGGCGAGGCGACGATGTTGCGGACGCGTTCGTGGGTGGGGGAGGGGAGCAGGCCCGCGTCGGCGAGCAGTTCCGCGAGGGTCGCGCCGCAGTCGTCCGCGAGGCCGCGGAGTTCCGCGTTGCCCCGCGAGGTGACGCTGATCCGCCCGTCGCCGAGGGTCTCCGCCGCGTGCGCCAGGATCTCGACCTGACGTGCCGTCAAGCGCCCTGCGGGCAGGCGCAGTCGGGCCAGCCGACCGTCGTCGGCCGCGTGCAGGCGCAACGCCCCTGGGCAGGCGTCTCCGCGGTCCCGAATGCGAGGTTCGCCCGGTTCGGGAGCCGGGGGTGGGGTGGGCGGCATGGCGGCGAGCATACCCACGGGCCACCGGCCGACCACCGGGTGTGATCCGGCCGACTCCCCGGCACGCCCCGCCCCGCCGACGGCACGATCTACTATGCACACGGCATGGGGTCGCAGGACCCCGGGGAGGAAGCCCGGTGAGAATCCGGCGCGGTCCCGCCACTGTGAACCCGTACCAGCGATGGCACGGGTGAGTCAGGAACTCCCCGCCATCCACACGACCACCCGGGGCGCGGACAACCCCGAGGAAGGCCTGAGCTCGCCATGCTTCTGCTGCTGTCGCACTCCGACACCGACCTGCTCAGCGCCCGTGCGGCGAACGCCGGCTCCGCCGGCGGCCCGGTCGAGTACCGCTTCGCCAACCCCTCCCGCCTCCCCCTCGCCGACCTGCCCGGCCTCCTCGACGACGCCGAACTCGTCGTCGTCCGCCTCCTCGGCGGCCTCCGCTCCTGGCAGGAAGGCCTCGACGCGATCCGCGCGGCCGGAAAGCCGGTCGTCGTCCTCAGCGGAGAACAGGCCCCCGACGCCCAGCTGATGGAGGCCTCCACCGTCCCCGTCGGCGTCGCCACCGAGGCCCACGCCTACCTGGCGCACGGCGGCCCGGAGAACCTGGAGCAGCTGGCCCGGTTCCTCTCCGACACCGTCCTGCTCACCGGCCACGGCTTCGAGGCCCCGGCCGCCGCCCCCACCTGGGGCCCGCTGGAGCGCACCCCGAAGCCCACCGACGGCCCGACCATCGCCGTGCTCTACTACCGCGCCCACCACATGAGCGGGAACACCGCCTTCGTCGGCGCCCTCTGCGACGCCATCGAGGACGCCGGAGCCCGGGCGCTGCCGCTGTACGTGGCCTCCCTGCGCGCCCCCGAGGCGGAACTCGTCTCCGTCCTGCGGGGAGCCGACGCCATCGTCACCACCGTCCTCGCGGCCGGCGGCACCAAGCCGGCCGAGGCGCAGGCCGGCGGCGACGAGGAGGCCTGGGACGCGGGCGCGCTCGCCGCGCTCGACGTGCCGATCCTCCAGGCGCTGTGCCTGACCGGCTCGCGGTCCGCGTGGGAGGAGAACGACGAGGGCCTCTCGCCGCTGGACGCCGCCAGCCAGGTCGCCGTGCCCGAGTTCGACGGCCGGCTCATCACCGTCCCGTTCTCCTTCAAGGAGATCGACGAGGACGGCCTGCCCGCGTACGTCGCCGACGCCGAGCGCGCTGCCCGCGTGGCCGGGATCGCCGTCCGGCACGCCCGGCTCCGCCACATCCCGAACGCCGAGAAGAAGCTGGCGCTCGTCCTCTCCGCGTACCCGACCAAGCACTCCCGCATCGGCAACGCGGTCGGCCTCGACACCCCCGCCTCCGCCGTCGCCCTGCTCCGCCGCCTCCGCGAGGAGGGCTACGACTTCGGACCGGAGGAGGACCTCCCCGGCCTGGTCTCCGGCGACGGCGACGAGCTGATCTACGCCCTCATCGAGGCCGGCGGCCACGACCAGGACTGGCTCACCGAGGAGCAGCTCGCCCGCATCCCGGTCCGCATCCCGGCCGCCGACTACAAGCGCTGGTACGCGACGCTGCCCGCCGAACTCCGCGAGCGGGTCGAGGAGCACTGGGGCCCGGCGCCCGGCGAGATGTTCCTCGACCGGTCCCGCAACCCGGAGGGCGACATCGTCCTCGCCGCCCTGCGGCGCGGGAACCTGCTGATCCTCATCCAGCCGCCGCGCGGCTTCGGCGAGAACCCGATCGCGATCTACCACGACCCCGATCTCCCGCCGTCCCACCACTACCTGGCCGCCTACCGTTGGATCGCCGCCCGCGCCGAGGACGGCGGCTTCGGCGCCGACGCCATGGTCCACCTGGGCAAGCACGGCAACCTGGAGTGGCTGCCCGGCAAGAACGCCGGCCTGTCCGCCGCCTGCGGCCCGGACGCGGCGCTCGGCGACATCCCGCTGGTCTACCCGTTCCTCGTCAACGACCCGGGCGAGGGCACCCAGGCCAAGCGGCGCGTCCACGCCACCCTCGTCGACCACCTGGTCCCGCCGATGGCCCGCGCCGACTCGTACGGCGACATCGCGCGCCTGGAGCAGCTCCTCGACGAGTACGCGCAGATCTCCTCCATGGACCCGGCGAAGCTGCCCGCGATCCGCGCCCAGATCTGGACGCTGATCCAGGCCGCCAAGCTCGACCACGACCTGGGCCTCCAGGAGCGCCCGGAGGACGACGGCTTCGACGACTTCCTGCTGCACGTCGACGGCTGGCTGTGCGAGGTCAAGGACGCCCAGATCCGCGACGGTCTGCACGTCCTCGGCGGCGCCCCGGAGGGCGAGGCCCGCGTCAACCTGGTCCTCTCCATCCTGCGCGCCCGCCAGATCTGGGGCGGCACGCAGGCGCTGCCCGGCCTGCGCGAGGCCCTCGGCCTCGACGAGTCGGCCGCGACCCGCACCACCGCCGACGAGGCGGAGGAGAAGGCCCGCGCGCTCGTCGAGGGCATGGAGGCCGCCGGCTGGTCCGTGGCCGCGATCGACACCGTCGCCGCCGCGTACGGCCCCGAGGTGCACGCCGTGCTGCGGTTCGCCTGCGAGCAGGTCGTGCCGCGCCTCGCCGCCACCACCGACGAGCTGACGCACGCCGTGCACGCCCTGAACGGCGGCTTCGTCCCGGCGGGCCCGTCCGGCTCCCCGCTGCGCGGCCTGGTCAACGTCCTGCCGACCGGCCGGAACTTCTACTCGGTCGACCCGAAGGCCGTGCCGTCCCGGCTCGCCTGGGAGACCGGCCAGGCCCTCGCCGACTCCCTCCTGGAGCGCTACCGCACCGACAACGGCACGTGGCCGACCTCGGTGGGCCTCTCCCTGTGGGGTACGAGCGCGATGCGCACCGCCGGCGACGACGTCGCCGAGGCGCTCGCCCTGCTCGGCGTCCGTCCGCTGTGGGACGAGGCCTCCCGCCGCGTCAACGGTCTGGAGCCGATCCCGCTCGCCGAGCTCGGCCGCCCGCGCGTGGACGTCACCCTGCGCATCTCCGGCTTCTTCCGTGACGCGTTCCCGCACGTCATCGGTCTCCTCGACGACGCCGTGCGGCTCGTGGCGGGCCTGGAGGACGAGTCCGCCGAGGACAACTACGTCCGGGCGCACGCGCAGGCCGACCTCGCCGAGCACGGCGACGAGCGGCGCGCCACCACCCGCATCTTCGGCTCGCGCCCCGGCACGTACGGCGCGGGCATCCTCCAGCTGATCGACTCGCGCGACTGGCGCACGGACGCCGACCTCGCCGAGGTGTACACGGTGTGGGGCGGGTACGCGTACGGGCGCGGGCTCGAAGGCCGCCCGGCGCGCGCCGAGATGGAGACCGCGTACAAGCGGATCGCGGTCGCCGCGAAGAACACGGACACCCGCGAGCACGACATCGCCGACTCCGACGACTACTTCCAGTACCACGGCGGCATGGTCGCGACCGTGCGCGCGCTCAAGGGCACCGCGCCCGAGGCGTACATCGGCGACTCCACCCGCCCGGAGACCGTCCGCACCCGCACCCTCGTCGAGGAGACCTCCCGGGTATTCCGCGCCCGCGTGGTCAACCCGCGCTGGATCGAGGCGATGCGCCGCCACGGCTACAAGGGCGCGTTCGAGCTGGCGGCGACCGTCGACTACCTCTTCGGCTACGACGCCACGACCGGCGTCGTCGCCGACTGGATGTACGACAAGCTGACGCAGGAGTACGTCCTCGACCCCGCGAACCAGGCCTTCCTGAAGGAGGCCAACCCCTGGGCCCTGCACGGCATCGCCGAGCGGCTCCTCGAAGCCGAGTCCCGCGGCATGTGGGAGAAGCCGGACCCGGAGACCCTCGCCGCCCTGCGCCAGGTGTTCCTGGAGACGGAGGGCGACCTGGAGGGGGCGGCGGACGAGGACTAGTCCTCGCGCGCCTCACCACAGCGGGAGTCGGCCCCGCTCACCGTACGGGGGTCGGTGGGCGGGGCCGGCTCCTTGCGCACACTCAAGACGATACGTCTCGTATCGTGGGAGTCTTGGAGCCGCGGGGCCTCGGAGTCTTGGTGCCTCGGGGTCTCGGAGCCTCGGAGGGTCAGGCGGAGGCTATGCGCAGGACCAGCGCGGCCGCCGAGATCAGGGTGAGCACCGCCGCCGGCGCCAGCTCGTAGTCCTTCACCCGCAGGTGGGCGATGACGGCGCCGGCGAAGTAGAGCACCAGGCCGACGGCCGCGGCCTCGCCGAGCAGCGGGACGAAGAGGCCCGCCAGCAGGCCGAGCGCCCCCGCCGCCTTCGCGGTCGCCAGCAGCGGCAGCCGGCTCTCCGGCACGCCCACCTTGGTCATGTTGCCGACGACCTGCGGGTTCCTGGTGAAGGTCATGAAGGCGGAGCCGGTCGCCGCGAGGGCGAGCAGGGTCGCGACGACGGCGTAGGCGATGAACATGGAGGTGCTCCAACGGTCCGGGGACGAAAACCGTTGAAGACTAACAACGATTTCTCTCGCTCCACAATCGCGTTGTTGTTACGGTGGACGGCATGGCAGCTCACCCGACCGACCGCCTCGGCTTCCTCCTCTCCTTCCGTGGCGAACTCACCGGTGCGCGCATCCGCGCCGCCCTGGGCGTCGCCGGGCTGCACCCGCGCAACGCGATGACCCTGATGCAGCTCGCCCCCGGCGCCACGAGCCAGCGCGAACTCGCCCTTGCGATGGAGGTCGACCCGAGCCAACTGGTCTCGATCCTCAACGAGTTGGAGACCGCCGGGCTCGCCGAGCGCCGCCGCGACCCCGCCGACCGGCGCCGCCACATCGTCGAGATCACCTCGGCGGGCACCGAGGCCCTGGAGCGCATCGACCAGGCCGTGAGCGACGCCGAACGCGAACTCTTCGGCGACCTCACCGAAGCCGAACAGACCCTCCTGCGCGGCCTGTTGGACCGCGTCGTCGTCGACCCCGCCGACCACGACTGCGGCGCGGAGTGACAGGCGCGAAGTGACAGGCGCGGAGTAGCTTCCGCCCCACCCCGACCCCCCGGTTCACCAGGAGAGGCGCACCACGTCCGCGACCTCGACCGCCCCGCCCAGCCACACCACCGGGCCCGACGGTCCGGGCCGTGCGGACGCGGTGATCGTGGAGGGGCTGCCGAGCGAGTCGCCCATGTCGACGGCGAGCTCGACCCCGTGCCCGCCGTCGCCGTCCGCGCCGCCCCCACTGCCGCCGTCCCCGCCGCCGTGCCTGCCGTCGCCGTCCGCGCCGCCGTCCGCCAGGTGCGCGGCGAGGCAGCCCGTGCTGTTGGCGTTGGCGATGTCCTCCGGGACGCCGATCGAGGGGGCGAACATGCGGGCGGCGCGGCGGCCCGCGGGTGTCGGCCCGGAGTGGACGTAGCAGCCGAGGAGCCCGAGCCGGTCGCACGCGGCGCGCAACCGCCCGCTGTCCGGCGCGAGGCCGGCGAGCACCGCGGGCGAGCGCACCGGGACCAGCAGCCGCGGCCGCCCCGTCGAGGCGACCCGCAGCCCGGGGCCCAGCGCCCCCGCGGGCACGCCGAGCGCCGGCACCACGAGGTCCCGCTCCGCCGCGGTCGGCTCCCGCAGCGAGACGGCACCGGCCTCGAACGACGCCCTGACCCGCCCGCCCTCCCGCACGCACCGGCCCTCGAAAACCCGTCCCGCCGTGCGCAGTTCGACCCGGTGGGTGCCGCTCCCGGCGCTCCCCGCGCTCCCGGCGCTCACGGTCGCGCACGCCAGCGCGGCGAGCGTGCCGTGGCCGCACGCGGGCAGCTCGCCCTCGGCGGTGAAGAAGCGCAGGGACACCGCGGGGATCCCGGACCGGCCTTCCGCCACCGACACGAACACCGCGTGCGAGGTGCCCGCCGCCACCGGCACCCGCCGCCGTCGCTCGTCGCTCAGCGGCGCCTCGCGGAGCACCGCGGTCGGGCTCCCGCTCTCACCGCCCGCGCCGTCGCGCACGCACGCGCGCACGATCGTGACGTCGCTGTGCGGCATGCGCGCTCCTCTGCTTCGCGTTTCACGGCGCGGTCGCAGTCAGCACTATGCCAAGAACGGGCGCCGTCAGCCGCCCTTCGCGGACTTCACCGCCGCGTCCGCGCTGCCGTGGCCGTTGAGGCCCTCCTCGTTGTTCTAGTAGAGTGCAAACAATGGAGGTTTTCATGAACCGTGCCACACCTCGTCTCCGCGCGCTCGCCGCGCTCCCCTTCGTCCTCGCCCTCGCCGTCCACCTACTGCTCTTCGTCCGCTGGCGGGACGCCCTGCCCACCGAACTCGCCACCCACTACTCCCTCGGAGACGGTGGCGAGGCCGACGGCTGGACGAGCCGGACCGGCTACGTCCTCATCAGCACGGCCCTGATCGCCGGCCTCGCCGCCACCTGGACCGCGAGCGTCCGACGCCGGGTCCTGTGGGGCGCCTGGGCCACCGCGGGCTTCACCGGCGGACTGCTCGTCCGGATCCTCCGCGACAACCTCGTCGACGCGTCCGGGACGCCGGTCTCCGACCCCGTCGCCGACCTCGCCGTGGCCGGAACGGCGGCGGTCGCCGCCGGCCTCGCCGGCTGGGCCCTCACCTCGCTCGTCCCCGCCGAGGAGCCGACCGGCCGGTCGGGGACACCCGACGGGCCGCGGCTCGCGCTCGGCGCGAGCGAGGTCGCCGGCTGGTCCCGCTCCACCGGTTCCCGGACGCTGACCGCCCTCGCGGTCCTCGCCCTCGCCGCCACCCCGGTCCTCCTCCTCGTCCTCGACTGGCCGGACGCGCTCTTCGGCCTGCTCGGCCTCGTCATCGGCGTGCCCGGGCTCGCACTCGCCCGGGTCCGGGTCACCGTCGACCGGCACGGCCTCACCGTCCGCTCCGGCGTCTTCCCCAAGCCCCGCGTCCGGATCCCGCTCGACGAGATCGCGGGCGCGGACACCCGGGACGTCCACGCCGTCGCCGACTTCGGCGGCTGGGGCTACCGCGTCCGGGCACACCGTACGGGCGTGGTGCTGCGCTCCGGCGAGGCGCTCGTCGTACGGCGGAACGGCGGCCGGGAGTTCGCGGTCACCGTGCCCGACGCGGGGACCGCGGCCGCCCTCCTCAACACGCTCGCCGAACGGCATGGGAAGGTCTGACCGTGCTCTTCCGTGTCGACCCGGCCTCCCCCGTCCCCCTCGGCGACCAGATCGCCGCCTGCGTCCGGGGCGCCCTCTCCGACGGCTCCGCCGCCCCCGGGGAACGCCTCCCGGCCGCCCGGGAGCTCGCCGACTCCCTCGGCGTCAACGTCCACACCGTGCTCCGCGGCTACCAGCGCCTGCGCGAGGAGGGCCTCATCGAACTCCGCCGCGGCCGGGGCGCCCTCATCGTCCCCGGCGCCACCGCCCCCGACCGCGCCCGCCTCGTCTCCCGGCTGCGCGAGGCGGCGGCCGAGGCCCGCGAACTCGGCCTCAGCGACGACGAGTTCGTCGAGCTCGCCCGCACCAGCCTGGGGTAGCGGCCGCCGGTGCGCGTCAGGGCGCCCCGCGCACCGGCATGCTCGTGCGCGTCAGGGCCACACGCGTACCGGCATGCTCGTGCGCGTCAGGGCAGCTAGCGCACCGGCGTCCCCGCGCGCGTCAGGGCAGTTCGCGTACCGGCGTGCCCGCCAGGAAGGCCTCGATGTCCTCGACGGCCTCGCCGAAGTACTGGGCGTAGTTGGCCTCCGTCACATAGCCGAGGTGGGGGAGGGCCAGCACGTTCGGCAGGGTGCGGAGCGGGTCGTCGGCCGGCAGGGGTTCGGTGTCGTACACGTCGAGGCCGGCGCCCGCGATCCGGCCCTCGCGCAGGGCCCGGACGAGCGCCTCGCCGTCGACCAGGCCGGCCCGCGAGGTGTTGACGAGGTACGCGGAGGGGCGCATCGCCCGCAGCTCGGGCTCCCCGACCAGGCCCCGGGTGCGGTCGGAGAGGACCAGGTGGAGCGAGACGAAGTCGCTGCTCGCGAAGAGGTCCAGCTTGTCCTTGGCGAGCCGTGCCCCGTGTTCGGCGGCCCGCTCCTCCGTCAGGTTCCGGCTCCAGGCGACGACGTCCATGCCGAAGGCGCGGCCGACCGCGGCGACCCGGGCGCCGATCTTGCCGAGGCCCACGAGCCCCAGGGTGCGGCCGGCCAGGTCGCTGCCGACGGTGGACTGCCAGGGGCCGCCCTCGCGCAGGGCCTGCGCCTCGGTCCGTACGTGACGGGCGAGGCCGAGTAGCAGGGCCCAGGTCAGTTCGGTGGGCGGCTCGGGGCTGCTTGCGGTGCCGCAGACGACGACCCCGCGGGCGCGGGCGGCGGCGATGTCGATGGAGGCGTTGCGCGGCCCGGACGTGACGAGGAGCCGGAGTCGGGGGAGGCGGGCGAGGAGTTCCGCGTCGAACGGGGTCCGCTCCCGCATGATCACGACGATCTCGCAGTCCTCGACGGCGGCGACGACCGCGTCCCGGTCGGCGAGGTGCTCGCGGGACACCCGGACGTCGACGCGGTCGGCGAGCGGGCTCCAGTCGGCGGAGGTGAGGGCGACGCCCTGGTAGTCGTCGAGTACGGCGCAGCGCAGCTTCATGGCTCCATGATCGCTTACCCCGGATGCTCCTCCCAGGGCGACAGCGTGGCCCCCCTCTCGGAGAATTGCCCTGTCTTGTCCCGTTGTGAGGAGTGGATGCCATGGCTTCCGGTGACAGTGCCGACGAACTAGCCGCCCTCCGGGCCAGGGTGGCCGCGCTCGAAGCCGAGAAGACGGTGGCCCGTCCGCCCCACCACCGCGTCCGCTCCTTCTTCTCCGCGCTGCTCATCGTCATCGGCTGCGTGCTCGTCCCGCTGGGCATCGTCGCCTCCTGGACCGCGGACATCGTCGGCGACACCGACCGCTACGTGCAGACGGTCGCCCCGCTCGCCTCCGACCCGGACGTCCAGGCCGCCGTCGCGACCCGGGTGACGAACGCCCTCATGGAGCACATCGACCTGCCCAAGCTCCTGGAGGGCGTCGCGCCCGCGGACCGGCCCCTGGCGGAGAAGGCCCTCGGCAAGCTGGGCGGCTCCCTGGAGAGCGCGGTCAGCAGCTTCGTCCACGACCGCGCGCAGGACTTCGTGGCCTCGCCCGCCTTCGAGACCATCTGGACCGACGCCAACCGGGCCATCCACACCTCCCTCGACCGCGCCCTGACCGGCAGCGACGAAGGCGCGGTGAAGATCGAGACGGACACGGTCACCATCGACCTGGCGCCGGTGATCGAGCGGGTGAAGGAGCGGCTCGTCGCGTCCGGTCTCGACGTCGCGGCCAAGATCCCCGAGATCCACACCGACTTCACCGTGGTCAGGTCCGACGACATCGGCAAGGTGAAGACGGCGTTCGGGCTGCTCCAGGCGATGGGCGCGTGGCTGCCGGTGATCGCCGTCCTGCTCGTCGTAGGAGGTGTGCTCCTCGCCGTGAAGCGCCGCCGCACGCTGGTCGCCGCCGCCCTCGGCGTCGCCTTCGCGGCGATCGTCCTCGGCGTCGCCCTCACCGTCTTCCGCACGGTCTACCTGAACGCCCTTCCGGCCACCGTCTCCCCGGCCGCCGCGGGCTCCGTCTACGACACGCTGATCCGCTTCCTGCGCACCTCGGTCCGGGTGTTCGCGACCCTCGGCATCCTGATCGCCCTCGCCGCCTGGCTCTCCGGGCCGAGCCGCCCCGCCGTCCTCGTCCGGGGCCTCTGGCACTCCGGCATCACCGCGACCCGGTCCACCGCCGACCACGCGGGCATGCGGCTCGGCCCGGTGGGCCCGTTCGTCCGCCGCCACCGCACCTGGATCACCTGGATCCTCGTCGCCGGCGCGGCCGCCGCCGTCGTCTTCTGGCCCCACCCCACCGGCGCGGTCATCCTGGGCGTCGCCCTCGTCCTCCTCTTCGTCCTGGCCATCACCGCCTTCCTCGCCGAGGAACCCGCCGAACGCCCCCCGGCCGCACACCCCCCCACCGAACAACCCCCCAAGAACCCACCTCCCACCGGCGGAAGCACCCCCACCCCGCAGCTCTAGCCCGACCACGCGGCGGCCGGCCCCCTTCACGGGACCGGCCGCCCCGTCCTTGCGGAACGGCAGGCACGCCTCGACGATCGCCTCGTTCTCGTCGTCGCACACCCCGTGGAAGCGGACGAAAGCGGGCCCGGTGAACGTGAGCGGGAGTCAAGCCTTCTCGGCGCGGGACGGTACGAGCGCCGCGCCCGCGAGGAGGCCGACGGCGATGGTGGTGACGATCGTGACGAAGTCCATCAGGTCGTGGAAGCCGTGCAGGACGTGACCGCCCGCCAGGGAGGTCAGCGCCCGCAGGCCGAGGGAGCCGACGGTGAGGGTGAAGAAGCCGCCGAGGAAGAGGACGAGCCGGGGCGGGCGCCCGGCCGGCCGGGCGAGCAGGTCCGCGGCGACCGCGAGCGCCATGGCGGCGACGAAGGTGCCGGCGACCTCGCCGACCAGCGCCGTGCCCGCCGCCTGCGTGCCGAGCGACAGGTAGACGAGCCCCGTCACCCAGCCCGCGGTCCGCCACGGCACCTCGAAGGCCAGGATCAGGCCCACCGTGAACACCGCCCAGCTCCCGACGATCACCCACCGGGACAGGTCGGCGTCCTGCGCGGTGTCGAAGAGGGCGTCCCCGGGGGTGCCGGTGACGGCCACGCCGACGAGCACGCCCACGTACAGCTGGAGGAGCAGGACGACGGCGTAGACGAGCCGGACGGCGCCCGTCGACAGGAACCCGCCGACGAGTTCCGCGGTGGCCGCGCTGAGCAGGTCGCCGGGCACGAAGAAGAACAGCGCCGGAAGCATGATCAGTACGGGTCCGCCGTGGCCGTGGCCCGGCTGGAGCAGCCCCAGGGTCACCAGGGAGACCAGGACGGCGGCGAGCAGCGGCAGCACCCGGGCCAGCCGTGGCCGCCGCCCCGCCAGCACGGTCAGCACCGCCACCGGCGTCGCGAGGAGCGCGGTGGTGCCGATCTCGTACCAGGTCGGCTGGACGGCGGGCGCGAAGCCGACGGAGAACAGCACGATGCCGGCGCCGCGCGCCCAGCCCGGCACCGTGGACGGCAGGTTCTCGACCCGCCGCAGCCCGGCCGCCGCCTCGGACAGCGGCGGCCGGGTGTCCCGTACGCGCTCGACGAACTCCTTCAGGGCAACCACCCGGTCGAGCCGCGCGAGGTCGGGGAAGGCGCGGACGGTCGAGGTGAGGGTGCGGCCGCCGGCGGTCACAGAGAGCACGGCGCCGTCCGCGACGAGCACGGTCTCGGCCCGCCCGCCGTACGCCCGGGCCAGCGCGCGGACGACCCGGTCGACGCCCTCGGCGCCCTCCCCGCTGGACTCCAGCATGAACCGGGTGAGTTCGCGGAGGAAGGCGTGGAGGGCGTCGGGGTCGGGGGCGGGATCGGGATGGGCGTCGGGATCGGGGTCGGGATCGCCGTTGGGATCGGGGTGGGGATCAGCGTCGGGGTGGGGATCGGGATCGGGATCGGCGTCGGGGGCGGGGCCGGTGGGGGGAGCGGTCACGCCTCCCTCACCGGCGGACCGTGTCGTCGGTGTCCAGCTCCGCCACCGCCTCGTCGAACTCGTCGACCTGGTCCGGGCAGTAGACCTGGAGGACGATCCGCTCGGCGCCGACGGCCTTGGAGTCGGAGATGACGGGCCGCATGCCGGGGCCGGTCGCGCCGTTGGCCTGCTGGATCTTCCACAGCGCCGTCTTCAGGGCGTCGCCCGGGTCCTCGCAGACCTGGCCGCCGTCGGTGCCCAGCAGCCGCTCGATGGTGTCGGTGTCGGGGGAGGGGTAGCCGGCCTTGACCAGTTCCTCCTGGAGCTGGTTGGCCTTGGAGAGCGTCTGGTTGCTCGTCTTCACGCTCTCGTAGCGGATGAGACCGGTGACGACGAGGCCGACGAGGATGACGATCGTGCCCCAGTAGATGACCTTGTGCTCCGAGGCGAAGCGGGTGGGACTCATGCCCGGTCTCCCTCGCTCTGCAGGGTGGCGCCCGGGGTGCGCCAGCCCGGCTTGCGGAACTTCAGGAACAGCCACGGGATCAGCAGGCCCAGCGCGAGCAGGCCGCAGGCGATGAAGAGGACGTACGAGAGGACGCTGCCGCCGCTGAACTGGGAGGGCGGCACGAAGCCGATCGCGAGCGCCGCCAGCGACGACAGCAGCCCCACCGTGCACACCAGGCCGAGAGCGGGGACCCGGTAGCCGCGGGGATGGTCGGGCTGGGTCTTCCGGAGGCGCATCGCGGCGGCGAACATCAGCAGGTACACGATCAGGTACACCTGCGTGGTGATCGTGGAGAAGATCCAGTAGACGCTCGACACGTTCGGGATCAGCGCGTACATCAGGGCGATGATCGAGGTCACCACACCCTGGGTGACCAGGATGTTCTGCTGGACCCCGAACTTGTTCAGCTTCTGCAGGAACGGCGGCAGGTAGCCCTCGGCGCGCGAGATCTCCAGGAGGCCCTTGGACGGCCCCGCGAGCCAGGTCAGCATGCCGCCGAGCGAGGCGGAGATCAGCATGACGGCGGCGATCGGGGTCATCCACTGGACGCCGAAGTACGCGAAGAAGGCGTCGAAGGCCTGCATGACACCGGCGGTGAGGCTGAGCTGATCGGCCGGCACGACCCAGCTGATGGCCAGGGCGGGCAGGATGAAGATCAGCAGGACGAGGCCCATCGCCAGGAACATCGACTTCGGGTACTCCTTCGCCGGGTCCTTCAGCGAGGAGACGTGCACCGCGTTCATCTCCATGCCGGAGTACGACAGGAAGTTGTTGACGATCAGCACCAGGCTCGCCAGACCGGTCCACTGCGGCAGCAGATGGCTGCTGTTCATCGGCGCGGCCGACGGGTTGCCCTGGCCCAGGAACACCATGCCGAGGACGACGAGGACCGTGCCCGGCACGAGCGTGCCGATGATCAGGCCCCAACTGGACAGTCCGGCCAGGGCCTTGGTTCCCCGCGAGGACACCCACACACCGGTCCAGTACAGGACCATGATGACGATCGCCGTGTACACGCCGTTGGAGGCCAGCGAGGGGTCGATGACGTACGCGATGGTCGACGCCACGAAGGCCAGCAGGCTCGGGTAGTAGAAGATCGTCATCGCGAACTGGCACCACACCGCGAGGAATCCCAGCGGCTTCGACAGCCCCTCCGCGACCCACCGGTACACGCCCCCGTTCCAGCCGGACGCGAGCTCGGCCGAGACCAGCGCGGTCGGCAGCAGGAACACGATCGCCGGCACCAGGTACAGGAACACACACGCCAGGCCGTAGACGGCCATCGTGGGTGCGGCCCGCAGGCTCGCCACCGACGCCGTCGTCATCAGCGCCAGCGTCACCCACGTCATCGTGCTGGGCGCGGCCGTCTGCGCCGCCGCACGCGGTCTGGGCACTTCGGCCGGCGTATCGAGACTGCTCATGGGCCCTCCCTGTGGTCGCGCGATCCCCCCACGCTCGGCGGCCCCCCGATACCGGGCAACCGGAGGAGGCCGTACGGGTGAGGGCACGGCGACTTCCCGAGGGCGTACGGGCGAGGGGGCGCGGGGCGGTCTGCTCCGGGCGTCCGGGAGGGGGTGCGCGGCCGCGAGCAGCCCGCGTCGGGGCGTCGGCCTCAGGGCGTCCGCGTCCAGGCGTCCGGGTCAGGGCGTCGGCCTCAGGGCGACCGCGTCGAGGCGTCCCCGTCAGAGCGTCCCCGTCAGAGCGTCCCCGTCAGGGCGTCCGTGTGAAGGAGCGCCGGTACGCGCGCGGGGGCACGCCCCGGCGGCGTACGAACTGGGCACGGAGCACCGCCGCGCTGCCGAAACCCACCGAGCGGGCCACCTCCTCGACGGGGAGGTCCGTCGTCTCCAGGAGCTCCTCGGCGCGGCTCAGGCGCAGCCCGAGCAGCCAGGCGTGCGGGGTGGTGCCGGTCGAGGCGGCGAAACGGCGGGCGAAGGACCGGCGGCTCATCAGCGCCCTGCGGGCCAACTCCGCGACCGGCAGCGGCTCGTCGAGGTGCTCCCGGGCCCAGGCGAGCACCTCCGTGAGTCGCTCGTCCCGGCTGTCCTCGGGGACGGGGGTGGCCAGGTACTGGGCCTGCCCGCCGTCGCGGTGGGACGGGAGCACCAGGTCCCGGGCGATGGCGTTGGCCGTGGTCGCCCCGTACTCCCGCCGCAGGAGGTGCAGGCACAGGTCGAAGCCGGCGGCGGCGCCCGCGCCGGTGACGATCCGGCCCTGGTCGACGTAGAGCGCGTCGGGTTCCACGGCGACGTCCGGGTGGCGCTCGGCGAGCAGGCCGGCGAACCGCCAGTGCGTCGTGGCGCGCCGCCCGTCGAGCAGTCCGGCCGCGGCGAGCGCGAACGCGCCGACGCAATGCGCCGCGACCAGCGCGCCCCGCGCGTGCGCGGCGGCCAGCGCGTCGAGGACGGCGGGGGCCGGGGGCGTGCGGAAGTCGGCCCAGGGCAGGGCGATCACCAGCTCGGCGGCGGCCAGCCGGTCGAGACCGTGCTCGACGACCAGCGGCAGCCCGACGTCCGTACGGACCCGCCCCGGTCGGTCCGTGCACAGCGCGAAGTCGAAACGGGGCAGGCCCTCGCCGCGCGCGTCGAACACCTCGGAGACGATGCCCGCACCGAGCATGCCGACACCGGTCGGGGCGTACGCGGCGACGGTCGTGAACGGCGGCATGCGGGGAGTCTGGCACGCGGCGCGGCGGCAGCGGCCCGGGCGGTGGCACGATTCCCGCGATCAGTGGCAGTACGGCCACTCGTACAGGAACCCGCCCCGCAGAAGACTGGGGGGCATGACGACGACGAAGAGCAGCACCGACGCCCCCCGCGGCCGTACCGCCGCCTACACGATCCTGACCACCGGCTACACCCTCTCCACCGGCCCCGGCGTCGCCGCCACCGTGTCGTACGTCCACGACGGCGACCGGCACGTGATCGTCGACCCCGGCATGGTGGCCGGCCGCGACCGCATCCTCGGCCCGCTGGCCGCACTCGGGCTCGGCCCGGACGACATCACCGACGTGGTCCTCAGCCACCACCACCCCGACAACACCATGAACGTCGGCCTCTTCGGCCACGCCCGCGTCCACGACCACAAGGCGATCTACGAGAACGACCAGTGGACCGACCGCGACGCCGAGGGCCACGAACTCACCCCGTCGCTGCGCCTCATCCGCACCCCCGGCCACAGCGCCGAGGACATCACCCTGCTCGCCGGCACCGACTCCGGCGTCGTCGCCTTCGTCGGCGACCTCTGGTGGCGGCCCAACGGCCCGGTGGAGGACCCGGTCGCCCCGGACCACGGCATCCTGCGCGACTCCCGCCTCCGCGTCCTCGACACCGCCGACGTCATCGTCCCCGGCCACGGCCCGGCCTTCCCCGCCGACGACACGGCACCGCGCTAGGGGTGTGCCGTGTCGATCAGGCCGGATCAGGCCGGGATCGCACGCACCTGCGCACACGGCCACCGCTCGCTCTAGAATCGGCTTCCATGTCGAAGCCTGACGAGCTGCTCGTAGACATCGCCGCCACGGTGGAGTCCGGGCGGAGTAATCAGATGTCCCTCACCGTGGTCACGGGGGGTGCGGTCCTCACGGGGCGACTGGCCCCGGAAGCCCTGTGGAGACAGCGGGTGTCGGAGGTCCTCACGGACTCCGCCCGCCTGGGGGAGTTCTCCCGTGTCTTCCGCCCCATCGAGCGCAAGGGCGATCCGCCCACGCACCTCCACTTCCACCTCGCCCGCATCCTCCAGGGCACCGTCGGCATCCCGGAGACCGGCGGCATGTACCGGGTCGCCATCGCGGACGTGAGCGCCTGGACCGTGGGAGACGTCAGCTACATCGACAACTGACCGACGGGGCCAGAGACACAGCCAGATACAGAGTCAGATACAGAAACAGATACAGAGACGGATACGGGGACAGGGGGGACGGTCCGCGCTCTGCGCGGCCCGCCCTTGTGCGCCGTCCGGCCCTGCGCGATGATCTGGGCTTTCCATCGGACGGGGGCGATGACGGTGAACTTGTTGATCACCTTTGCGGCACTGGCGGCACTGATCGTCTTCGGGGTCTCCCTGGGCGTCTACGTCCACGCGGGCCCGCTCCTGAGGCGGGGCGTGCGCACCTCGGCGCTCTGCGTCGACGTGGGCCAGGTCGCGGCCGGTTCCATGCTGCTCCTGGAGTACACCCCGCGGGGCGGTCCTGCCCGGCGGCACACCGTCGGGCCCTTCGTCTTCCCGCCCGTGAAGGTCGGCGGTCGTCTCGACGTGATCTACGACCCGAAGCGCCCGCAGGAGGTCAGCCTCCCGGATCGGCTCCCCAGGGGAACCCGCGGACTGGTCATCGCCATGGCCGTGTCCGGCGCGGTCCTCGTGGCGGGCGTGATCCGCGTCGTGATCGCGGTACGCGGCTGAGGACCGCTTGCTTCCGTCCTCAGGCCGCCAGGGCGCTCACTGCCGGCCGGCGGAGTCCGTGCCGGTGGTGGGGCCGTCGGCGGTCCGCGATCGTCACCCGACGGTGTTCCCCCGCGGCCCGGCCCCAGGGGGTTCCTTGACCGGCCCCAGGTCCTCGACCTGGGGCTTTCCGTACGGCCGGAGATCGAGTTGAGGCCTCGCTTCACCGGCGTAGCGTAAGGAGAGCCGAGCCGACTGAGCGCGTGGCGGGGTACCCGCACGAGGAGCGATTCGCTATGGGCAAGCTCTCGATCGAGCAGTTGCGTGAAGGGGTCCGCGGGACGGTCACCACCCCGGGCGACGCCGGCTACGACGAGTCCCGCACCGTCCACAACGCCATGATCGACAGACGGCCGGCCGCCGTCGTCCACTGCGTCAACGCGGGCGACGTCATGGCCGCGGTCGGCTTCGCGCGGGAGAACGGGCTCGACCTGGCGGTGCGCGGCGGAGGCCACAGCGTGCCCGGCTTCGGCACCTGCGACGGCGGTGTCGTGGCCGACCTCTCCGGCATGCGCGGGGTGCGGGTCGACCCCGAGCGCCGGACGGCTCGTGCCGAAGGCGGCGCGACCTGGGGCGACTTCAACGCGGCGACGCACGCCTTCGGTCTGGCGACGACCGGGGGCATCATCTCGACCACGGGTGTCGGCGGACTCACCCTCGGCGGCGGCATCGGCTATCTCGCCCGCGGGCTCGGGCTGAGCTGCGACAACCTGATCTCCGCCGACGTCGTCACCGCGGACGGCCGGTTCCTCGTCGCGAACGAGGACGAGCACGCCGACCTCTTCTGGGCCCTCCGCGGCGGCGGAGGCAACTTCGGCGCGGTGACCTCCTTCGAGTTCCGGCTCAGCCCCGTCGACACCATCTACGGCGGGCCGATCCTCTACGAGACGCGGGACGCCGCCACCGTCCTGCGCTCCTTCGCCGACCACATCGCCGGCGCCCCGGAGCAGCTCGGCGGCTTCCCGGCCTTCCAGCTGGCCCCGCCGCTCCCCTTCATCCCCGAGGACCGGCACGGCGACCCCTTCGTCCTGATCGTGGCCTGCTGGGCCGGCCCCGTGGACGAGGGCCCGAGCGCCCTCAAGGCCTTCCACGACTTCGCGCCGGTGGTCGCCGAGCACGTGGGCCCCATGCCGTATCCCGCGCTGAACAGCGCGTTCGACGCCCTCGTTCCGCCCGGCCTCCAGCACTACTGGAAGGCCAACTTCGTCACCGACCTCAGCGACGCCGCGATCACGGCCCACCTGGAGTACGGTCCCCGGCTCCCCGCCGTGAACTCGACCGTGCACATCTACCCGATCGACGGCGCCTGCCACCGCGTCGCCCCCGACGCCACCGCCTTCGCCTACCGCGACGCCTCGTTCGCCACCGTCATCGCCGGCATGTGGCCCGACCCCGCCGCCAACGACGACAACATCGCCTGGGTGCGTGACTACTACGCCGCCACCGCCCCCCACTCGGAGGAAGGCGGCTACATCAACTTCATGGCCGACGACGACCAGAGCCGTATCCAGGCCAACTACAAGGCCAACTACGACCGCCTCGTCGCCGTCAAGCGCACCTACGACCCCGACAACCTCTTCCACCTGAACCAGAACATCAAGCCCTGACCCCCCGCACCACACGAAGAAGCCCCAGGTCGCAGACCTGGGGCTTCGTGGGATAGGGGGAACGGCGAGGTCACGTCGACGAGACTGCGGTCCTACAGCTTGCTCATCTTCGCGAACGGACTCAGGATCCGCTGCTGGGTCGAGCCGAAATCCACGAGCGCCGCGATCCCGTCCTCGACGCCGACGACCCGGCCGAGGCCGTGCACGTCGTGGGTGACCTGGTCGCCTACGGCGAACTGCTGCGGCGGCAGCGTGACCGGGGCCTTGAAGGGACTGGTGGGCAGATAGCGCTTCGGTGCACTTGGCTTTGTCATTCCTGCCAGTATGCGCCCGGGCGCATGATCGACGGACTTCCGGCAGCAGAGAATACGCTGCACGCTCACACCGCTACTCTCCGTGTCCACCGAATTCGCCCCCCTCGCCCCACCCCGACACGCGATGCGACACCGCCCGATTCCGGTCCGAGCCCCCCCCGCTGCCCGGACCGGCGGACCCGACCCGGTCCAGGGCGCGGCGGCCAGGCTCTCGGCGTCCTTCGATCGGAGTACGCGGCTCCTCCGGCGTGATCCAGTACACATCGCCACGAGCGATGACTCTGCTCCTGGCCGTCGGTCATACGGGCGACAACCCTGACGTGAGGAAGGCCCCGCCGTGACCGACATGCTGACCGCGCCCCGCCAAGCCCTTTCCGCCGCGCCCACCTCGCGCTCCGCGGCGCGGTGGACCCTGGCCGGCGGCATGGTCGCGGGCCCCCTGTTCCTGGCGGCCGGACTCGCCCAGGGCTTCGCGCGCGACGGCTTCGACTTCACCCGGAACGCGATCAGTCAGCTCGCCCTCGGTGAGTCGGGCTGGATCCAGACGGCGAGCTTCCTGATCACCGGCGCGCTGCTGACAGCGGGCGCGGCGGGACTGCGGCGGGCACTGCGCGGCGCACCGGGCCGAATGTGGGGGCCCGTTCTGGTCGGCGTCTTCGGCGTCTCGTTCTGGGCCGCGGCGGCCTTCCCCGCCGACGCCGGGGCGGGCTTTCCCGCCGGAGCGCCCGAGGCGACCGTCATGAGCGGACACGGCGCTGCCCACATGGTCGGCGGAATGATCGGCTACCTCGCCCTGTGCGCCGCGTTCGTCGTCCTGGCCCGTCCGCTCGCCGCCCGGGGCCTCCGGGGCTGGGCCGTCGCGTCCCGCATCGTGCCCGTGGCGGTCCTCGCCGGCTTCATGGCCTCGGCCGCCTCCGTCCTGGCGTTCACCGTGGGCGCCGGCCTCGGCCTTCTGTGGCTGACCGCGGTGACGGCGCGGCTGGCGGGCGTTCCGGCCGGGGACCGTGACAAGTGATCAGGCCGGGACGCCGAGGTCGGCGTTCTCGCTCAGGCGGTCCGGCAGGTGGAACAGCGGGAAGAGACGCGCGGTGTCGCGGAAGGCCGTGATGTTCGCGATGCGGTCGCCGGAGAATTCGACGACCTGGAGCGCCCAGGGCTCGTAGCCGGTGCCGTCCGTTCGGGGGCGGTACTGGCCGAAGGCGGGGGAGCCGTTGGCCACGGTCGGGACGAGCCGCGATCCGCGGCAGCCGATGGCCGGGCCGGTCAGCCACGCCTGGATGTCGGCCACTCCCCGCATCCACTTCGCGTACGGCGGTAGGGACATGGTCGCGTCGACATGAAGCAGCATGTTCAGCTCTTCCATGTCGTACCGGGAGAACGCCGTGGCGTACCGCTCGGCCAGGACCCGGCGGACGCCCTCGGGCGCGGGAGTCCGCGCGCTGCCGCCCTCCTGCCGGCGGTCGGTCAGCGTGGCACGGGCGCGCTGCAAGGCGCTGTTGACCGAGGCGACGGTGGAGCCGTGCAGGTCGGCGACCTCGCGAGCCGAGAAGCCCAGGACATCCCGCAGGACCAGCGTGGCCCGCTGCTTGGCCGGCAGGTGCTGGAGCGCGGCGACGAAGGCCAGACGCACGGATTCGGAGACCGTCACCGCCGTCCCGGGATCACCGCCCGGCAGAGGGTCGATCCACAGCGCGTCGTCCGACGGAGCGCCCGGCGCCGTGGCGCCGTCCTGCGGTCCTGACAAGTCCATCGGCAACGCCCGTCGCTTCCTGGAAGCGAGGGCGTCGAGGCACACGTTGGTGGCGATCCGATACATCCACGAACGCGCCGACGATCTGCCCTCGAACCGATCGGCACTCCGCCAAGCCCGGACCAGCGCCTCCTGGACCGCGTCCTCGGCCTCCGCGTACGAACCCAGCATCCGGTAGCAGTACCCGGTCAAATCCCCTCGGTACTCCTCCAGTTCCTCCGCCGTCACACGTGCCCCGCCGTCCCCCATGCCGTACCCCTTCTCGCCATGCCGAGAGCGCCCCGACGCACCACAGTCTGGACGACGTGATGGCCGCGGTGGTCGGTTTAAGCCTCGTGGCCCGGTGCCCCCAGGACATGCGTCCCGGGGGCGCGACGGCATGCGCGACACCGCGGCGGCCGAACTGCTTCTCGGCCCGGACGACCTCGCCGTCCTGGACGCCGCCCTGTCGACTTGAGTAGCGGCCCGACACCGGGTGCGTGGGCCCTGCGCGCGGATGCGCGCTTGGGGTTCTCCGTGGAGTACACCGGCGGAAGCGATGACGGGTGACCTCGCCTCAGTCCGAGGCCGGTGGCGGGGCTGATTCCGCGGCGCGGCGGTACTCGGCGTTGATGCGCTGGGCTTCTTCGAGTTGGTCTTCGAGGATGATGATGCGGCAGGCGGCTTCGATGGGGGTGCCCTGATCGACGAGTTCCCGGGCGCGTGCGGCGATGCGCAACTGGTAGCGGGAGTAGCGGCGGTGGCCGCCCTCGGAGCGGAGCGGGGTGATGAGGCGGGCTTCGCCGATGGCGCGGAGGAAACCCTGGGTGGTGCCGAGCATTTCGGCGGCCCTGCCCATGGTGTAGGCGGGGTAGTCGTCGTCGTCGAGACGCCCGTACGAGTCGTCTGCTGTCATTTGCACCTCTCTGTGAAACGCGTAGAGGGGCCCTGGTGCCGTACGGCACCAGGGCCCCGAAGGAACTACTACACCACCTGCCGGCCCTGAGACTGCGCCGGCCTTCTGTGTCCGCTGATCCGACCCAGTGACTGTCGGGATCGCGGGGATCGCGGTTGCTTGACCGGAGACCACCTCACTATCGATGTCCTGCGGTACCCGGACCGAGACTTCCGGCCGGGCGATCCTGATGGCGCTGCGTTCCTCCGTTCTTCCCTCGGTGATCATCTTTCTGGGTACTGCTGTACTGCCGGTACTGCTGTACTGCGGGTTGTCGAACTGCTCAGTGGCGGCCCCTGATCACTGCGGGCCACCCGGTCCAGCCGTCAGTTCCGTCGCCGTCCTGCGAAAGCCCTGGCTTCGAAACTCCACTGCCGCACCGTCCTGCTCACTGCGACTTGCTGTCCTACTGATGCTGCTTGCCGGCAGTTCGTGTCTGCCAGGCCGTACTGTCTCTCTGGGCTACGAGAGAAACCATAACCAGGCCACGACTCAATGTCTACTCCGGCCGACATAGATTTTCGTGTGTCCTGTGGGCAGGTAGTCGACACCGACGGCCGGCGCGGAGAGTCGCGGACCGTCGCGGAGCGTTCACCGCCAGGTTGACCACCGCGCATCCGCGCACACGGCGCGGTCAGGCGCGCGACACGCGAAAGGGCCCGACCGGCGTGTGCCGGTCGGGCCCTCTCGGCTGACGGGAGTCAGCCCACGTTCGCTCGCGCGTTACGGTCAGGCCGCCGCCGAAGCGCCGGGCCCGCGGAGCCGTACGGCCCGCTCGGCCGTGAGGAAGACCGAGGTGAGCGGCTCGCCGTCGCCGGAGAGGTCGCGCAGCCGAAGCCGGTCCGTGTAGGCAGAGCTCTCGCGGACGGCGGTGAGGCGGGCCAGTGTGACGAGGCCGGCGGCGAGGCCGTCGGCGTCGCAGACGAGCAGGCGGCCGGTCCGGGCGCCGGCCATGACGGCCAGCGCCACCTCGACGGTCATGTCATCGCAGACCTGGAGTTCTGCCGGGTCCGCGGCGGCCCGGTCCCGCACCGTCCTGAGCGCGGGGCTGGTCTGGGCCGAGCGGGTCTGCATCTGGACCGACGTCACAACGTGCCTCCTGAAGGGATGGGGCGGCTTCCGCATGACGTGGCGCTCAGGCTGCCCTGTCGACGGCGGACCGTCGCGTGCTCACGTGCCGGGCAGCCGAAGCGGCACCGCGCCGACCGCGGGAGGGCGCGCCGCGCTTACGACGCTCGGCCGGCGGCGCGGTGATCGTCACGGGCACGCCCGACGGGGCCTGGGCGCCGGTGATCCTGCGGAGCGCTTCCTCGCCGGAGCGGACCTGCGTGGTCTTCGGCACGATGCCGGCGTCCTGCATGAGGCGGGTCATCCCGCGACGCTGGTTGGAGGTGACCAGGGTGACGACGGTGCCGGACTCGCCGGCTCGCGCGGTACGGCCGCCGCGGTGGAGGTAGTCCTTGTGGTCCGTCGGCGGGTCCACGTTGACGACGAGGTCGAGGTTGTCGACGTGGATGCCGCGCGCGGCGACGTTCGTCGCCACCAGGACGGTGACGTGCCCCGTCTTGAACTGGGCGAGGGTGCGGGTGCGCTGCGGCTGCGACTTCCCGCCGTGCAGGGCGGCGGCCCGGACACCGCTGTCGAGGAGGTCCTGGGTGAGGCGGTCCACGGCGTGCTTGGTGTCCAGGAACATGATCACCCGACCGTCGCGTGCCGCGATCTCCGTCGTCAGCCGGTGCTTGTCGGCGCCGTGCACGTGCAGGACGTGGTGCTCCATCGTGGTGACCGCGCCCTGGGAGGGGTCGACGGAGTGGACGACGGGGTCGGTGAGGTAGCGGCGGACCAGCAGGTCGACGTTGCGGTCCAGGGTCGCGGAGAACAGCATCCGCTGGCCCTCGGGGCGGACCTGGTCCAGGAGCGCGGTGACCTGCGGCATGAAGCCCATGTCGGCCATCTGGTCGGCCTCGTCGAGGACGGTGATCGCGACCTGGTCCAGTCGGCAGTCACCGCGGTCGATGAGGTCCTTGAGGCGACCGGGGGTGGCCACGACGACCTCGGCGCCACCGCGCAGCGCGTTCGCCTGCCGGCCGATCGGCATTCCGCCGACGACGGTGGCCAGGCGCAGCTTCACGGCGCGGGCGTACGGGGTCAGGGCGTCGGTGACCTGCTGGGCGAGTTCCCGGGTGGGGACAAGCACCAGGGCCAGCGGCTGACGGGGCTCGGCGAGCCGGCCGGCGATGCGGGCCAGCAGGGCCAGACCGAAGGCGAGCGTCTTGCCGGAGCCGGTCCGGCCGCGGCCCAGGACGTCACGGCCGGCCAGCGAGTTCGGCAGCGTCGCGCCCTGGATGGGGAACGGGACCGCCACTCCCTGCGCGGTGAGCGCGGCCAGGAGGCGCCGGTCCAGAGCCAGGTCCGCGAAGGTCTCGACGGCGGGCAGCGCCGGAGTGATCGTCTTCGGCGGTGCGAACTCCCCCTGTACGGCGGCGGGTCGCCTGCCGTATCCGCCCGACCGGCTCGGACCTCCCGATCGGCTCGCGGCGGACGAACCGGGGCGACCGCCCCGCACCGTTCCGGCGGAGGAGTCGTACGTGTGACCGCCGTTGCGGCGGGTGCGGGAGGTACGGCCGTTCGTGCGTGTGGGGTTCATTCAGAACCTTCCTGGATACGGCACGTATCGAAGAATTCCGACAGCGAATGAACAGCTTTTGGAATCACAGGAACGGCCGAATGGAATGAGAAAGTGAGCGGCTCGGCAAGGCGGGGAATGGTCGACACGCCAGCGGGCCGTCGAAACAAATGAGGGTGACGCATGCGCGCGTGAGAACCCTGCGAAATGCATACAGCTGGGGCCCGCACCCCGAGGGATGCGGGCCCCAGCTCTGTATTACGCGTCAGCGTCAGGCGGGAACGATGTTCTCGGCCGTCGGGCCCTTCTGGCCCTGCGCGATGTCGAAGGAGACCTTCTGGCCCTCCTGCAGCTCGCGGAAGCCCTGGGCGGCGATGTTCGAGTAGTGGGCGAACACGTCAGGGCCGCCACCATCCTGCTCGATGAAGCCGAAGCCCTTTTCCGCGTTGAACCACTTCACGGTGCCAGTAGCCATGTCATTTCTCCTCTGGGCAATTACGACGGAGTCCGTACCGTACGAACCCCGTGTCGCCGCGATGATGCCCTGCCCGGAAATGACCGGAAATACAAAGCGCTTCCATACGGCACACGGCCGACGTCAGACGCTTGAAGTTTTTGGGTACCAAAACTGCAACTGACTTCGACAGTAGCACGTCGCCGCAGCCCATGTGCCGCGAACATTTCTCCCTGTGTGTCGCCGCTAAAAACTCTGTCCGCGATGACGGCCAAAATCTCAGACCGCGAACACAGGTATTCGTGCACCCCGAATGCGGCCTCTCGGAAGCACAGCGGTCGACCCGCGGCGAGCGGCGGCGGCGCAAGACGCTCGAAGAGGCCCGGACAACGACGTCGACCTGGGCGGCCGGGAAGTCGCGGGCGGCGAGCGCCGTGAGGGTGTCGTCGAGGGCCCAGGTCACGTACGTGCCGGGCCAGTCGGTCGTGCGGTAGCCGACGTTCAGGTCGACGTGGTGCGTTTCGAGCTCGCGCCAGCAGCGGTGGAGGGTGTACCAGGCCGGGTGCTGCCAGCCCGCGAGTGCCGTGACCAGGGAGCCCCGACGTTCCACGGGCATCGATGTGGCGTCTTCGGCCAGGCGGGCAAGGCGGCTGCGTGGCCGCGGGTCCAGCCTGGCAAGGCCGAGGGGGCACGCGTTCCCTCGTCGGTCAGCGCGTCGATGGCGGCGGTGATCCGGGCGGTGGAGCGGGTGACTTCCTCGCCTGGCCGGCGGCGCCCGCCCATGACCCACCCAACGGGCACGGTCTTCCACGAACCGAACAGGAGCTCACATGACCAGCACCCCCATGACGGTGGCCGTCCTACGGGCCGCGGCCACGCACAGGATCGAGCCCCCGATGACCGCACGCCTCGTCGCGGAGCCGGCCTCCACGGCGAGCGAGGTCTCGGCACCATCGGTGCCGTCGTCGACGGGCTTCTCTTCCTGCTCTTCATCGGCATCATGCTGTTCGTGGCTGACCTCATCCATGCCGCCATGCGCATGCGCCGCTCACCGCCGCCTCGTCTGGTGACGCATCAGAGTCCGGGCCCGCACGGAGCCGGTCGGCGCACGCCGTAGATGGAGACGGAAACGGATACGCCTCGTCGCCCGACGCCGAAGCCGTCGTCACGGGTGGGGGCTAGCCTGCCTCGCGTCGAGCCGCACTCGTGCCAGAGGCGGACACTTGCGCGTCCTCGTCAAACAAGAAGGCTTCGATCTCCCCGAAGTCGGGCGCCTGGAAGAGATGTGTGGTGGGGTGCGGCGATGCTGTGGCGGCGCAGGGGGACGTCTCTACCGGAGCGGAGAACGGCGAGGTCAGGTCGATGACAGGGGTCCTCTTCATTGGGGTCCGTGAACGGATCTGGTGTGCTGTGACCGGGCGCGGTGGTCCTACAACTTGCTCATCTTGGCGTACGGACTCGGGATCCGCTCTTGCACTGAGCCGAAATCCACGACCGCCGCTATCCCGACCTCGATGCCGGTGACCCGGCCGAGGCCGTGCACGTCGTGTGTGACCTGGTCGCCTACGGCGAACTGCTTGGGGGGCGGCGTAACCGGGGCTTTGAAGGGGCTGGTGGGCAAGAAGCGCTTCGGTGCACTGGGCTTTGTCATCGCTGCCAGTATGCGCCCACGCGTATCAGTTATGGCTGTTCATGTCCCACGGGCCCAGTCCTTTGCAGGCAGCCAGGACCGGAATCGCGACGCGACCGAACAGACCATGTGCGATGAGGTGGGCCCCTGGTAGCCCCTTCGGGCCGATTCCTAGCATGTGCCCATGGTTGCGAGAGAAACTCAGCGGTCCGTTTCAGGACGGGATGCAGTGTCCCGAGAAGGCGCCGACGTCACCTGTCCTGCCTCCCCGCTGACGGGAGAAGGAAGAGAGTCCGTGGTGGAGCGGGCGGCCGACCTGGTGGAACCGATCAAGCCGAGACTACGGGGCTGGCTCCACGCCGGCATGGTGCCCGCGTCGCTGGCAGCGGGCATCGTCCTCATCTGCCTGGCAGGAACACCGCAGGCCGTGCTCGCGTGCACCGTGTACTCCGTCACGGCCTGGCTGCTGTTCGGGACCAGCGCCGTCTACCATCTCGGCACCTGGGGAACACTCGGTGAGGCCATTCTGCGCCGCCTCGACCACGCCAACATCTTCCTGATCATCGCCGGCACGTGCACCCCGCTGGCCGTGCTCCTGCTCGCCCGCGACCAGTGGTCCTTCCTGCTGTGGATCGTGTGGACGGGCGCTCTGGTCGGTATCGCCTTCCGCGTCCTGTGGGTCGGAGCGCCCCGCTGGCTGTACACCCCCTGCTACCTGGCCCTGGGCTGGGCACCCGTGCGCTACCTGCCCGACTTCCTCCACAACGGCGGGGTGGCCGTCGTCTCCCTGATCGTGGCCGGCGGACTTCTCTACAGCGCGGGGGCGGTCGTCTACGCCCTCCAGCGCCCCGACCCCTCGCCCCGCTGGTTCGGCTTCCACGAGGTCTTCCACGCACTGACCGTCGCAGCCTTCACCGCCCACTACACCGCGATCTTCCTTGCCGCCTACTGACCACGATGAGCGGGGCGTCATGGTTGAGTGATCCGAGGCCCTCGCGGTATGAGCGACCCTCTGTCTGCCGGGAAATAGATGGCAGGCCCTGCCTGCCCCGGTCACGCTCGCGGTGTGCCTCACTCCTGAAGACCGACCAACTCGTCCTGGGGGTGTTCACGGCGCCGGCGCATCGTCGGCCGGTGTCGACGGCAGTCGAACCCCCTCAAGCCACGGCCGATGGGTGGGCCGTTTCGGTGGCGCGGCGGTGTTCGGCGTTGATGCGCTGGGCTTCTTCGAGCTGGTCTTCCAGGACGATGATGCGGCAGGCGGCTTCGATCGGGGTTCCCTGGTCGACGAGTTCCCGGGTGCGGGCGGCGATGCGCAGCTGGTAGCGCGAGTAGCGGCGGTGGCCGCCCTCGGAGCGCAGCGGGGTGATCAGACGGTGCTCACCCAGGGCCCGCAGGAAGGCGGGGGTGGTGCCGAGCATCTCGGCGGCCCGGCCCATCGTGTAGGCGGGATAGTCGTCGTCGTCGAGACGGCCGTACGAGTCGTCTGCTGTCATCTGCACCTCTCTCCGGAACGCGTGGAGGGGCCCTGGTGCCGTACTGGCACCAGGGCCCCGAAGGAACTTCTACACCACATGCCGACCCTGATACCGCGCCGGCCTTCTGTGTCCGCGTACCCGACCCAGTTGCTGTCGGGAGTGCGGGGATCGCGGTTGCCTGACCGGAGACCACCTCACTAACGATGTCCTGCGGTACCCGGACTCAAGTCTTCCGTCCGGGCGATCCTGATGGTGCTTCGTTCCTCCGTTCTTCCCTCGGTGATCAACTACCTACCACTGGGGTACTACGTACTGCTGGTACTGCTCTACTGCGGGTACTGCTGGTGATGCGAACTGCTCAGTGGCCTGTGACAGCGCCACTCTTCGGTAGCCAGCCCCGTTGCCCGTCCTGCGTCTGCTCTGGCTTGGAACCCCACTGCCGAACTTCCCGGTGCGCGCGCCCGCAGCCGACGCCTTCACCAGGGGTACCACTCCAATTACTTCACTGCTGTGAACTGCGCACTCACGGGTACCGCACATGTCATGACCACGGTCCCGCGCGGCGGCCCCTGATCACTGCGGGCCACCCGGTCCGGCCGCCAGTCCCGTCGCCGTCCTGCAACAACCCTGGCTTCGAAACTCCGCCGCCGCACCGTCATGCGAACTGCAACTACCTGTACTGCTGGTACTGCTTGCCGGCAGTTCGTCTCTGCCAGGCCCTGCTGTCCTTCTTGGCTACGGAAGAAACCATAGCTACGCCACTGCCCAATGTCTACTCTGGCCAATGCAGATTTTCGTGTGCCTGACGGTGAGGTAATCAGCTTCGGGCGATGACGCGGGCGGGGCGCAGGGCGGTCGCACCTGGTTGATCGCCGCTTCTCGGGGCAGATGCGGCGGGCGGGGAGGAACGGGCATGAGTGATCCGCAGACCAGGGGGATCCGATGGAAACGATGAGCGTCGACATCGCGATCGACCACCCTGCGGGTTCCATCGCCTGGGCGCGTGACAGGGCCCGGTCCTTTCTCGACGGGCTCATGCCGGCGCTCGCGTCCGAGGCCGCCGACACCGTGGTCCTGGGGGTCTCGGAACTCGTCACCAATGCCCTGCGGCACGGCGGCGGCATCTGCGTCCTGGACTTGGCCGCCCGTCCGGACGGCATCGAGGTGGCCGTGCACGACCCCGGCCCCCATGCCCCGCGCATGCGTACCCCCGACCTCGACGGCGGAACTGGAGGCTTCGGGTGGCCCATGGTCAATCGGCTCGCCACAGCGACGTCGGTGACTTCCCGGGCCTCTGGAGGAAAGACCGTAAGCGCCTCCTTCCCGCGGTAGACCGCCCCCTCTCTTCTGGTCTGGTGCAGCCTGGTGCAGGGACCAGCGTCAGTGCGGCGCAGCCGGAGAGGGCGGCGAAGGTGTCGGGGCCGGAGACGGACGGGGGAACCGTCGCGGGCACGGGGCGCAGGTCAGGAGCCTGAAGGCCATGACGTCCGTGCGTCGTCCCGGGACGGAGTGCATCAGGGACGGCCGCTGTCGTGCCGAGGCGGCAGCGTTCAGGAGACGCTGTACGGGCCGGGAGCGTTCGACGGACCTGAGCCTGCGTCCCTGCCTGGGCACCGGTCGCGGAGGGCGAGGAAGCCGGAGTCGCAGAAGACGACCTGGGTGGTTTCCAGGACGGAGCCGGTGCAGCTGTCGCCGGCAGCCGGGTCCCGTAGAGCTGCCTCTGAAGGGAAAGCGGTGGCGGCCCTTCTCTCCGGAAGGCATGACCCGTTGAGAGGACGGGACGAGCCGTGAATCGTATCGGCTCTCATGGCGAAGCTTGACGAGCTGCTCGTGGACGTTGCCACCCTGGTGGAGTCCGGGCAGAGCAATCAGATGTCCTTGACGGTGGTCGCCGGTGGCACGGTCATCACCGGCCGACTGGCGCCCGAAGCGGTATGGAGGCAGCGGGTCTCGGAGGTCCTGGCGGACTCCGCCCGCCTGGGAGAGTTCTCCGCCGTCTTCACCGCACCCACCCGGAAGGACGGACCGCCCACCCATCTGCACTTCCACCTGGCGCGGATCCTTCAGGGCACGGTGGGGATCCCGGAGACGGGCGGGATGTACCGCGTCTCGATCGCGGACGTGAGCGCCTGGACCATGGGCGACTTCAGCTACTCCGATCACTGACCCCGTACCGCGTCACGAACCACCTGCCGGGATCTGGCGAGCGCTGTTCCTGGAGCGCCGGCTCACCCGGCTCGACGCGCTCGACCCCCGAACCATTTCTGAAACCCCATGCCACGAGGGAGGGGCCTGACCGGCGCATGCGCCGGTCAGGCCCCTCCCTCGTCAAGCCGGTGCCGGCACCCGCTGATCCCCGGTCAGACGGCCGGGGAGCCGAGCATCGCGGAAGCATGCTGGAGGGGGTCGAGGCTGCGGGCGGGCGCGGTGTTCTGGGGGAGGCTGCGGCAGGTGAAGCCGAGTTTGGCCATGGCGCGGAGGATCTCACCGGCGGTGAAGTCGCGGCGGTCCTGGCGGGTGATGACCTGGCCGACCTGCTTGGCGGGGTAGGTGCGACGGCCGATGATCACGGACTCGCCGACGGCAGGCTCGGGCTTGACACCCCGCATGGACTGCAGGACGCCGCTCTTGGTGAGGTCGAAGGGGAACCGGGCGATGACACAGCGCATGATGCCTCACAGGAAGAAGGAGGGGCGGTTCAGCCGTGGCGAGGCGGTTCAGCGAGCCAGGGCGAGGACGCCCAGGACGCAGCCTTGTTCGTCGATGACGGGCAGCGCGTCGAGCCGGCGGTGGCGCATCGCGTGTTCGGCTTCGGCCGTCGGGGTCAGGGGCGAGGTGAACAGCTCCCGGTCGACGGGTACGGCGCGCAACCGGAACCGGTCGTCGTAGGCGGCGCTGTCGCGGACGGCGATGAGCTGGGCCCGGGTGACCAGCCCGGTGCACAGGCCGTCCTCGTCGCAGACGAGGAGATGCTCGGTGCGCGCGCCGGCCATCACGGCCAGGGCCACTTCGACCGTCATGTCGTCGCAGACCTGTGGTCCGGCCACCTCCATGACCTCGTTGACCGTCTGAGGTCCGCAACTGGTGCTCGACGAGCCGGGCTGCATTCGGATCAGCGTCACAATATGCCTCCTGCGGAGATGGGCGAATTTCCGGATCACATGCTTCTCAGGCCGCCGCGGGGGAGGCGGGCCGACGGGTGCCGGCCCGCCGGGCGGCCGAGGCGGAGCCACGCCGACCACGGGATGAGGATGTGCTGCGCTTGGGGTGCTCGGGCGCCGGTGCCGTGATGGTGACCGGGATGCCGGAGGGGGCTTGGGCGCCGGTGATCCGGACCAGCTCCGCCTCACCCGAGCGGACCTGGTTGGTCTCGGGCACGATGCCCGCGTCCTGCATGAGGCGGTTCATGCCACGGCGCTGCTGGGGCGTGACGAGGGTGACGACGCTGCCGGACTCGCCGGCCCGGGCGGTGCGGCCGCCGCGGTGGAGGTAGTCCTTGTGGTCGGTCGGCGGGTCCACGTTGACGACGAGGTCGAGCTGGTCGACGTGGATGCCGCGGGCCGCGACGTTCGTGGCGACCAGCACGGTGACGTGTCCGGCCTTGAACCAGGCCAGGGTGCGGGTGCGCTGCGACTGCGTCTTCCCGCCGTGCAGGGCGGCGGCCCGCACGCCGCTGCGGAGGAGGTCCTCGGTGAGCCGGTCCACGGCGTGCTTGGTGTCCAGGAACATGATCACCCGGCCGTCACGCGCCGCGATCTCGGTGGTCAGCCGCTGCTTGTCGGCGCCCTGCACGTGCAGGACGTGGTGCTCCATCGTGGTGACCGCGCCCTGGGAGGGGTCGACGGAGTGGACGACGGGGTCGGTGAGGTAGCGGCGGACCAGCAGGTCGACGTTGCGGTCCAGGGTCGCGGAGAACAGCATCCGCTGGCCCTCCGGGCGGACCTGGTTCAGCAGCGCGGTGACTTGGGGCATGAAGCCCATGTCGGCCATCTGGTCGGCTTCGTCCAGGACGGTGATCCCGACCTGGTTCAGCCGGCAGTCGCCGCGGTCGATGAGGTCCTTGAGGCGGCCGGGGGTGGCCACGACGACCTCGACGCCGCTCCGCAGCGCGTTCGCCTGCCGGCCGATCGGCATCCCGCCGACGACCGTGGCCAGGCGCAGCTTCACGGCGCGGGCGTACGGGGTGAGGGCGTCGGTGACCTGCTGGGCGAGCTCCCGGGTGGGGACCAGCACCAGCGCGAGCGGCTGACGAGACTCGGCGAGCTGCCCGGCGGTGCGGGCCAGCAGGGCCAGGCCGAAGGCGAGGGTCTTGCCGGAGCCGGTCCGGCCGCGGCCGAGGACGTCACGGCCGGCCAGGGAGTTCGGCAGCGTCGCGCCCTGGATGGGGAAGGGGACGGAGACGCCCTGCGCGGTGAGCGCGGCCAGCAGGTTCTTCGGCATGTCGAGATCGGCGAACGCCTCGACGGCGGGCAGCGCCGGAGTGATCGTCTTCGGCAGGGCGAACTCCCCCTGTACCGGGGCGGGCCGCCGGCCCTGACCTCCCGAGCGGCGGGGAGCACTCGAACGGCTCGGGGCGGACGACGCACCGAAGCGGCTGCCCCGGGTCGAACCGGAGGTGGAGCCGAACGCGGGACCGCCGGTGCGGCGGGTGCGGGAAGAGCGGTTGTTCGTACGTGTGGGGTTCATTCAGAACCTTCCTTGATACGGCACGCATCAAGGAGTTCCGCAGCGTAAGGGCAGCACGCGGAATCACAGGTACGGACCGAATGTAATTCGAGAAGCGAAAGCGAACGTGGCGCACGGAAAACTCGTGGCGACGCGGCTGAAAAGGGGAGGCGCGCGGAACTTTGTTCGGGGCGTCGAGGGTACGGCTCTGAAGAGCGGGTCACGTACCTTGAGGTGGCTTTCCGGCAGGAGGAATCACTGCGGAAATGCATGCAGCTGGGGCCCGCACCCCGAGGGATGCGGGCCCCAGCTGCAAGATGCGCGTCAGCGTCAGACGGTGACGATGTTCTCGGCCGTCGGGCCCTTCTGGCCCTGCGCGATGTCGAAGGTGACCTTCTGGCCCTCCTGCAGCTCGCGGAAGCCCTGGGCGGCGATGTTCGAGAAGTGGGCGAACACGTCAGCGCCGCCACCGTCCTGCTCGATGAAGCCGAAACCCTTTTCCGCGTTGAACCACTTCACGGTGCCAGCAGCCATGTCGTATCTCCTTGGGGCAATACAGCGGCACCCGTACCCTACGGACGCCGTGTCGCCGCGATGATGCCCTGCCCGGGAAATACCGGAAATATAAAGCGCTTCCGAGCGGCGCGCGGCCGTCGGGAGCACTCGAAGTTTTTGGGTACCAAAACTGCAACTGAGATAGACAGTAACACGTCCTCGTAGTCTTTGGGCGTCGAATATTTCTCCCGGGCGTCGCTGGGAAAAACCCTCTCCGCGAGGGACGTTAAAATCTCAGGCCGCGAACACAGGTATTCGTGTACTCCGAGTACGGCGTTTCGGAAGAGAGGCGGCCGGCGGGCCACGAGTCCACGTGATGGTGGTGTTCCAGCATCAGTTCGCGCAGCGCGGTCACGGGGTCGATGACGCAGTGCCCCGCCCGCTGGTCGGCGGGGACGGTGTGGAACGCGCTGACGTCGATGACGGCGGTGATGGCCACTCGGCGGCCGTGCACGTCGACGACACGAAGCCGGTCGAACAGCGGTTGTCCGGTGGCGTCGTCGAGAGTGTTGGCGCAGACCATCATCTCGCGCAGGCCGGGCTCGAAGCAGTGGGGCCAGCCGTGGTTGCCGGGCGCCAGCACGTCGTACAGCGTCGTGAGGATCTCCCGCTCGATGGCGCGCGGCCTGATGGGGCCCGGGTGGCGTGGCCTCCTTAGGCGACATTCGAACGCCAATGGGGCACGCGGAGGGCACGGCAGCCCCCGGCAGGTCTAGACAACAACGAAGCCCCAGGTCGCTGACCTGGGGCTTCGTTCAAGAGCGGATGACGGGAATCGAACCCGCGCTATAAGCTTGGGAAGCTCATGTTCTACCATTAAACTACATCCGCGTAGCGGCCGGATGAACCGTGCCGCATCGTTGCACACTGTACCCCATGGGCCACTTGAGGCGAAGTTCCCGCGGCGGGGGGTCGGAGTGCCGCGTGGAGGGTGTCCTGTTGATCCCCTAATGTGGCTGTCTCGTCCACCGCATGGGTAGGGGAAGGGACTTGATGGGTTCCATGGAGCGCACTGTCGTCCGCTGTGCCGAGGGGCACGTGTTCAGTACTGCGACGTTTCCGCTTCAGCAGCTCGGGGCGGCGCGGATCGGGCCCGGACGGCTGATCCGGTGTCCGCGGTGTGCGCGGTTGCGGCATGCGGTGCCCGTGGAGACCGGGCGGCGCTGAAGAAGGGACACCCTAGGGGGGTGTCTTGCCGATCAGGCCGGGCTCGCGGGCCTGGCACGCACGCTCGCCGCGTTGTCGTCGGTCCACAACGCTCCGCGTTGCCTCCCTCCTCCGCCTTGCGATCGCACGCACCAGGCCCCGCTCCCTGATCCGGCCTGATCGACAAGACACCCCCAGGGGACAGGGCGCGGGTGGCTGCCGATTGGGGCAGGTCCGCGCCCTCTGCGTATCGTGGGGGCGTGCTTCTCTCAGACAAGGACATCCGGGCCGAGATCGATGCCGGACGGGTGCGGATCGACCCGTACGACGAATCCATGGTGCAGCCCTCGAGCATCGACGTGAGGCTTGACCGCTTCTTCCGGGTGTTCGAGAACCACCGCTACCCGCACATCGACCCCGCCGTCGAGCAGCTGGACCTGACGCGCGAGGTCGAGCCCGAGGGCGACGAGGCGTTCATCCTGCACCCGGGCGAGTTCGTGCTCGCCTCGACCTACGAGGTCATCACCCTCCCGGACGACATCGCGTCGCGCCTGGAGGGGAAGAGTTCTCTGGGGCGGCTGGGGCTCGTGACGCACTCGACCGCCGGGTTCATCGACCCCGGTTTCTCGGGTCACGTGACGCTGGAGCTGTCCAACCTCGCCACCCTGCCGATCAAGCTCTGGCCGGGGATGAAGATCGGGCAGCTGTGCATGTTCCGGCTGAGCTCGCCCGCGGAGTTCCCGTACGGGAGCGAGCGGTACGGCTCGCGGTACCAGGGACAGCGGGGGCCGACGGCCTCCCGTTCGTTCATGAACTTCCATCGGACCCAGGTGTGAGGCGGTCGCAGGCATGAGTGAGGTACGCGAGAACCTGACGTACGAGGGCTTCGGGACCGCGGTCCGCGAGCTGGCGCAGACCATCGCCGACGACGGCTACGAGCCCGACATCGTCCTCTCCATCGCCCGCGGCGGCGTCTTCGTCGCCGGCGGTCTGGCGTACGCGCTCGACTGCAAGAACATCCACCTCGTGAACGTGGAGTTCTACACCGGTGTGGGCACCACCCTGGAGATGCCGGTCATGCTGGCGCCCGTGCCGGACGCGATCGACTTCTCCGACAAGAAGGTCCTGATCACCGACGACGTCGCCGACACCGGCAAGACGCTCAAGCTGGTCCACGACTTCTGCGTCGACCACGTCGCCGAGGTCCGTTCCGCGGTCATCTACGAGAAGTCGCACTCCCTGGTGAAGTGCGAGTACGTGTGGAAGAAGACCGACGAGTGGATCAACTTCCCCTGGTCGGTCGAGCCGCCCGTCGTGAAGCGCGAGGGGCAGGTCCTCGACGCCTGACGTCGGAACCCGCCCCCGCCCCCTCCCGGAACCTGGTCACCTGGTCACCTGAGTCGGCTCAGGTGACCAGGTTGTTCAGTGCCGCGTACGTGTTCGACCCCGGCACCCCGTCCAGCGGGCCCGCGTAGCCGCCCAGCTGCGCCAGGCGCTGGAGCGCGATGTACGTACCCGGGCCGGGGACGCCGTCGATCAGGCCCGAGTAGCCCCAGCCGCGCAGGCATGCCTGGATCCCGGCCCAGCTGAACGAGCCGAGGACGCCGTCGGCCGGGCCCGTGTAGCCGCCGACCGCTGCCATCCGCTGCATCGCCGCGTACGTGTTCGTCCCCGGGGCGCCGTCGATCGGACCGGAGTAGCCGAAGCGGCGCATCACGGTCTGGACGCCCTTCCAGCTGTTCACGCCCATGACGCCGTCGATCACGCCCGTGTAGCCGCCCGCCGTCGCGAGGGTCTGGAGGCCCTTGTACGTGTTCGTGCCCGGCGCCCCGTCGAGCGGGCCCGTGTACCCGTAGCCCCGGACGACCGTCTGGACGCCCTTCCAGGAGTTCCCGCCCATCACGCCGTCGACGGGGCCCGAGTAGCCGCCGCCCTGGGCGAGCTTCTGGAGGATGGTGGCGTCGGCCGCCGAGATCGGGCCGGGGCCGCTGCTCGTCACGCTCAGGTACGTGCGGAGGCCCGCGTACGTGTTCGGGCCGGGGACGCCGTCGATCGGGCCCGTGTAGCCGTAGTCGGCGGCCAGGCGCTGGAGGCCCTTGTACGTCTCCGGGCCCGGGACCCCGTCGACGGGACCGCTGTAGTAGCCCCGCGCCAGGACCGTCTGGACGCCCTTCCAGGAGTTGGTGCCCAGCACGCCGTCGACCGGCCCCGTGTAGCCGCCGCGCTGCGCCACCTGCTGGAGCGTCTTCGCGTCCGCCGTGGCGATCGACACGGTCCCGGTGCCGCTCGCCTGCGCGAGGTAGGCGCGCAGACCGGTGTACGTGTTCGGGCCCATGATCCCGTCGACCGGACCCGTGTAGCCGCCCCGCTGGGCGAGCTGCTGGAGGCCCTTGTACGTGTTCGTGCCGGGCACGCCGTCGACCGGACCGCTGTAGAGGCCCAGCCGCGTGAGCAGGGTCTGGACGCCCTTCCACGAGTTCACGCCGAGGACGCCGTCGATCGGGCCCGTGTAGCCGCCGAGTTCAGCGATCCGCTGGAGGGTCACGCCGTCGGCCAGCGAGATGGCCGGGCCCGAGTCGGGGACCGGGTTGGCGCCCGGGGGCGGCAGGACCGCCGTCCCGAAGGCGTCCGGCTTGGCGTGGTTCAGGTCGACGGTGACGCCCTTCACGGACCCCGTGTCACTGAACTGGTGGATCGCCCAGCTCGGATACGCCGTGCCGATCCGCGGGCTGCCCGCCGCGGCCACGTAGTCCGCGACCCACAGCTTCGCGCCCGTCGCGATGGTCAGCGGCCAGGACCGGGACTGGAGCAGCGAGGAGTACGTGTAGAGGAACGGGGTCGTGCCCAGGCGGGCCTTCACGATGTCGATGAACTGCGCCGTCTGCGCGTCCGTCCACACCGGGCTCTGGTCGACGCCCTCGACGTCGACCATCAGCGGCTCGCCGGCGCGGTAGTCCCGCAGGTGGGCGAGGAAGTACTCGGCGTCGGTGGACGCCGCTCCCCAGCCCGTCATCCAGTAGTGGCCGACCAGGAACCCGGCGGCCCGCGCCGCGTCGACCTGCCGGACGTAGTACGGCGAGGTGTACGGCAGGTGGGTGCCGTCGTTCGAGCCGCCCGACTTCACCACGCAGAAGCGGAACCCGGCGCTGCGCGCGGCCAGGAAGTCCAGGTTCGCCTGGCTGGTGCCGACGTCGAGCCCGTACACCACGTCCGTGGGCGACGGGGTCGGTGCCGGGCCGGGCGCCGGCGGGGTGGTGGTCGGCGGGTGAGAGCCGAGCCAGGCCGAGACGCCGATGATCGTGTTCGGGCCGAGGAGGCCGTCGATCGGCCCCTGGTAGCCGCCGTCCCTGGCGAGGGACTGGATGGCCTTGTACGTGTTCGTCCCCGGCACGCCGTCGATCGGGCCCGTGTAGCCGTACCCCTTGACGGCGGTCTGGACGCCCTTCCAGGAGTTGACGCCCATGATGCCGTCGACGAGGCCCGTGTAGCCGCCGCGCTGGGCGAGCGTCTGGAGGACCTTCTGGTCGGCGGCGGTCAGGGTGTACGAGGTTCCGCCGGGGCCCGCCTGGCCGACGTCGGCCATCGTCGCGCCGCAGTTGTCCAGCGTCCAGCCCAGATAGGTGAGGCCGGAGAGGGAGTTGTAGCGGGAGACGGCCTGGGTGCCGATGTGGAATCCGCCGGGGGCGAAGTCCTCGCCGCCCGACAGGTGACCCGTCGCCATCAGGCAGCGGGAGCCGCCGCCGTCCAGGTCGAGGGCCACGTGGCCGGGCGTGAGCGAGCCCGGGTTCTCCCACCAGTGGAAGGCCCCGCGGGGGGCCGACGACCAGTCGGGGTGGCCCGCTCCGGACGCCACCCACGCGTCGTACGCCGTGCCGCGCGAGCTGGTCAGGTCGCAGGCCCGGAACATCAGGGACTGGCACATGTTGGCCCAGTCGTAGCCGTTGTCGAAGCCGGACGCACCGCCGTCGGTGGTGTGCTGGCGGGCCCACGTCTCGGCCCCGGCGACCGTTCTCGTCATCGCGTGCCCTCCTCGGCCCGGACGGACAGGCGGCTCGTGGCCAGGATCGTCTCCGTACCGACCAGCTGCGCCCGCAGCACGGGCTCGGCCGCGCCGGTCGTGGGGACGTCCCCGTGCCGCAGCCACGGGTCGAGGAGGACCGCGCCGTCCGCGTCGGTGTCGAGGTCCAGATAGCCGTACCGGTCCGGGGTCTTGCGGCCCTCGGACACCTCGAACCAGAGGCTCGTGCGGACCGTGTGGAACGAGCTCAGGGAGAAGCGGACGCGTCGACCCGGCAGCGGAAGACCGTCGGGGCCGGTGAGCGTGAACAGCACGCCGGAGGCCGGAGCGCCTGAGGCCGCCCAGGCGTACTCGGGGGAGGAGAAGGCCCCTTGAGGGGCGCCCTTCGTCCGGGGCGCGCCCACCGCCGAGGCCGTACCGGCCGCGCCGCCGACCCCCAGGACCAGGGCCGGCAGCAGCGCGCCGGCCGTCCTGAGGAGGGACCGCCGGGACGGCCCTCGCGCTTCGTCGTCGACCCGCTCGCGTTCGGACACCTGACCGACCTCCTGCCCCTCGCCTGACCTCGGACGGGACAGGATCACCGCACGCTCCGGCGCCCGGCAACCCAACGAAAGCGCGGAACCGGAAGCGCGACTCCGCGCTTTCGTTGGGTTGTCGCACGGCGGGCGGGTCGGTGGGATGAGCGGGTCGTGATCTTCCCGAACACACCGAACAGCTCAGGGAGAAGCGTTGACCGAGAACGAGGCACGGCCGCACCGCTGCGGCGGCCATGACGTCCCCCAGGCCCCGGCGGGCGTCAGTCGGCGCACGCTGCTGCGCGGCGCGGTGGTGGGAGGCGGCGCCCTGACCGTCGGCGGGCTCGTGCTGCCCACGAGCGCCTACGCCGTCCCCGCCCTCTACAACCCGTTCGGCGCGTACGCCATCACCGGCCCGTGGGACCCGCCGTACCACAACGGCGTCGACTACGGCATGTCCGTGGGCACCGCGCTGCCCGCCTGCGGCGCCGGAACGATCCAGAACATCTACGACAACGGCACCGGCGGCCACACCGTCACCATCTACCACGCCGAGGGCTACCGCAGTCAGTACATGCACCTGTCGCAGTTCCGGCTGAACAACGGCGACAGCGTGGCCGCCGGGACGGTCGTCGGATACTCCGGCGGCGCCCAGGGCGCCCCCGGCGCGGGCAACTCGACCGGCCCGCACCTGCACTGGCACGTCATCAACCCCAACGGTGACCGGGTCAACCCACTCTCCGTCGTCGGCGGCCCCACGGCCCCTCCCGGCGGCGAGGGCCTGACCCTCCAGAAGATCGCCGGCGCCGGCGGCTACACCGGAGCCCTGGACGGCGTGCCCGGCACGAACACCTGGAAGGGCGTGCAGACCGTCGTCACCGGCTACGCCTACACCGGCCCCATCGACGGCGTGCCCGGCACGAACACGTACAAGGGGCTCCAGCGCCTCGCCGCGAAGGGCGGCTACGGCGGCGTCGTCGACGGCATCATGGGCGTCAACTCGTGGAAGGGCGTGCAGACCGTCTGCCGCCGCTTCGGCTACGGCGGCATCATCGACGGCATCCCGGGCACGAACACGTACGCGGCCATGCAGCGGATCGCCAAGCTCGGCGGCTACACCGGCCCGGCCGACGGCGCCCTCGGCGTGAACTCCTGGATGGGTCTCCAGCGGCTGTTCACCGGCTTCGAGTACACCGGCCCGATCGACGGGGTGCCCGGCACGAACACGTACAAGGGACTCCAGCGCATGGCCAAGCTCGGCGGCTACGGCGGTGTGGTCGACGGCATCCCGGGGAGCTACACCTGGGCGGCGCTGGCCAAGCTCGTCTGAGGTCGTCCGAGGCCGTCCGCGGTCGTCCGCGGTCGGCGGGGACGATCTTCCCGGTGACCTTCCCGGTGATCTTCCCGACTCTTCGGGACCTTCGGGTTCCGTGAACGGCAGGGCCTCTCTCCGAGGCCCTGCCGTTTGCCGTGCCGCTCAACTATCTTCGGCGTTGCGTGGCAGCGGGCATTTCCCGGAGCGCCGAGGAGGACCATGAGAGGCCGTAGCGTGCTGTGGCGGGTCGCGGAACTTCCCACGACCAGCGCCGGCGTCGAACGGGCCTTCTCCTACTTCACCGCCGGGGTCCGGCTCGGGACCGTCGCGCAGATGGTCCCCGCCGTGCAGCTCGGCGCGGCGCGGGCGCCGCACGAGGCCGCCTACCTCGCGTGCTGGGGCGCCGCCGCGCTCGCGGCGGTCGCGGTCAGCGTGGTCACGCTCGTACGCCGCAGGCCCCTGGGGACGGCCGTCGCGGTGCTCGACTTCGGTCTCGCCTGCGCGCTGCTCGTCCTGGGCCCCCTGGTGCTCGCGCCCTGGGACCGCTTCGGCACGTGGACCGCGTTCCAGCCGGGGTACGCGCTGTCCGTCATCATCACCGCCGGCGGGGTCCGGGGCGTCGCCGTCTGGGCGCTCAGCCTGCTCGCCGTGTCGGTCTGCTACGTGGTCTACCTCGGCGGCGACGTCGGCAGCGAGATGACCTCGACCGCCGTCGGCAACGTCCTCACCTACGTCGTGTACGCGCTCGTCGCCCGCATGTTCTTCGGCTACACCCGGCGCATCGCGCGCGACGCCGACGGCTCCCGCGCGCGTGCCGCCGAGCTGGCGCGGCGTGAGGAGGAGCGGCGGGCGAGGGTGACGATGCACAACGGTGTCGCCGTGATGCGCCTGCTGACCGAGCAGGGCGACGACGTCTCGCGGGCCCGGCTCGTCGGCCAGGCCGAGGTGGAACTGCGGCGGATGCGCTCCTATCTGCGCGGCACGGAGGCGTGCGCCGCCGACGGCGACGGGCCGTCGGCCGGGCTCGTCCCGGTGGTCGGGAGGGTGTGCGAGCGGTTCGCCGACCTGAACGTCGTCGCCTCGCTCGACCTGGGCACCGGGCTGCGGATACCCGCCGCGCAGGCGGAGGCACTGGAGCGCGCGCTCGGGAGCCTGCTGCTGAACGTCCGCGTGCACGCGCGCGCGTACGAGGTCGTCGTCCACCTCGACGCGACGGAGCCGGCGGGGGCCTGGACGCTGACCGTGCACGACGACGGCGTCGGATTCGACCCGGAGTCGGTGACCGCCGGGCTCGGGCTGCGCGAGGTGGTCGTCGGCGAGCTGCGGCGGCGGGGACTCATCGTCGGGATCGTGTCCGCGGTGGGGGAGGGGACGACCGTGACGATCCGGTCGTGCCCGGGGGCCGAGGCGGGTCCGCCGGGCCCCGCGCGGCCGACCGTGCGGGCCGCGTTCGCGGACGCGCCGTGAGACCGGCCGCGAAGCAGGCGGTGGCGCGGCCGACGGTCGCGGTCGTCGACGACGCCTCACTGATCCGCGAGTCGATCGGCCCGCTCATGCCCGGTCTCGACGTCGTCGCGGCGGTCGCGACGGTGGAGGAGCTGGTGCGCCGCCGGCCGGTGGTGGACGTCGTCCTGCTCGACCTGCACCTGGCCAACCTGGAACAGCAGCCCGACGTGCGCCAGGGCGTCGCCGCGATCCGTACGCTCACGGGCCAGGGCTACCGCGTCTGCGTCTACAGCCAGGAGGAGCGCCGGTTCGTGCTGGCGGCGTGCCTCGCGGCGGGTGCGAGCGGCATCGTCTCCAAGGCGATGCCGCGCGCGCGGACCGAGGAGCTGTTCCTGGAGGTCGCCGCGGGCGGCACCGTCGTCCCGCAAGCCGTCGTCGGCATCCTCGAAGTGCTCGTCCGGCGCGACTGCATCACCCTGCTGAGCGAGCGTCAGCGGCAGATCCTGCACGGCCGGGCCCGCGGGCTGAGCTACGCCCGGATGGCGCGGGAGCTCTTCGTCGGCGAGTCGACGCTGCGCGGCTACTGGCTGGAGCTGACCAGGTCGCTGTCGGAGTCACTGCGCGGCCTGACACCCGGCGAGATCGAGCGCGCCCTCGGGCTCGCGCCGGGCGACCTGCTGGAGTTCTGGGCGGACGGGCCGACGGAGCGCGAGGAGTGGTGGCGCATCGGGCGGCGGTCGCTCGGCTAGGGCGTGCGGAAGGTGGGAAGGCCCCCCACCGGCGTGCGGTGAGGGGCCTTCGCGGGTGCGTGCGGTGGCACGCCGGGCAGGGCGTGTGCCGTCAGAGCGTGCCCAGCTTGATGAGGCTCAGGAGGGCGATCAGCTGGATGGCCGACGCGCCGAGGGCCTTGGGCCACGGGAGGTCGTGGGAGCGGCTCACCATGAGGGTGAAGAGGGCGCCGGCGGCCAGCCAGGTGAGCCAGCCGACGACCTGGACGAGGCCGTTCTCGCCGCCGAGGAAGAGGGCGAGGACGAGGCGGGGCGCATCCGTGATCGACATGATCAGCATGGAGAGGCCGACGGTCGGCTGCCAGGCGCCGTCGCCGCCGAGCTGGCGGGCGAGGGTGTGGGTGACCGCGCCGAGGATGAGTCCGCCGACGACGAAGCCGGTGGCGGTCATCAGGACGTACGGGATCGCCGTCGACAGGGTCGCGTTGATCGCCTCGTCGCGGGCCTTGTCGAACCCGAAGATGGCGAGCAGCCCGTAGAGGAAGGTGACGATCAGCGCCGGGCCCCAGACGGCGTGGTCCCGCATCCGGAGGAAGGTGTCCGCCGGGCGGAGCACGATGCCGCCGAGGAGCGGCTTCCAGGGCAGGCGGGGGCCTACGGGGGCGGGGGGCGCCTGCGGTCCTGCGGCCTGGCCGTACGGGTCGTCGACGCTGAACATCTGGGTGTGGCCCGGGCTGTTCGCCGCCGAGTACTGCTGCTGGTGCTGCTGGGGGTCGCCGAAGTACTCCGGCTCCCCGTACGGCTGTTGCTGCCGCTGCCCTTGCTGCCCCTGGTGTCCGTACGACTGGCCCTGCGGTGGCTGCTGCCACTGCTGCTGCGGGTACGGCGGAGGGGCCGCGTTGTACCCGTAGGGCGCCTGCTGCGGTTGTTGGTGCTGCGGGGGGCGGTTGTCCCGGCCGCGTCCGTTCCTGAATCCAGCCACGTCATTGAACGTACCCGCTCCGGCTGTGGGCTCGCTCCTTTGCGGCTGACCTGTGACATCCCCTAGGGGACGGGCCGGGGCGTACGAGGTGCGCGGGGACCTCGTCGCGCGGCACCGCCGAGGGGCATGCGAAAGGGGCCGCTCCGCGCTGTCACGCGGGGCGGCCCCTTCGGTGCGTCCGGGATCAGACGGCCGGCTCGGGCTCCTCGGCCGGCTCCGGCTCCGGGTCGACCGGGGTCTTCACCGAATCGAGGAGCAGCTGGGCCACGTCCACGACGGTGACGGACTCCTTGGCCTTGCCGTCGTTCTTCTTGCCGTTGACCGAGTCGGTCAGCATGACGAGGCAGAACGGGCAGGCGGTGGAGACGATGTCCGGGTTGAGCGAGAGGGCCTCGTCGACGCGCTCGTTGTTGATGCGCTTGCCGATCCGCTCCTCCATCCACATCCGGGCACCACCGGCGCCGCAGCAGAAGCCGCGCTCCTTGTGGCGGTGCATCTCCTGCTGGCGGAGGCCCGGGACGGCGGACATGATCTCGCGCGGCGGCGTGTAGACCTTGTTGTGCCGGCCCAGGTAGCAGGGGTCGTGGTAGGTGATGAGGCCCTCGACCGGGGTCACCGGGACCAGCTTGCCCTCGTCGATGAGGTGCTGGAGCAGCTGGGTGTGGTGGATGACCTCGTACTCGCCGCCGAGCTGCGGGTACTCGTTGGCGATGGTGTTGAAGCAGTGCGGGCAGGTCGAGACGATCTTCTTGGCCGACTTCGGCTTCTTCGTCGCCTCGTCCTCGTCGTCCTCGCCGAACGCCATGTTCAGCATGGCGACGTTCTCCTGGGCGAGCTGCTGGAAGAGCGGCTCGTTGCCGAGGCGGCGGGGGGAGTCACCGGTGCACTTCTCGTCGCCGCCCATGATCGCGAACTTGACGCCCGCGATGTTCAGGAGCTCCGCGAAGGCCTTGGTGGTCTTCTTGGCCCGGTCCTCCAGGGCGCCGGCGCAGCCGACCCAGTAGAGGTAGTCGAACTCGGAGAGGTCCTCCGCGTCCTTCCCGATGATCGGGACCTCGAAGTCGACCTCCTTGGTCCACTCGACGCGCTGCTTCTTGGCCAGGCCCCAGGGGTTGCCCTTCTTCTCCAGGTTCTTGAGCATCGTGCCCGCCTCGGACGGGAACGCGGACTCGATCATCACCTGGTAGCGGCGCATGTCGACGATGTGGTCGATGTGCTCGATGTCGACCGGGCACTGCTCGACGCAGGCGCCGCAGGTGGTGCAGGACCACAGGACGTCGGGGTCGATGACGCCGTTCTCCTCGGCGGTGCCGATGAGGGGGCGCTCGGCCTCGGCGAGGGCGGAGGCGGGGACGTCCTTGAGCTGCTCCTCGGTCGCCTTCTCGTTGCCCTCCATGTCCTTGCCGCCGCCGGCGAGCAGGTACGGGGCCTTGGCGTGCGCGTGGTCGCGCAGCGACATGATGAGGAGCTTCGGGGAGAGCGGCTTGCCGGTGTTCCAGGCGGGGCACTGCGACTGGCAGCGGCCGCACTCGGTGCAGGTGGAGAAGTCGAGGATGCCCTTCCAGGAGAACTGCTCGACCTGGGAGACGCCGAAGACGGCGTCCTCGGCCGGGTCCTCCCAGTCGATCTCCTTGCCGGCCGTCGTCATCGGCTGGAGCGCGCCGAGGGCGGTGGAGCCGTCGGCGTTGCGCTTGAACCAGATGTTCGGGAAGCCGAGGAAGCGGTGCCAGGCGACGCCCATGTTGGTGTTGAGCGAGACCGTGATCATCCAGGTGAAGGACGTGACGATCTTGAGGCAGGCGAAGAAGTAGGTGAGGTACTGGATCGTGCTCAGGTCCAGGCCGTCGAGCAGCGCGATCAGCGGGTACGAGGCGAAGAAGCCGGGCTCCCAGCTCGTCACGTGGTGCTGGACGCCTTCGAGGGCGCGGAGCGTCATGATGCAGACGCCGACGATCAGGATGACCGCCTCGACGAAGTACGCCTGGCCGGTCTTGGAGCCGGCGAAGCGGGACTTGCGGCCCGCCTTGGTCGGCTTGCTCAGCTGGCGGATGACGATGAGGGTCACGATGCCGAGGACCGTCATGAGGCCGAGGAACTCGGTGAAGATCTCGTACGGCAGCCAGTCACCGATGATCGGGATCAGCCAGTCGGCCTGGAAGAGCTGGCCGAAGGCGTTCACGATGGTGAGGAGCAGCGAGAAGAAGCCCACCGCGACGAACCAGTGCGCGAAGCCGACGATGCCCCAGCGGTTCATGCGCGTGTGGCCGAGGAACTCCTTGACCAGCGTGATGGTGCGCTGCTTGGGGTCACCGGTGCGTGTACCGGCGGGCACCGGCTGACCGAGCCGCACGAAGCGGTAGATCTGCACGGTGGCGCGGCCGAACAGCGCGACGGCCACCACCGTGATGGCGATCGACACGATGATCGCGGCGAGTTGCATGACGGGCTCCTCGGGCGGGCCTACTAAGCGGTAACTTATTGAGTTCCTGCTGAGATTACCCGGTCGCGGCGCCGCGCTGTAGCGGCGCTCGCGGTGATATGTGTCGCTCAGGCAAACCTTGCCGCGCGACGCCTGCGGACTGCTGGAAGCGTACGCGCCAGGATGGTGAGGTCCATCCCCAGCCAATGATGGTCCACGTAGTGGAGGTCGAGCAGCTCCCGCTCCTCCCACGGCAGCTCCGAGCGCCCGCTGATCTGCCACGGGCCGGTGAGCCCGGGGCGCACCGAGAGCCGGCGCCGTCCGTCGCCCGCGCACTCGCGGTGGGCGGGGGTCAGCGGGCACGGTCCGACGAGCGACATCCGGCCGGTGATCACGTGCAGCAGCAGCGGCAGCGCGGCCAGCGGGCTCTTCGTGCGGAAGGTCAGCATCGTGAAGGGCCGGCCGTGCAGGCCCGCCACCGTCCGGCGGCGCAGTACGGCGCCGCTGCCGCTGAGGGTGACGGACACGGCGGTGCCGGCGATCAGCGGCGAGAGGGCGAGCAGTAGGAGGATCCCGCCCGCCACGTCGAAGGAGCGCTTCGCCGTCATCGCGCGCGTCGCCGTCATGCGGTCACACCCTCCGGCGGTAATCCTGGGATATGTCCGGACTCTCTCATGTGAATCCGGGCAAGTTCGGGAGCGACGCGCCCCTTTGAGCGTCCGGGCGGGCGAAGAGTTGAGTCGACACGACTCAGGTCTGTTGACGCACGCGACCTCCTCGTGCATCCTTGAGTCAGTTCCACTCAAGTCAGTCAGCTGGAGGAATCGAAATGGCACGTGCGGTCGGCATCGACCTGGGCACGACTAACTCCGTCGTCAGCGTTCTGGAAGGCGGCGAGCCCACCGTCATCACCAACGCCGAGGGCGCCAGGACCACGCCGTCCGTCGTCGCCTTCGCGAAGAACGGCGAGGTGCTCGTCGGCGAGGTGGCCAAGCGTCAGGCCGTCACCAACGTCGACAGGACCATCCGGTCGGTCAAGCGCCACATGGGCACCGACTGGAAGATCGAGATCGACGGCAAGAACTTCAACCCGCAGCAGATGAGCGCCTTCATCCTGCAGAAGCTGAAGCGCGACGCCGAGGCCTACCTGGGCGAGAAGGTCGTCGACGCGGTCATCACCGTCCCGGCGTACTTCAACGACTCCGAGCGTCAGGCCACCAAGGAGGCCGGTGAGATCGCGGGCCTCAACGTCCTGCGCATCGTCAACGAGCCGACCGCGGCCGCCCTGGCGTACGGCCTGGACAAGGACGACCAGACGATCCTCGTCTTCGACCTCGGTGGCGGCACCTTCGACGTGTCCCTCCTGGAGATCGGCGACGGCGTCGTCGAGGTGAAGGCCACCAACGGTGACAACCACCTCGGTGGTGACGACTGGGACCAGCGCGTCGTCGACTACCTGGTGACGCAGTTCCAGAACGGTCACGGCGTGGACCTGGCCAAGGACAAGATGGCTCTCCAGCGTCTCCGCGAGGCCGCGGAGAAGGCGAAGATCGAGCTCTCGTCCTCGACCGAGACCTCCATCAACCTGCCGTACATCACGGCCTCCGCCGAGGGCCCGCTGCACCTGGACGAGAAGCTCACCCGAGCCCAGTTCCAGCAGCTGACCTCGGACCTGCTCGACCGCTGCAAGGTGCCGTTCCACAACGTCATCAAGGACGCGGGCATCAACCTCTCCGAGATCGACCACGTCGTTCTCGTCGGTGGCTCGACCCGTATGCCGGCCGTCGCCGAGCTCGTCAAGGAGCTGACCGGTGGCCAGGACGCCAACAAGGGCGTCAACCCGGACGAGGTCGTCGCCATCGGCGCCGCCCTCCAGGCCGGTGTCCTCAAGGGTGAGGTCAAGGACGTCCTGCTCCTCGACGTGACCCCGCTGTCCCTCGGCATCGAGACCAAGGGAGGGATCATGACCAAGCTCATCGAGCGCAACACCACGATCCCGACCAAGCGGTCCGAGATCTTCACGACGGCCGAGGACAACCAGCCGTCCGTGCAGATCCAGGTCTACCAGGGCGAGCGCGAGATCGCGGCGTACAACAAGAAGCTCGGCATGTTCGAGCTGACCGGTCTGCCGCCGGCGCCGCGCGGCGTCCCGCAGATCGAGGTCGCCTTCGACATCGACGCCAACGGCATCATGCACGTGACCGCGAAGGACCTGGGCACGGGCAAGGAGCAGAAGATGACCGTCACCGGCGGCTCCTCGCTGCCGAAGGACGAGGTCGACCGGATGCGCCAGGAGGCCGAGCAGTACGCGGACGAGGACCACCGTCGCCGCGAGGCCGCCGAGTCCCGCAACCAGGGCGAGCAGCTCGTCTACCAGACGGAGAAGTTCCTCAAGGACAACGAGGACAAGGTCCCCGGTGACGTCAAGGCCGAGGTCGAGGCCGCGCTCGTCGAGCTGAAGGAGAAGCTCAAGGGCGAGGACACCGCCGAGATCCGCACCGCCACCGAGAAGGTCGCGGCCGTCTCCCAGAAGCTCGGCCAGGCGCTGTACGCCGACGCCCAGGGCGCCCAGGCCGCCGGTGACGCCGGCCAGGCCCAGGCGCAGGACGACGACGTCGTCGACGCCGAGATCATCGACGACGAGCCCAAGAAGGGCGGTCAGGCGTGACCGAGGAGACCCCGGGCTTCGAGGAGAAGCCCGACGTCCCCTCCGGCGCCACCCCTGACGACGCCGCCGAGGCCGTCGAGACCTCCGCCACGGAGGAGTCGACGGCCCCGGCCGGGGACGCAAGCAACGACAAGTCGGCCGGTACCGTGGGCCTCACCGCCCAGCTGGACCAGGTCCGTACCGCGCTCGACGAGCGCACCGCGGACCTCCAGCGGCTCCAGGCCGAGTACCAGAACTACCGCCGCCGCGTGGAGCGGGACCGGGTCACGGTCAAGGAGATCGCCGTCGCGAGCCTCCTGTCCGAGCTCCTTCCCGTGCTCGACGACGTCGGCCGGGCCCGGGACCACGGCGAGCTCGTGGGCGGGTTCAAGTCGGTGGCCGAATCGCTGGAGACCGTCGTCGCCAAGATGGGTCTGCAGCAGTTCGGCAAGGAGGGCGAGCCCTTCGACCCGACGATCCACGAGGCCCTGATGCACTCGTACGCGCCGGACGTCACCGAGACGACCTGCGTGGCGATCCTGCAGCCGGGGTACCGGATCGGGGAGCGGACCATCCGGCCCGCCCGCGTGGCCGTCGCCGAGCCCCAGCCGGGCGCGCAGGCGAAGGCGGAGGAGTCGGACGACTCCGAGCAGGACAGCGAGTAACAGCCGTACCCGGAAGCGGGAGGAGGGACGTCGATGAGCACGAAGGACTTCGTCGAGAAGGACTACTACAAGGTTCTCGGCGTCCCCAAGGACGCCACCGAGGCCGAGATCAAGAAGGCGTACCGGAAGCTCGCCCGCGAGAACCATCCGGACGCCAACAAGGGCGACACCAAGGCCGAGGAGCGCTTCAAGGAGATCTCCGAGGCCAACGACATCCTCGGTGACGCCAAGAAGCGCAAGGAGTACGACGACGCGCGCGCGCTGTTCGGGAACGGCGGCTTCCGGGCCGGCGGCCCCGGCGGCGGCTCGTTCAACTTCGACCTGGGCGACCTCTTCGGAGGCGCCCAGGGCGGGGCGGGCGGCGGCGGCTTCGGCGGCGGGGGCGGCATCGGGGACGTCTTCGGCGGACTGTTCAACCGCGGGGCGGCCGGGGGCACGCGCACCCAGCCGCGGCGCGGCCAGGACGTCGAGTCCGAGGTGACCCTCAGCTTCACCGAGGCCATCGAGGGCGCGACCGTACCGCTGCGGATGTCCAGCCAGCAGCCGTGCACGGCGTGTTCGGGCACCGGCGACAAGAACGGCACGCCCCGGGTGTGCCCGACCTGCGTCGGCACCGGTCAGGTCTCGCGCGGCAGCGGCGGCGGCTTCTCCCTCACCGACCCCTGCGTCGACTGCAAGGGCCGCGGCCTCATCGCGGAGAACCCCTGCGAGGTCTGCAAGGGCAGCGGGCGCGCCAAGTCGTCCCGCACCATGCAGGTCCGGATCCCTGCCGGCGTCTCCGACGGGCAGAAGATCCGGCTGCGCGGCAAGGGGGCGCCCGGCGAGCGCGGCGGGCAGAACGGCGACCTGTACGTCGTCGTGCACGTCGACGCCCACCCGGTCTTCGGCCGCAAGGACGACAACCTCACCGTCACGGTGCCGGTCTCCTTCGTGGAGGCGGCGCTCGGCGGCGAGGTCAAGGTCCCGACCCTCGGCGGCCCCGCGGTCACCCTCAAGCTGCCCGCGGGCTCGGCGAACGGTCTGACCATGCGCGCCCGGGGCAAGGGCGCGGTCCGCAAGGACGGCACCCGCGGCGACCTCCTCGTGACGGTCGAGGTCGCGGTGCCCAGGGAACTGGACGACAAGGCACGCGAGGCCCTGGAGACCTACCGCGAGGCGACCGCCTCCGAGGACCCCCGGGCGGAGCTGTTCCAGGCCGCGAAGGGAGCGTGACCCGATGGACGGACGCCGACGCAATCCGTACGAACTGACCGACGAGTCGCCGGTGTACGTCATCTCGGTGGCGGCCCAGCTCTCTGGTCTGCACCCGCAGACCCTGCGGCAGTACGACCGGCTCGGCCTGGTCTCCCCGGACCGCACCGCCGGCCGGGGGCGGCGCTACTCGGCCCGTGACATCGAGCTGCTCCGCCAGGTGCAGCAGCTGTCCCAGGACGAGGGCATCAACCTGGCCGGGATCAAGCGCATCATCGAACTGGAGAACCAGGTCGCGGCGTTGCAGAGCCGGATCGCGGAGCTGTCGGCCGCGGTCGACGGCGCGGCGGCGGCGATGCGCCAGCGCGAGGCCCAGGTGCACGCCTCGTACCGGCGCGACCTGGTGCCGTACCAGGACGTGCAGCAGGCGAGTGCCCTGGTGGTGTGGCGCCCCAAGCGCGGCGAGTAGGTCCGCGAGGCATCCGTCGGAGCCCCGTCCACAGCTGTGGACGGGGCTTTCGCGCGTCCCGGGGTCAGGGGAGCAGTTCGGAGACGATCTCGCCGACCGTCTCGTACCAGGGGGAGGCGCCGGTCCCGAACGCGGCGGCCAGGGCGGTGCCGACGGCGATGTCGCGGGGCGTGGCGCCGGGCTCCCAGGTGTCGATGACCCGCCCGTTCCCCGAGCACAGCAGTTCGCCGACCTTCCGGCCGTCCCGGGTGAGGCGGCTGTAGTCGTGCCCGCACGGCACCAGCCGGTAGTGGACGCCGTCGGTGCGGACGTCGACGCGGTACGACCACCGCAGCAGCCGCCCCCGGGCCGGCCGGAGTGCGGCCGGCTCCCCGTCGACGGTGAGCGCGAGGAGGCCGGCCCGTCGGGTCCCGATGGGCGTGTGGGCGTCGGGAGGGCTCCCCGGGGCCCGTACGAGCTCCACGACGGGCAGCCCGTAGCCGGACACCCGGAGCGTCCCGGCGGGCCCGTCCAGGTCGATCTGTGCGTACACGGTGGTCAGTTGTCCCGTTCGAGGATGCCGGACTGGGCGATCAGGTACCCGAGCTGGGCCCGGCTCCCGCTGCCGAGCGCGGCGGCGAGCTTGGCGATGTGGGCGCGGCACGTCCGCACGTTCATCCCGAGGCGGCGCGCGATGGCCTCGTCGACGTGGCCTTCGACGAGGAGCTTGGCGATGGAGCGCTGGACGCCCCCTATGCCGTCCACGGACGGGCTGTAGGGGATCTCCTCCTCCCAGGGCACGCCGTGCAGCCAGAACTGGTCGAAGACGCCGACGAGGTACTGGACGAGGCCTTCGTGGCGGAGTTCGAGGGCGACCTGGCGGTCGCTGCGCGCGGGTACGAAGGCGACCTTGCGGTCGACGATGATCAGCCGGTCGATGATCTCTTCGAGGGTGCGGAGTTCGAGCCCGTAGGGGGCGACCCGTTCCACGTAGGCGAGGGTGGCGGGGTGGTGCCGTGCGGTGTGCTGGTAGAGGGTGCGCATCCGGACGCCGCGGTTGAGGAGGGGCTCCATGCGCCGCAGGGCCGCTTCGAGGGTCTCGGGGCGCCGGCCGCTGCCGGGCTGGATGGTGAGGAGTTCCTCGGTGCACTCGTTGATGACGCGGTCCAGCGTCGCGTTGATGACGCTGAGGCCTTCGAGGACCGTGATGGCCTGTGCGGCGGAGGGGTCGGGTGTGTGGATGGCCAGGAATGGCTCGAAAGCGTCGGCGAGCGCGATGGCGTGCTGCCGACGCGCCTGTATCTCCAGTTCGATGGGGTGAACGAGCTGGTTGAGGGCGATCGAGGGCGACACCGGGTGCAGCCACTGGCTGTCGTCGGGGTCCGGGTGAAGGAGGGAGAGCTCCTTCAGGCAAGGGGCGGCCGCGGCCTCGGAGCGGGCGATTCGACCCGTGCGGAGTGCGTTCGCGTACAGCTCCTTTCCCACGTCGCATAGTTCACCGTGACTGTGGTTATGGCCCGTTCCGTCACATTCAAGACTCATTTGCACCCCCCTCAGGGTCATGAATTACAGGAACATGATGCCCGGGTTGGCTGGTGGACGGGTCAGGAGTAAGTCATCGTCTAACTCGCGGGGGGGAGGTAGTGATCAAAAGAGGTGGAGATCGGCCATGACCAGGATGGTTCGTGCACTTAGCGCCATAGCCGTTGCGGCGGCTGTTCTCGGTGTGCTCGCACTCGACGGCGAGCCCTCATGGGAGACCACCCCGGCGCACTCCGTGGTAGCGGAGCCGGGCGAGCCCTCGTGGGAGAGCACTCCGGCGCACGATGTGCTCGCGTCGCCCGGCGAGCCGTCTTGGGAGATCCTTCCCAAGGGTGCGGGCGCGTGAGTGTCCCGCCCGACGACCCCAGGTTCCGGCGTGAGATGGCCTCGGCCTACCGCTCCGGATGGCACTTCGTCGATCTCGCCACGGCCATCCCCCACCGTGGCGACTCGCTGAAGGTCACTCTCTTCGGAGAGCCGATCGTCGTCGCACGCGAGCAGGACGAGGACGTCCGTGCTTACCGCTGTCTCCGGCGCCCCCGGGGCGCACCGCAGCCGATCCGCTGTGCCATCCGGTACGGCATGATCTTCGTCAATCTCGACCAGCGGGACCACCAGCTGATCGAGCCCGAGACCATCACCGCCACCCCCCGCAGTGCCTGAGCGATTCCCCCGTCGTTGTAGATCGCTCCGGCACTTCCCCCACACAGCGGCGCCATCGCGGACCTGAAACGCGATGGCGCCGCTGTGCTGCGCGCGCCCTTCCCGGGCGCGGCCCCCTCGCCCGGGTGAGGGCGGTCCCGGTGTCTCAGGCGCGGCCCATCGCCCGGGTGAGGGCGATCTCGATGACGACCCGGTCCGGGTTCGGGGCCGGCGTGCGGCCGTACCGCTCGGCGTAGCGGGCGACGGCGTCCGCGACGACCTCGGCCTCCGTGCGGATCCGGGCGACGCCCTCCAGGGTGGCCCAGCGCCCCTTGTCGACCTGGCAGACCGCGACCCGCGCGCCCTCGGCGCCCGCCGCCAGGACGTTGGCGACCTTCCGGCTGTTCTTGTTGGTGATCACGCGCGCGTACCCGCCCTCGGGGTCGTACGTGACGCCGACCGCGACGACGTGCGGAGTGCCGTCCGGGCGCGGGGTGGTCAGGGTGCTCATGTGGTACTCGCGCCAGAAGCCGACGTACGAGTCGGAGGGGTTCCTCGGGTCCGTTGCCATGCCCGGAAACTACCCGGGGCGGGACTCCCCGCAACACCTTGAGCGGGATCGACTCAACTTTGTGTACCCTGGAGAAGTCATAGACGGAGAGGACCCACGAGAACCCAGGAGGAGCACCGCACGTGGACGCCGAACTGACCAACCGGAGCCGGGACGCGATCAACGCGGCGAGCAGCCGCGCCGTGTCCGAGGGGCACGCCGACCTGACCCCCGCGCACCTGCTGCTCGCACTGCTGACCGGTCAGGACAACGAGAACATCACCGACCTGCTCGCCGCCGCCGAGGCCGACCAGGCCGTCGTCCGCGCGGGCGCGGAGCGGCTGCTCGCCGCCCTGCCGAGCATCACGGGGTCCACGGTCGCGCCCCCGCAGCCCAACCGCGAGTTCCTCGCCGTCATCGCCGACGCCGACAAGCGCGCCAAGGAGCTCGGCGACGACTACCTCTCCACCGAGCACCTGCTCATCGGCATCGCCGCCAAGGGCGGCCAGGCCGGTGAGATCCTCGACCGGCAGGGCGCGAGCGCTTCGAAGCTGCTCGGCGCGTTCGAGAACAGCAGGGGAGGACGCCGGGTGACCACACCCGACCCGGAAGGGCAGTACAAGGCGCTGGAGAAGTTCGGCACGGACTTCACGGCCGCCGCGCGCGAGGGCAAGCTCGACCCGGTCATCGGCCGCGACCACGAGATCCGGCGCGTCGTCCAGGTGCTGTCCCGCCGCACCAAGAACAACCCGGTCCTCATCGGTGAGCCCGGCGTCGGCAAGACCGCCGTCGTCGAGGGCCTCGCCCAGCGGATCGTGAAGGGCGACGTGCCCGAGTCGCTGAAGAACAAGCGGCTGGTCTCGCTCGACCTCGGCGCGATGGTCGCGGGCGCCAAGTACCGCGGCGAGTTCGAGGAGCGCCTGAAGACCGTCCTCTCCGAGATCAAGGAGAGCGACGGCCAGATCATCACCTTCATCGACGAGCTGCACACGGTCGTCGGCGCGGGCGCCGGCGGCGACTCCGCCATGGACGCCGGCAACATGCTGAAGCCGATGCTGGCCCGCGGCGAGCTCCGCATGGTCGGCGCCACCACCCTCGACGAGTACCGCGAGCGGATCGAGAAGGACCCCGCCCTGGAGCGCCGCTTCCAGCAGGTCCTGGTCGCCGAGCCGACCGTCGAGGACACCGTCGCGATCCTCCGCGGTCTCAAGGGCCGGTACGAGGCCCACCACAAGGTGCAGATCAACGACTCCGCCCTGGTGGCCGCCGCGACCCTCTCCGACCGGTACATCACCTCCCGCTTCCTCCCCGACAAGGCCATCGACCTCGTCGACGAGGCCGCCTCCCGGCTGCGCATGGAGATCGACTCCTCGCCCGTCGAGATCGACGAGCTCCAGCGCTCCGTGGACCGGCTCCGCATGGAGGAGCTGGCCCTGAAGAACGAGACGGACGCGGCGAGCAAGCAGCGCCTGGAGAAGCTGCGGCGCGACCTCGCCGACCGCGAGGAGGAGCTCCGCGGCCTCACCGCCCGCTGGGAGAAGGAGAAGCAGTCCCTCAACCGGGTCGGCGAGCTCAAGGAACGCCTCGACGAGGCCCGCGGTCGCGCCGAGCGCGCCCAGCGCGACGGCGACTTCGACACCGCCTCCAAGCTGCTGTACGGCGAGATCCCGGCCCTCGAACGGGAACTGGAGGCCGCCAGCGAGGCCGAGGCGCAGCAGGAGGCGTCCAAGGACACCATGGTCAAGGAGGAGGTCGGCCCGGACGACATCGCGGACGTCGTCGGCGCCTGGACCGGCATCCCCGCCGGCCGCCTCCTGGAGGGCGAGACGCAGAAGCTGCTGCGCATGGAGGACGAGCTCGGCAAGCGGCTGATCGGCCAGTCCGAGGCCGTCCGGGCCGTCTCCGACGCCGTGCGCCGCACCCGCGCGGGCATCGCCGACCCCGACCGGCCCACCGGCTCCTTCCTCTTCCTCGGCCCGACCGGCGTCGGCAAGACCGAGCTGGCGAAGGCGCTCGCCGACTTCCTCTTCGACGACGAGCGGGCCATGGTCCGCATCGACATGTCGGAGTACGGCGAGAAGCACTCCGTCGCCCGGCTCGTCGGCGCGCCCCCCGGCTACGTCGGCTACGAGGAGGGCGGCCAGCTCACGGAGGCGGTCCGCCGCCGCCCGTACAGCGTGGTCCTGCTCGACGAGGTGGAGAAGGCGCACCCGGAGGTCTTCGACGTCCTGCTCCAGGTCCTTGACGACGGACGGCTCACCGACGGCCAGGGCCGGACGGTGGACTTCCGCAACACCATCCTGATCCTGACGTCGAACCTCGGCAGCCAGTACCTCGTCGACCCGGTGACCTCGGAGGACGTCAAGAAGCAGCAGGTCCTGGACGTCGTCAGGGCCAGCTTCAAGCCCGAGTTCCTCAACCGGCTCGACGACCTGGTCGTCTTCTCGGCGCTCGACCGGGCCGAGCTCGGCCGGATCGCCCAGCTCCAGATCGACCGGCTCGGCAAGCGGCTCGCCGAGCGCCGGCTCACCCTGGACGTCACCCCGGCGGCCCTGGAGTGGCTCGCCGACGAGGGCAACGACCCCGCGTACGGCGCCCGGCCGCTGCGCCGCCTGATCCAGACGGCGATCGGCGACCGGCTCGCCAAGGAGATCCTCTCCGGCGAGGTCGTCGACGGCGACACGGTCCGCGTGGACCGCTTCGAGGACGGCCTCATCGTCGGCACGGCCCGCTAGGGGTCTCCGACGGGCCTCCGCGTCGAAGGCCGTGAGGGGGACGAGGGCGGTGCCGCCGCCCTCGTCCGCCGTCCCCGCGCGGACGCGAAGCCCCGCGGCGAGCCGGATCCGCCGCCGCGATGTCCGCTTCTCGTCCCCCATGTGCAGGAGATCGTGTCAGCTGGCAGCGGATCTCTGCGCTTCGGGACCGGCGGGGCTTGCCACGCACCGCCCGGCATGGGAGAGGATGGCGAGCATCCGTACGAAGGGAAATACACGGTGAGCATCGACCCGTCCTCGATTCCGAATTTCGGGGGCCAGCCCCAGCCTCAGGCCGCAGGACCGGCGGGCCCCGTCGTCCCCGACCAGGACCTCGTCAAGCAGCTCCTCGAGCAGATGGAGCTGAAGTACGTCGTCGACGACGAGGGTGACCTCGCGGCGCCGTGGGAGGAATTCCGCACGTACTTCATGTTCCGCGGCGAGGACGAGCAGCAGGTCTTCTCGGTCCGGACGTTCTACGACCGTCCGCACTCGGCCGACGACCGCGCCAAGATCCTCGACGCGATCGACGACTGGAACCGCCGCACCCTGTGGCCCAAGGTCTACACCCACCTCCACGAGGAGGAGGACGGCTCGGCCACCCTCCGCCTCATCGGCGAGGCCCAGATGCTGATCGGCACCGGCGTCGCCCTGGAGCACTTCGTGTCCTCCACGGTCAGCTGGGTCCGCGCCTCGATCGAGTTCGACAAGTGGATCGTCGAGCAGTTCGGCCTGGAGTCCCCCGAGGACAAGGCGGAGGGTGACGAGGAGGCCTGATCCTCCCCGCCCCACCGCACGGCCGCGAGAGCCCGGCCCCCTTCCGGGGGCCGGGCTCCCGTGCGTCCGGCGCGCGCCTCAGGCGAGGCGCTTGAGGCGCGAGACCGCTTCTTCGAGGACTTCGGTCTTCTTGCAGAAGGCGAAGCGGACGAAGGGGGCGCCGGCCTCCCGGTGGTCGTAGAAGACGGCGTTGGGGATGGCGACGACGCCGGCGCGGTCGGGCAGGGAGCGGCAGAAGGCGAAGCCGTCGGTGGCGCCGAGCGGGCGGATGTCGGTGGTGACGAAGTAGGTGCCGGAGGGGCGGTAGACCTCGAAGCCGGCCTGGGCGAGGCCCTCGCTCAGCAGGTCCCGCTTGGCCTGGAGGTCGGCGCGCAGCGCGTCGAAGTAGCTGTCGGGGAGGCGGAGGGCCTCGGCGACTGCGTACTGGAACGGGCCGGCGGAGACGTAGGTGAGGAACTGCTTGGCCGAGCGGACGGCGGAGGTCAGTTCGGGGCTCGCGGTGATCCAGCCGACCTTCCAGCCCGTGAACGAGAAGGTCTTCCCGCTCGAACCGATGGTGACCGTGCGTTCCCGCATGCCGGGGAGGGTCGCGATCGGGATGTGCTCGGTACCGTCGAAGACCAGGTGCTCGTACACCTCGTCGGTGACCACGAGCAGGTCCCGCTCGACCGCGAGCTCGGCGACGGCGGTCAGCTCGGCGCGGGTGAGGACGGTGCCGGTGGGGTTGTGCGGGGTGTTGAGCAGGATCAGCCGGGTCCGGTCGGTGACGGCGGCCCGCAGTTCGTCCAGGTCGAGGACGTAGGCGCCCTCGTGGGGACGGAGGGTGACGGGGACACGGGTGCCGCCGGCCATCGCGACGCAGGCCGCGTACGAGTCGTAGTACGGCTCCAGGGCGATCACCTCGTCGCCCGGCTCGACGAGGGCGAGCAGGGCCGCCGCGATGGCCTCGGTCGCGCCCGCGGTGACCAGCACCTCCGTGTCGGGGTCGTACGCGAGGCCGTACCGCTCCCGCTGGTGGTCGGCGACGGCCGTCCGCAGCTCGGGGACGCCGGGGCCGGGCGGGTACTGGTTGCCGCGGCCGTCCCGCAGCGCGCGGACGGCGGCTTCCCGGATCTCCTCCGGGCCGTCGGTGTCGGGGAAGCCCTGACCGAGGTTGATCGACCCGGTCCTGGCGGCGAGCGCGGACATCTCGGCGAAGATCGTCGTCCCGAACTCGGCGAGGCGGCGATTGAGCAGCGGTCGTGTCATGGGAGCCATCCTGGGGGGAAGCTCTGGACTTGCTCAAGTGTGCTTTGGCGGGGGCGCGGCGAGGGGATCGCCCTGGCATGGACATCGCATTCTTCATCCTCGGGATCGCGGCCGTGATCGCGTTCGGAGTGTGGCTCGTCGCGCGCGGGATGAGCGGGGCGGAGCGGGCGCGCGGCGGCCGGAGCGGCGGCGGGGACAGCTGGTGGGCCGGTGCGGGCTCCTCGACCACCTCGTCCTCGCCCTCCTCTTCCTCCTCCTCGTGCTCCTCGTCCTCGTCGTTCTCCTGCTCCTCGTCCTCGTGTTCGAGCTCGTCGTGCTCGTCGTCCTCGTGCTCGTCGTCCTCGTGCAGCTGAAGCTCTCGATTCGCTCAAGTCCGCTTTGACGGGGGGCCGTAGGGGGCATCCCCCTCGCACAGAAGAACGGGGGTAGTACAGATGGAGATCTTCATCGTGATCCTGGGGGCCCTGGTCGTCATCGGCCTGGTCTCCGGCGTCAGGGACCGCGGGCGGGGCCGCCGGCGGCGCCGGGGGCGGAAGGGCGGCTGGGCCGACGGCGGAGGCGGCGGCGGTTGCGGCGGCGGCAGCTCGTGCGGGTCGAGCTGCGGTGGTGGCGGCGGCTGCGGCGGCGGTTGCGGCGGCGGCAGCTGAGCGGGCGCCGGCTCCGGAGGCACGTGACGTTGGCATTCCGTGCCGACATCTCGATCGATTCTGATTGAACAATTGAACTGTGGGGTCCCCGAAGGGGTTGGAAAACACAGCAAGTTGGGTAAAACCGCTGCGAGTCGTCCGGCGTCCGTGGTTCTCTCGCTCCTGACAGAGACAGCCCTCGGACCGTGTGTGGAACCGAGCCGGCGATCCCCCACTCCCGTTGGACCCTCTCGGGGCGCCCCCGGCCCACCCGTCAAACCGTGTTTGCGGAGCCGACCCATGCTCACCACCCTGAAGACCACCTACACCGACACGCGCGCGGCCGATCTGGCCTGGGCGCTGGGGCGCGAGCCGCTGCCCGCCCTCGCGGTGCTCGACCTCGAACTCTCCAGCGCCAAGCTCCAGTTGAGACTGCTCGGCGCCTCTCACCAGGTCCTCCTCGAAGAGGACGGTCACACCTGCTCGGAGACCGTGGCCTGCATGCCCGGCAGCAGCACCCCGCTGCCGCTCGGCGTCTCCAAGCGCATCGGCGAATGGGAGTACGAATTCGCGGCACGCGTCGAGACGCTCCCGCAGGGCTCGTTCGCGGGCCGTGCGCAGGAGTTGCTCGCACTCGTCGCCGACCACCCGAACGGCCTCGCGGGGACCTTCCCCGGGTCGCCGCACGCCTTCACGGCCATGCTGGCGCACCGCCAGGAGGGCCAGGTGCGGTGGCGCACCTGGCACGCCTACCCGCAGGAGGGGCAGTTGGTGGTGACCAGGACCCGTATCGGCGCACGTATGCCTGCAACGCTCTGATACGCCCCTCCCGGGCTCCAGGTGCACTCGTGTGGGTGACAAGGGGTCCGTCAGTCGTGACGTAGCGTTACGGTCATGATCGAGCCGACCGTGACCATGCCACCCAAGCGGGTGCGGCGGCCGCCCCCGCGGCGGCCCGTCCGGCCGCCCGAAGCGGTGCGGTTCCCGGTCCTCGCGGTGGTGTTCGTCTGCGCCGCCTGCGGTCTGGTCTACGAGCTGGAACTGGTCGCACTCGCCTCCTACTTGATCGGCGACTCGGTCACCCAGGCCTCCGTCGTGCTCTCCGTGATGGTCTTCGCGATGGGCGTCGGCTCGCTGCTCGCCAAGCGGTTGCGCTGCCGCGCCGCCGTCGGCTTCGGCTTGGTCGAGGCCGGGCTCGCGCTCGTCGGCGGCTGCTCGGCGATGGTGCTGTACGCGGCCTTCGCCTGGCTCGGCGAGTCGCGGTACGTGCTCGTGGCGTTCTCGCTGGCCATCGGCGTGCTCATCGGCGCCGAGATCCCGCTCCTGATGTCGCTGATACAGCGGGCGGGCCGGTCGGGCCGGGCCGGCCGGCAGGCCCGGCCCCGGGACCAGGACGACGCCGCGGGGACGGTCGCCGACCTCTTCGCCGCCGACTACGTCGGCGCGCTGGTCGGCGGCCTCGCCTTCCCGTTCCTGCTGCTGCCCTGGCTCGGTCAGCTCACCGGCGCGCTCGTCACCGGCGCCGTGAACGCGGTGGCGGGCGGCGGCCTCGTCCTCTGGGTGTTCCGCCGCGACCTCACCCGCCGCTCCCGGGCCCTGCTCGTGGCGGTGAACGTGTGCGTCCTCGCCGTCCTCGCCACCGCGACCGTGCTCGTCGGCGACTTCGAACAGGCCGCGCGCCGGGCCGTGTACGGGGACCGGGTGCGGGTCGCCGTCCACACCGACCTCCAGGAGGTCGTCGTGACCGGCGGCCGCGAGGGGCCGCCCGACCTCTTCCTCGATGGCCGCCTCAGGGTGGCCGGCCAGGACGAGTACCGCTTCCACGAGGCCCTCGTCCACCCCGCGATGAAGGGCACGCACGCGCGGGTGCTGATCGTCGGCGGCGGGGACGGCCTGGCCGCCCGCGAGGTCCTGCGCTACGCGGGGGTCCGCGCCGTCACCGTCGTCGAGATCGACCGCGGCGTCGTCCGCCTCGCCCGTACGGACCCGGCCCTCGCCACGCTCAACGCGCAGGCGTTCCGGGACCCGCGCGTCCGGGTGGTCTACGCGGACGCGTTCGGCTGGCTGAGGGACGCCGCCGATCGTGTGCAGGAACGGTACGACGTGGTGATCTCCGACCTGCCCGACCCCGGCATCACCCCCAGCACCAAGCTGTACTCCGAGGAGTTCTACGGCCTGGTGGCCCGCGTCCTCACCGGCGCCGGACGGTTCGCCGTGCACGCCGGATCGGCCGCCGACCGGCCCCGCACCTACTGGACGGTGGACGCCACCCTGCGCGCCGCGGGCTTCGCGACCCGCCCCTACAGCGCGAGCGGCCGCACCCCCGGTTTCGCCGCCGGACCCGACCGCGCGGACCGCGTCAGCGGCACGGGCCGGGGACCCTGCGACTGGGGCTTCCTCCTCGCCGCGCACGGCGGCCGGCGGCCCGCCCTCGGTCTCGCCCCCGACGCGCCCCGGCTGCGCTCGCTCGCCGCCGACACCCTGGCCGCCGCGGCCCGCCGCGCCGAACGCACCAAGGGCGCCGCGCTGCCCCCGTCCACCCTGGTGCACCCGCGGTACGGCTCCTGAGAGCGGGACGACGGGCCGGCGCGCCGGGCCCCGGGCGGTCGGCGTGCGCGCGCGCCCGGCGGCAAACAGGCGACGCCGCGCCCCGGCCTGAGTAGGCTCGGCTTCCATGGAGCATGAGGTGTTCGTTCCCGTCCCGGCCGAGGCCCTGCGTGCGACGCTCACGGACCCGGCCCGGGTGGTGCGCTGCGTGCCCGGCTTCCAGCGCGACGCCGACGAGTCCGCGGGCCCCCTCACGGGACGGCTCAAGGTCCGGGTCGGCGGCAACACCATCACGTACCGCGGCGCCCTGAGGGTCGTCGAGCGGGACGGCGCCATCACCTACGAGGGCCAGGGCGCCGAGGCCCGCGGCAACGGCTCGGCCGAGCTGTCGCTCACCGTCGTCCTCACTCCGGTGGCCGACGGCACCAGCCTGAGCTTCACCGGAGCCCTCACGGCGGAGGGCCGGCTCGCCGAGGCGACGGACGGGGCGAGGTCCCTGGCCGGCGCCAAGCTGCTCGACAAGTTCGTGGAGGCGCTGGCCGCCCTCGCGGAGGAGCCGGCGGGGACCGAAGCAGCCGCCGTCACCGAAGACGACGCGCACTCCGAAGACGACGCGCACTCCGACGACGACGCCCACGCCGATGCCGATGCCGATGCCGATGCCGACGACGCCGACTCCGACGACGACGGGGTCGACGACGGAGTCGAGGAGCCCGGCCGGAGCGCCCTCCTCGACACACCGGTCCCGCCGCCCTCGCTGGACCCGCTCCTGGACGAGGACTTCGGCGCCACCCCGATCGAGTTCCCCGCCCCGCAGCCCGCCGCGGAGGCCGCCCACGCCCGCCGGACGATGATCGGGCGGAGCGCCGAGGAGGTCGACCACGCCCCGCCGCGCGGCCGTTACGCCCCGGTCCCCGCGCCCGAGGCGGGCAGCGCGGGTGCCACCCTGCGCTGGATCGCGCCCGCCGCGGCCCTCGCGCTCGCCTCGGCGGTCGTCGTCGGAAGGGCGTTGCGGCGCCGTCGTTGAAACGCTCCCATCGGGGCTAGGGTCGGGGCGTGACGATGCAGACGCGACTGACGGCGGGTGCCGCCGAGTTGACCATCAACCCCGAGCGCGGGTGCCGGATCGAGAGCCTGCGCATCGGCGGCACCGAAGTGCTGCGCCAGGGCGACCGGTACGGCAGCTTCCCGATGGCGCCGTGGTGCGGGCGGACCGGGAACGGCCGCTTCCGCAACGGCGCCACCTCGCATCAGCTGCCGGTCAACGCGGCTCCGCACGCCATCCACGGCACCGTCCGCGACGTGGCCTGGAAGGCCGCCAGGACGTCCGCGACCGAGGCGGTGTTCACCTGTGAGCTCGGTGACCCGTGGCCGTACAAGGGCCGCGTCACCCAGGTCTTCGAACTGGCCGAGGACTCCCTCACCCTCCGCTTCGGGGTCGAGACCTACGCCGACTCGTTCCCGGCCCAGGCCGGCTGGCACCCCTGGTTCCTGCGCAACCTCGGCCGGGGCGGCCAGGACGTGGAACTCGGTTTCGCCCCCGCCTGGCAGGAGGAGCGCGGCGACGACCACCTCCCCACCGGCCGCCGGATCGACCCCCTCCCCGGCCCGTGGGACGACTGCTTCGGCATGCCCGGCGGCGTCGACGTGTCCCTGACCTGGCCGGATGAACTGGAGCTGAAGGTCGCGAGCCGCGCCGAGTGGGTCGTGATCTACGACGAGCCGGCCGAGGCGGTCTGCGTCGAGCCGCAGTCCGGCCCGCCGAACGGCCTCAACACCCTCCCGCGCCTCGTCACCCCGATCGACCCCCTGGAGGTCGAGAGCGTCTGGAGCTGGCGTCGGCTTTAAGCTGCTGACCATGACTGACGTACGCGCTGAGCTGCTCCAGCAGATCAAGGACAAGGCCGTGGTCCACGGCAAGGTGACCCTCTCGTCGGGTCTGGAAGCCGACTACTACATCGACCTGCGCCGGATCACGCTGGACGGCGAGGCCGCGCCCATGGTCGGTCAGGTCATGCTCGACCTCACCGCCGACCTGGACTTCGACTGCGTCGGCGGGCTGACGCTCGGCGCCGACCCGGTCGCGACGTCGATGCTGCACGCCTCCGCCGCGCGCGGGCAGCGCCTCGACGCCTTCGTCGTGCGCAAGGCGCAGAAGGCGCACGGCATGCAGCGCCGTATCGAGGGCACGGACGTCAAGGGCCGTCGCTGCCTGGTGGTCGAGGACACCTCGACCACCGGTGGCTCGCCGCTGACCGCGGTCGAGGCCGTCCGCGAGGCGGGCGGCGAGGTCGTCGCCGTGGCCACGATCGTGGACCGCGGCGCCGCCGAGGCGATCGGCGGGGCGGGCCTGACCTACCTCACCGGCTACCAGCTGGCCGATCTCGACCTGGCGTAACCGCCGCGAAGTCGTGACGTAGGGCCCTGACCCCGGTGATGGCGGTCCTGACCTGCGTTTTTATCCAAGGGCGGGGTGTTTCACGTGAAACACCCCGCCCTTGGTCGTGCCGCGCCCGTGGGAGCCCGGACGAGAGTCTGAAAGGATGGGGTCGACGATGACGTCGCCCCCAGGTCAGGGACAGAAACGCACACACCCCGCACATCACAAGGAGCGGACGAATGCCCATCGCAACCCCCGAGGTCTACAACGAGATGCTCGACCGGGCGAAGGCAGGCAAGTTCGCCTACCCGGCCATCAACGTGACCTCGTCCCAGACCCTGCACGCTGCGCTGCGCGGCTTCGCGGAGGCCGAGAGCGACGGCATCATCCAGATCTCGACCGGCGGAGCCGAGTTCCTGGGCGGTCAGCACAAGAAGGACATGGTCACGGGCGCCGTTGCCCTGGCCGAGTTCGCGCACATCGTCGCCGCGAAGTATGACATCACGGTCGCTCTGCACACCGACCACTGCCCGAAGGACAAGCTGGACGGCTACGTCCGTCCGCTGCTCGACATCTCCGCCGAGCGCGTCGCCCGTGGCGACAACCCGCTGTTCCAGTCGCACATGTGGGACGGCTCCGCCGAGACCCTCGCGGACAACCTGGCCATCGGCCAGGAGCTGCTCGCGAAGGCCGTCGCCGCCAAGATCATCCTCGAGGTCGAGATCACCCCGACCGGTGGCGAGGAGGACGGCGTCAGCCACGAGATCAACGACGAGCTGTACACCACCGTCGATGACGCGATCCGCACCGCCGAGGCCCTGGGCCTGGGCGAGAAGGGCCGCTACCTGCTCGCCGCCTCCTTCGGCAACGTGCACGGCGTCTACAAGCCGGGCAACGTCGTGCTCCGCCCCGAGCTCCTCAAGGACCTCCAGGCCGGCGTCGCCGAGAAGTTCGGCAAGTCCTCCCCGTTCGACTTCGTCTTCCACGGCGGTTCGGGCTCGACGGCCGAGGAGATCGCCACCGCGCTGGAGAACGGCGTCGTGAAGATGAACCTCGACACCGACACGCAGTACGCCTTCACCCGCCCGGTCGTGGACCACATGTTCCGCAACTACGACGGTGTCCTGAAGGTCGACGGCGAGGTCGGCACGAAGTCCACCTACGACCCGCGCACCTGGGGCAAGCTCGCCGAGGCCGGCATGGCCACCCGTGTGACCGAGGCGTGCGCCGCGCTGCGCTCGACCGGCACGAAGCTGAAGTAGTCACGGCGGGGCCGACGCCGGCACGTCCGAGCCGTCGTCAGCCCCTCCGAAGCGAAAGCCCGGCGCCCATGGGTGCCGGGCTTTTTCACGTGCGCGTGCCGTCATCGGCGTGGTCTAGTCTTCCTGCACCGTGCCCCCATGATCGAGGGGCCGGAGACCATGTTCTTTGGGGGGTCTCTTCATCGTGCGCAAGCGCACTCTCTCGACCGCGACCGCGCTCGCGGTCCTCATCAGTTCCGCGGCACTCGTCGCGGGCACGGCGGGCCCTGCGGCCGCCGACAGCAGCAAGACCCTGCCCGTGTCGTCCGTGGGCGACATGGTGGTGGACGGTGTCCACCAGAAGATCTTCATCAGCGACCCGTACCTGGGGAAGGTCGTCGCCACCGACTACGCGGGCACGGTGCTGGGCACCGTCACCGGGCTGCCCGGCGTGACCGGGCTGGCGCTCTCCGCCGACTCGGGGAGCCTGTACGCCGCGGTTCCGGGCGCCGACGCGGTCGTCGCCCTGGACACGCAGGCGGTGACCGAGACGGCCCGGTACGCCACCGGCGAGGGCACCGATCCGAAGTACGTGGCCCCCGCGGGCGGCAGGATCTGGTTCGGCTACGGCACCGACTACGACGGCGACATCGGCTCGATCGACACGTCCGGCGAGCAGCCCGTGGTGACCCTGGCCCAGGACGCGGAGATCGACTACTCCGGCGCCCCGCGGCTCGTCGCCTCGCCCACGGACCCGAACGCCATCGCCGCCGTGTCCTCGTACTACCACTGGTTCCGGATCGGCGCGTACGACGTGAGCACGGGCACCGCGGTCCGCACCGCGCGGTCGCCCGAGTCCGAGTCGTCCAGCGGGGGCATGGTCAGCGACCTCGCCTACACCCAGGACGGCAGCCGTCTGATCACGGCCACCGCCGGAAACCGCCACCGGGTGTGGCAGACCTCGGACCTCGCCGAGGTGGGCGCCTACGCCAGCTCGTACCACGGTGCCGCCGTGGCCGTCGCGGCCGACGGCACGGTGGCGGCGGGATCCGTCGCCCCGTACGACCCCGACGTGTTCGTCTACCGGCCGGGCGAGACGACTGCCGTGCGGCAGTACGACTTCCCCAACACCGGGGTCTACAGCGGCGGCGACAGCCTCGCCGCCAGTGCCCTCGCCTGGGAGCCGGGCGGCAGCCGCCTGTTCGCGGTGACCATCGCCAGCAGTGGCGACAGCGTCCGCCTGAACGTCCTGGACGCGCCGACCAAGTCCGTGCCGACGGTCACCGTGACCGTCCCGGCCACCGTGACGGTCCTCAAGGCGATCACCGTGTCCGGCACGGTCTCGTCGACGCTGAAGCTGCCGGCGGGGACGCCGCTCGCGGTGACCCGGTACGACGCCGAGTTCCCGAAGGGCAAGCCGCTCGGGACGAAGCCTCTCGGGACGAACGGCGCGTTCGCGTTCCCCGACACCCCGACCGCGGCGGGCAACGTCACGTACAAGGTGGCGTACGCGGGCGACGCCACGCACATCGGCGCGAGCGGCTCGGCGGTCCTCAAGGTGACCCCGTTCAAGACCGCGCTGACGCTGGACCGGAACCGGCTCACCGTCAACTACGGCACCAACGTGACGTACACGGCGACCCTCGGCTGGTCGTACCGGAACCGCGTCGTGGAGATCTGGTCCGACCCGTACGGCGCGGAGCCCAAGCGGCTGCTCAAGCGCGGCACGGTCAACTCGGCGGGCAAGCTGTCGGTGACGACCAAGATGACCCGGGACACCTGGGTGACCGCGATCTTCGCCGGTGACACCCGGTCCGGCTGGGCCAAGGCCGGGTCGACCGTCTACACGAAGGCGGGTCTGACGACCACGCTGTCCCGCCACTACAAGTGGTCGAAGATCGGCACCATCTGGTACCAGACGTACCACCAGAGCACCGATCCGCTGATCACCGCGTGGAACAACCCGTACCCGGGCCGCAAGACCAAGATGGAGATCCAGATCTGGTACGCGGGCGCCTGGCGCTCCACGGCCGCGGACTACGTCTCGCTGAACAGCGGCGGCATGGCGTACGTCAACCTCGACGCCGACGGAGCGGCCGGCGTCCGCGCGCGGGTCCGCACGGCGTACGTGGACACCGAGTCCGGCGACAACGTGAACACCACGGTCTACGGCGGGTGGAAGTACTTCAACGTCACCCGCTGACCCTCCGGTCGCTCGGCCCCGTCCCCGGTTTCCCCGTATTCCGGTGGGCGGGGCTTCGGCGTTCGCGGGATCATGCAGTCATGGACATCCGGATGAGCTCCGGGACGGGCCGCTGGATCCTGCTCACGACCGTGCTCGGGTCCGGGATGGCGCTGCTCGACTCCACCGTCGTCAACGTCGCCCTGCCGCACATCGGCGAGGACCTGGACGCCGACCTCGGCGCGCTCCAGTGGACCGTGAACGCCTACATGCTGACCCTGGCCGGGCTGATCCTGCTCGGCGGGGCGCTCGGCGACCGCTACGGGCGCCGCCGGGTGTTCGTGATCGGCGTGGTGTGGTTCGCGGTCGCGTCGCTGCTGTGCGGGCTCGCCCCGAACGAAGGGGTGCTGATCGCGGCCCGCGCCTTCCAGGGAGTGGGCGGAGCGCTGCTCACGCCCGGTTCGCTCGCACTGATCCAGGCGAGCTTCCACGAGGACGACCGGGCCAGGGCGGTCGGCCTGTGGTCCGGGTTCGGCGGCGTGGGGGCCGCGATCGGGCCGTTCGTCGGCGGCTGGCTGGTGGACGGGCCGGGCTGGCGCTGGGTGTTCCTGCTGAACGTGCCGCTCGCGGCCGTCTGCGTACCGGTGGCGCTCCGGCACGTGCCGGAGTCGCGGGACGAGACGGCGCACGGCCGGTTCGACGTGCTGGGGGCTTTCCTCGGCGCGGCGGCGCTCGCGCTCGTCACGTACGCGCTGATCGGCGCGGCCTGGTGGGCGGGGGCGGCCGGGGTCGTGGTCGGGACGGTGTTCGTGCTGGTGGAGCGGCGGCGGGGCGAGTCGGCGATGGCACCGCCGTCGATCTTCCGCTCGCGGCTCTTCACCGCCGTCAACCTGGTCACCCTGTGTGTGTACGCGGCCTTCGGCGGGTTCTTCTTCCTGGCCGCGCTCCAGCTCCAGGTGGTGTCCGGCTACTCGGCGCTCGGCGCTGGTACGGCCCTGCTGCCGACGACCGTGCTGATGCTGCTGCTGTCGGCGAAGTCCGGTGAGCTGGGGGAGCGGATCGGCCCCCGGATCCCGCTCACGGTGGGGCCGCTGCTGTGTGCCGCCGGCATGCTGCTGATGCTGCGGGTCGGGGAGGACGCGTCCTACGTGGCGGACGTGCTGCCGGCCCTCGTCGTCCTCGGGCTGGGCATGACGGTCCTGGTCGCGCCGCTGACCGCGACCGTCCTCGCCTCGGTGGACGTGGCCAGGGCGGGCCTCGCCAGCGGCATCAACAACGCGGCGGCCCGCGCGGCCGGGCTGCTCGCGGTGGCCGCGCTGCCGCTGCTGGCCGGGATGGGCCCGGAGGCGTACCTCTCGGCGGAGGAGTTCGGCGAGACCTTCCGGCGGGCCATGCCGATGTGCGCGGCGCTCCTGGTGGCCGGTGCGGTCCTCGCCTGGACGACGATGCGCACCCCGGTCGGGGTGGCCGGGTGCCATCCGGAGTGCCGGGTGCACTGCGGGGTGACGGCGCCGCCGCTCGACCCGGGGAAGCGGGAGCCGGGGAGGCGGGAACCTCGGGATCCGGGGGAGCAGGGGGAGCGGGAGCGGCCGGGGTCGGCGCCCTGAGGCAGACTGGGCCCATGGCCATCCACGAGAACCTGCTGGGGGGACCGGCCCCCACCCACCTGCCCGACGACCCGGGGCCGCGCGAGCTGCTCGCGAACGGTACGGCGCCGGCGGACGTCGCCGCGAAGTACCCGACGTCCTCGCTCGCCTGGGCGCGGCTCGCCGACGACGCCTACGAGCGCGGCTCGGTCGTCGAGTCGTACGCCTACGCCCGTACCGGCTACCACCGCGGCCTGGACGCGCTGCGCCGCAGCGGCTGGAAGGGCCACGGCCCGGTGCCGTGGGAGCACGAGCCGAACCGCGGCTTCCTGCGCGCGCTGCACGCCCTGGCCCGCGCGGCCGGCGACATCGGTGAGAAGGACGAGTTCGAGCGCTGCACCACGTTCCTGCGGGACTCCTCGGAGACGGCCGCCGAGACCCTCGGCTGACGCTGCCCGCCGGTGCCACGCCCTTTCCCCGTCACCGGGGGGAGGGCGTTCGAACGTGTTTCCGTATGACGAAGACGAGATCTACATCGCTGGTCCGATCGTGTCATGATGCGCTTGGGACGGCGTGCGACGAAGCACGCCTCCCGAGGGGACCGGGGCTCCCGTGCCGGACGACGCGCCGCACGGAGGAGCAGACCGCTACCCGGTAGTACGTATCGAGGAGACAGCAATGTCCACCTTCCCCGATGCCGGAGCCGGTTCGGTCGTCGACGACCCGAACCTCGACTTCGCGGGTACCACGCCGTACGAGGACTACGTCCAGGCGGACGTCCTCACCCACCTCCAGCACCTCCGCTCGGACGACCCCGGCGAGATGGTCTTCCTGGTCACCACCCAGGTCATGGAGCTGTGGTTCACGGTCATCGTCCACGAGTGGGAGACCGCGAGCCGCGCGCTGCGCGAGGACCGCGTCCCCGTCGCGATGGACGCGCTCAAGCGCTCCGTGCGCGAGCTGGAGGCGCTCAACCACTCCTGGCGGCCGCTGGCCCAGCTCACCCCCGCCCAGTTCAACGCCTACCGCGCCGCGCTCGGCGAGGGCTCGGGCTTCCAGTCGGCGATGTACCGGCGGATGGAGTTCCTGCTCGGCGACAAGGCCGCCTCCATGCTGGTGCCGCACCGGGGCGCGCCCCGCGTCCACGCCGAACTGGAGAAGGCGCTCCAGGAGCCGAGCCTGTACGACGAGGTCCTCGCGTTCCTGTCCCGCCGCGGCCTGCCCGTGCCGGCCTCGGTCCTCGGCCGCGACCTGTCGCAGCGGTACGAGCCGTCCCCCGAGGTCGAGGCGGTCTGGGCCGGGATCTACGCGGACCCCGACCAGAACGGCGAGCTCGTCCGCCTCGGCGAGGCCCTCAGCGACGTCGCCGAACTCGTCTGGCGCTGGCGCAACGACCACCTGGTCGCGACCCGGCGCGCGATGGGCGCGAAGACCGGCACCGGCGGTTCGGCCGGCGTGGCCTGGCTGGAGAAGCGGGCCCAGAAGAACGTGTTCCCGGAGCTCTGGACGGCCCGCAGCCATGTCTGACCTCCTCAAGGACAGGGCGCGGGAACTCGACGCGGCCGACGGGCTGGGCAAGCACCGCGAGAAGTTCGCCCTCGACGCGGGGACCGTCTACCTCGACGGCAACTCGCTCGGCGCGCTGCCCGCCCACGTCCCGGCCCGGATGGCCGACGTCATCACCCGCGAGTGGGGCGAGCTGCGCATCCGCTCCTGGGACGAGTCCGGCTGGTGGACCGCTCCCGAGCGGATCGGCGACCGGATCGCGCCGATCGTCGGCGCGGCCCCCGGGCAGATCGTGGTCGGCGACTCGACGAGCGTGAACGTCTTCAAGGCCGTCGTCGCCGCGGCCCGGCTGAACGGTGACGACCGGGACGAGATACTCGTCGACGCGACGACCTTTCCCACGGACGGGTACATCGCGGAGTCGGCGGCGCGGATGACGGGTCACGACATCGTGCCGTGCGACCCGGCCGACATGGCGGCGGCGGTGAGCGGCCGCACGGCCGCCGCGCTCGTCAACCACGTCGACTACCGGACGGGCCGGCTCCAGGACCTGCCCGGCATCACGGCCGCGCTCCACGGGGCGGGCGCGCTCGCCGTCTGGGACCTGTGCCACAGTGCGGGCGCGCTGCCCGTCGGCCTCGACGCGCACGGGGTCGACCTGGCCGTCGGCTGCACCTACAAGTACCTGAACGGCGGACCCGGTTCGCCCGCGTACCTGTACGTCGCCGAGCGCCACCAGGCGGGCTTCGACTCGCCGCTGCCCGGCTGGAACTCGCACGCCGACCCGTTCGCGATGACCCCCGGGTACGCGGCGGCCGCGGGAGCGCTGAAGGGCCGGGTCGGCACCCCCGACATCCTCTCGATGCTGGCGCTCGAAGCGGCGCTCGACGTCTGGGACGGGGTCGCGATCGAGGACGTTCGGGCCAAGTCCCTGGCGCTGACGGACTTCTTCCTGGAGTGCGTGCGCGCGTACGCGCCCGCGGGCCGGGTCGAGTCGGCGACGCCCGGGGAGCACGGGGAGCGCGGCAGCCAGGTCGCGCTGCGCTGCGCCGAGGCCCCGGCCGTGATGGCCGAGCTGATCCGGCGCGGTGTGGTCGGCGACCTCCGCCGCCCGGACGTGCTGCGGTTCGGTTTCACGCCGCTGTACGTCGGTTTCGCGGACGCGGAGCGGGCGGCGCGGGTCCTCGCGGAGGTCCTGGCCGACCTCGCCGGCTGAGGCGGGACCGTCCGATGAACGCCTGATCTGCGGGGGCTCCGGTGCTGGTACCGTCCCCGCAGGTCAGGCCAATTCGGCCGCGTACCCGAGAGGTTGGAACAGCATGCCGGACCCCGCCGCGCGCGATGCCGCCGAAGAGGCGTCGGCCTTCTCGCACCCGGCCGTCCCCCCGGACGCCTCCGCCGCGTACGGCGACCACCCGGACCAGGTCGTCGACTTCTACGCTCCGCGCGACGGACGTACCAGGGCCCCGCTCGTCGTCGCCCTGCACGGCGGCGCCTGGCGGGCCCCGTACGACCGGTGGCACCTGACGCCCTTCGCGGACTTCCTGGCCCGCCGCGGCTTCGCCGTGGCGAGCGTCGAGTACCGGCGCGGGCCCGGCCTCCCCCATCAGGGCGGTACGGCCCCGGTCGCCGGTCGCTGGCCCGAGACCTTCGACGACGTGGCCGCCGCCCTCGACGCGGTGCCGGAACTGGCCGCCGCGCACCTGCCGCAGGCCGACACCGGCCGGATCGTCCTCACCGGCCACTCCGCCGGCGGCCACCTCGCCCTCTGGGCCGCCGCCCGGCACGTCCTGCCCGCCGGCTCCCCGTGGCGCCTCCCCGACCCGCCCGCCCTGCGCGGCGTCGTCGCCCTCGCCCCCATCGCCCACTTCGCGCGGGCGGTCGAGCTCGGGGTGTGCGGCGGCGCGGTCACCGAACTCCTCGGCGGCGAGTCCTCGTACGCGGCGCGGGCGGCCTTCGCCGATCCGGCCGTCCTCCTGCCGACCGGCATCGCGACCACCCTCGTCCAGGGCCGCGAGGACGTCGTCGTCCCGCACGCCGTCGCCGAGGCCTACGCGGAGGCGGCGGCCAAGGCCGGCGAGGAGGTCGGCCTCACGCTCCTGGAGGACATCGGCCACTTCCCGCTGATCGACCCGGCCGCCGACGCCTGCGCGGTGGTCGCGGAGGAGATCGCCCAGCTGGCCTTCTAGCGCCCTTCTAGTACTCAGGGGGGACCCGGAAGGATCCGTACGGAGCCGGACGACCCCGCCCCGGGGCCCCCGTACCGTGGTTCGCGTGACCCAGACACAGTCCTCCGAGACGAGCCGCAGCCCCGAGTTCCGCCTGGTGCAGGCGGCGCTCGGCGGGCTGCGCCAGGAACTCCTCGACGACGCCTTCGCCTACCGGCCGCTGCCGCGCATGGACGTGGAGACCGGCCCGGCCCGCTTCCTGCCACGCCGGATACGGGCGTCCGCGGGGCTGTTCCCGCACGCGGTCGTCGCGTTCATGGCGATGATCGTCTTCTTCGTCGGGTACGAGCGGACCTACGGCAGCTTCGGTCCGATCGCGCTCGTGGCGACCCTCGCGCCGGCCGCGATCGTGCTGCTCACCCTGGTCAGGCCGGTCCTCGCCTACTGGACCTCGCTCGGCATCACGCCGTTCGTCGGGGCCGTCGCCGGCTTCGGCACCGGCTTCCCCTGGGCGGCGAACTCGTTCGCCGCCCACCTGGTGGTCCTCGCCGTGGTCGCCGCCCGCACCCGCCCCCGTACGGCGGTGTGGATGTGGATCGGGACGGCGGGCTACGCGCTCTTCGCCGAGGTGTTCATCGGGGCGGGCGGCGGCACCGACGCGATGCCGATGCTGTTCGTCTCGGCGCTGGTCCTGCTCACCGTCACCGTCTTCCAGGTCCGCCGCCAGGCCGACCGCGAGGTCAGCGCACAGCAGACCGTCACCCTGCGGGAGATCTCCAAGCGGACCGTCCTGGAGGAGCGGACGACCATCGCCCGCGAGCTCCACGACGTCGTCGCGCACCACATGTCGGTGGTCGCGATCCAGGCGGAGGCCGCCCCGTACCGGGTCGAGAACCCGCCGCCCGAGCTGGAGCAGGCCTTCCTCACCATCCGCGAGAACGCCGTCGCCGCGCTGACCGAGCTGCGCCGCATCCTCGGAGTCGTACGGGCCGAGGACTACGAGGCGCCCGACGCGCCGCAGCCGACCCTCGGCGACCTGGACGGGCTGATCCGCAACGTCACCGAGGCCGGGCTCGACGTCGAGAAGACCGTGACGGGCGCCGTGCGGGAGCTGCCGCAGGGCGTGGAGCTCTCCGCGTACCGGATCGTCCAGGAGGCCCTGTCGAACGTGCTGCGGCACGCGCCGGGCGCGGCGGCGAAGGTCGAGGTCAGCTATGTCCTGGGCGGCCTGGGGCTCAGGATCGCCAACGGCCCCGCGCGCGGCCTGGTCAAGCCGTCACCGGGAGCCGGGCACGGCATCACCGGCATGCGGGAGCGTGTGACGATGCTGGGCGGGGAGATGACGGCCGAGGCGACCGACGACGGTGGCTACGAGGTGGCGGCCTTCGTCCCCGTGAGCCGCGAGGAGGCCCCGCAGTGATCCGCGTACTGATCGTCGACGACCAGATGATGGTCCGCGAGGGCTTCTCGGTGCTGCTCGGCGCGATGCCGGACATCGAGGTCGTCGGCGAGGCCGTCAACGGCCGGGAGGCCGTCGCCCAGGTCGCCGCCCTCCGTCCGGACGTGGTCCTCATGGACATCCGGATGCCCGAGCTGAACGGCATCGACGCCACCCGGGAGATCGTCGCCGCCGACGCGGACGCGAAGGTGCTCGTGCTGACCACCTTCGACCTGGACGAGTACGTGTACCAGGCACTGCGCGCCGGGGCCTCCGGCTTCCTGCTCAAGGACGCCTCGGCCCGGCAGCTCGCGGACGGGGTGCGGGTGGTCGCGGCCGGGGAGGCGCTGCTCGCACCGACCGTCACCAAGCGGCTGATCACCGAGTTCGCGAAGGCGCCGGGGACCTCGCCGCGCCCCCCGGCGATGGCGCAGATCGGGGAGCTGACCGAGCGGGAGACGGAGGTCCTCGTCCTCATCGCCCAGGGCCTTTCGAACGCCGAGATCGCCGAGCACCTCGTCGTCGCCGAGTCCACGATCAAGACGCACGTCAGCCGCATCCTGGTGAAACTGGGCCTGCGCGACCGGACGCAGGCGGCGGTCTTCGCGTACGAGGCGGGTCTGGTGCGGGTCGGCGGCTGAGCCGCCGCGCGGGGGTAGCGTCCGCTCATGGACGCTGTTGACGCTGTGTACGACCCCTGGTCGCCGGAGTTCGTCGCCGACCCGTATCCCGCCTACGCCGAGCTGCGCGCCGCCGGCCGCGCGCACTGGCACGGGCCGACCCGGCAGTGGCTGGTCCCGCACTACGAGGACGTGTCGGCGCTGCTGCGCGACCGGCGGCTCGGCCGGACGTACACGCACCGCTTCACGCACGAGGAGTTCGGGCGGGAGGCGCCGGACGCCGCCCACGAGCCCTTCCACACGCTCAACGACCACGGGCTGCTCGATCTGGAGGCGGCGGACCACACGCGGATCCGGCGGCTGGTGTCGAAGGCGTTCACGCCGAGGACGGTGGAGGACCTGGCGCCGACCGTACGGCGGCTGGCCGCCGGGCTCGTCGGCGACCTGGTGGCGGCGGGCGGCGGCGATCTGCTCGGCGCGGTCGCCGAACCGCTGCCGGTGGCGGTGATCGCCGAGATGCTGGGGGTGCCCGAGGACGACGAGGAGCGGGGGCGGCTGCGTCCCTGGTCGGCGGCGATCTGCGGGATGTTCGAGCTCAACCCGTCGGAGGAGACGGCCCGGCGGGCGGTCCGGGCGTCGGTCGAGTTCTCGGACTACCTGCGGGAGCTGATCGCGCGGCGGCGGAGGGAGCCGGGGGAGGACCTGATCTCGTCCCTGATCGCGGTGGAGGGGCTGACGGAGCAGGAGATGGTCTCCACGTGCGTCCTGCTCCTCAACGCGGGTCACGAGGCCACGGTGAACACCACGGTCAACGGCTGGTGGACGCTGCTCAGGGAGGGCGTCCGTCCGGATCCCGAAAAGTTGTCCACAGCTGTGGAAGAACTTCTGCGGTACGACACCCCGCTCCAGATGTTCGAGCGCTGGGTCCTCGACGACATCGAGCTCGGCGGCCAGGTCATCCCGCGCGGCTCCGAGGTCGCCCTCCTCTTCGGCTCCGCCAACCGCGACCCCGCCCGCTTCGGCCCGACGGCCGACGTGCTCGACCTCACCCGGGCCGACAACCCCCACATCACCTTCGGCGCCGGCATCCACTACTGCCTCGGCGCCCCGCTCGCCCGTCTCGAACTCACCGCCGTCTTCGGTGAGTTGCTGAGGCAGGCGCCGGGCCTGCGGCTCGCGGCCGAGCCGGTGTGGAAGCCCGGGTACGTCATCCGGGGCTTCGAGGAGCTGCTCGTCGAGGTGTGAGCCCGGGGGCCTCAGACGGCCAGGTCCCGGCGGCGCAGCCCCGCGAGGCCGGCCGCGACCAGCGCCGCCGCCAGCGCCGTCAGGACCAGGACCGGGGTCCAGGCCATGTCCTGACCCGGCAGCTTCGGCAGGTGGCCGAAGGGCGAGAGGTCGAGGACCGCCTGCGGCAGGCCGAGCGCCGGGCCCACCCAGCCGAGGGCCAGACACAGGCCGGCGACGCCCCAGGCGGCGGTCGCGGCCCGCGGGGCGGCGCCCCAGAGCAGGACCGCCAGGCCGGCGAGCACCCACACGGCCGGGAGCTGGAGGAGCGCGGCGCCCAGGACGGGGCCGAGGTCGTGCCCGTACGAGAGGGCGAGGCCGAGTCCGGCCAGCACCAGGATCAGGGCCGAGCCGCCGAAGGCGATCAGCAGGTGCCCCGCGGCCCAGCGGAGCCGGCCCAGGGCGCCCGCGAGCAGCGGCTCCGCCCGGCCCGAGGTCTCCTCGCCGTACGGCCGCAGCACCGAGCCGACCGCGAACAGGGCGGCGATCATCCCGAAGAGGGACACCATGGTGGCGAGGAAGGCGTCGGTGAGCGCGCTCTGCCCGCCCATCCGCTCGAAGATCTCGCGGGCCCGCTCGTTGTCCCCGACGATGTCGGCCGCGCCCTCCACCATCCCGCCGAACACGAGGCCGCCGACGAGGAAGCCGAGCGACCAGCCGAGGAGCGAGCCGCGCTGGAGCCGCCAGGCGAGCGCCCCGGCCGTCGCGAGGCGCCCCGCGGCCGGGCCCGGCCGGGTCGCGAGGAAGCCCGCCCCCACGTCCCTGCGGGCGGCCAGCGCGTACGCCGCCGACGCCTGGAGCAGGACGGCCGCGGCGATCAGGAGCAGCACCCACCAGCGTTCACCGGCGAAGGCGCGGACCTGCTCGGCCCAGCCGACGGGGGAGAGCCAGGTCAGCGCGGAGGAGCCGTCGGAGGTCCCCGCGTCGCCGGCCGCCCGCAGCACGAAGGCCAGGCCGAGCACGGCGGCCGACAGGCCCTTGGCGAGCCGGGCGCTCTCCGTGACCTGGGCGGCGAGCGCGGCGGCGGTCGCGAAGACCATGCCGGTGCCGCCGATCGCCAGACCGAGCGCGAGCGCCCCGGCCGCGCCCTGCCCGGCGAGCCCGGCGGTGACGATGAGGGCGACGGCCGCGTTCAGGCCGAGCGCGGTGAGGAGCGCGGCGGTGAGCGGGGCGCGGCGGCCCACCGCCCCGGCGGACAGCATCTCCTGACGGCCCGTCTCCTCCTCCTCGCGGGTGTGCCGGACCACCGTGACCAGGCTCGCGACGGCGGCGAGGACCGCGCCGAAGGTGCCGAAGCGCCAGGCGACGAGCCCGCCGAGGGAGTCGCCGAAGACCGGTCCGTACAGCGCGCGCATCGAGCTGTTGGCGGTCATGGAGGCGGCGAGCCGGGCCCGCTCGGCGGCCGTGCCGTACAGCCCCTCCAGGGAGCCGGCGCCGCTCGCGACCACGCCGCCGACGACGAGCGCCCAGACCGGGATCATCAGCCGGTCGCGGCGGAGGGCGAGCCGGGTGAGGGCTCCGGTGCCGGCGAGGCTCATGACGCCGCCCCGTCCGTGTAGTGGCGGAGGAACAGCTCCTCCAGCGTGGGCGGCGTCGAGGTCAGGCTCCGTACGCCCGACTCGGTCAGGGAGCGGAGGACGGCGTCGATCTTGTCGGTGTCGACCTGGAACCTCACGCGGCCGCCCCGGCCCCCTTCGACTTCCTGGAGGACGAAGTCGTGGACGCCGGGCAGCAGGGCGAGTCCGTTCGGCGGTCCGGCGAGTTCGGCGGTGACGCTGGTACGGGTCAGGTGCCGCAGCTGCGCGAGCGAACCCGACTCGACGGTCCGGCCCTTGCGGACGATGCTGACCCGGTCGCAGAGCGACTCGACCTCGCTGAGGATGTGGCTCGACAGGAGGACGGTCCGGCCCCGGTCGCGGGCCTCCTCGACGCAGCCGCGGAAGACCTCCTCCATCAGCGGGTCGAGGCCGCTGGTCGGCTCGTCGAGGACGAGCAGGTCGACGTCGGCGGCGAAGGCGGCGACGAGGGCGACCTTCTGCCGGTTGCCCTTGGAGTAGGTGCGGCCCTTCTTGGTGGGGTCGAGATCGAAGCGCTCGACGAGGTCCGCGCGCCGGGCCCGGTCGAGGGGCGCGCCCCGCAGCTGGCCGTACAGGTCGATGACCTCGCCGCCGGAGAGGTTGCGCCAGAGGGTCACGTCGCCGGGGACGTACGCGATCCGCCGGTGCAGCTCGACGGCGTCCGCCCAGGGGTCGCGGCCGAGCACCCGGGCGCCGCCGGAATCGGACCGCAGCAGGCCGAGGAGGATCCGGATGGCGGTGGACTTCCCGGCGCCGTTGGGGCCGAGGAAGCCGTGGACCTCGCCGGTCTCGACGGCGAGGTCGAGGCCGTCGAGCGCCTGGGTGCGCCCGAAGGACTTGTGCAGTCCGACGACGCTGATTGCCTTCGTCATGCTTCAGAACGTACGGTACTTTCACAAAGTTGTGAAGTTAAGGAACCGTATAAAGTCAGGGGATGGGTGAGGGCGAGATGACCACGACCGACGGCGGCGGCGACGACGCCGTCTCCCGCTTCGTCGAGCGCTTCGCGGCCGAGATGACCGCCGCCGGCATGCAGCGCATGGCGAGCCGCGTCTTCGCGGCCCTCCTCGCCTCCGAGACCGCCTCCATGACCTCGGCCGAACTCGCCGCACAGCTCCGGATCAGCCCGGCCGCCGTCTCCGCCGCGATCGGCTACCTCACCCGGGTCGACATGGTCAGCCGCGAACGCGACCCCGGCACCCGCCGCGACCGCTACGTCCTCCACAACGAGCTCTGGTACGAGACCTTCACCCGCCGCGACCAGGTCCTCGTCCGCTGGGAGAAGGTCCTCCACGAGGGCGCCGAGACCCTCGGCCCCGACACCGCCGCCGGCCGCCGCACCGCCGAGACCGCCGAGTTCTTCGCCTTCCTCCACGGCGAGATGACCGGGATCATGGACCGCTGGCGCGACCACCGGGCCGCGCGCGGCACCCCTCAGGGGGCCTGAGCCTCCACGGGCGGGGCGAGCCGGTCGAGCAGCGCCAGGAACTCCTTCCCGTCCTCCTGCCAGTACGGCCCCGCCGGCCACAGCGGGCGCCCGTCGATCCACGGCACGACGAACGCCGCGCCGAACGGCGTGAAGTCCCGCCAGCCGTGCAGCCCCGCCGGGCCGGTGGGCCGCTCCGGCAGCCCTCGCCGCGGGTGCTTCGGCGGACCCGGCGGCACGAGCGGCAGCACTCCCTCGGGCCGGTCGTCCGGGCCCCCGTGCATCGGGAAGAACACCAGGACGGGCGCGCCGCCGTGCGGGTCGTACAGCAGCACGTACCGGCGCGGGACCGGCGTGTGACTCGTCGCCGCCCGGGCCATCAGCCGCGCCACGTGCCGCCCGCCGGTCAGCAGCCGGTAGCCGGAGTACACGAGGCCGATCAGCGGCAGCACGGCCGCGAACCACAACTTCGGCAGGTCCTCCTCCGGCGGCCCGGTCAGCGCGACCGCGCCCACGGCCACGCAGAACCCCAGCGCGACCAGCACCGCCTGCACCCCCGCCAACCGCCGCAGGCTCCGCACCCGCCACCACCGCACCACCCGCACGTCCGCCTCCGGGCGCGGCGCCCTGCCCTGCGGCGTCGCCTGCCGCTCGGCGTGCGCGGCCAGCACGGCGTACGTCGGCCCGGACGCGACCCGCGCCTCGTCGCCGCCCTCCGGCGCGAAGGCGCCCGGACCGTGCCCGGCCTCCGCGTCGTGGCCGACCTCGGCCTCCGGCCCGCAGTAGAGCACCGGATGCGGGTCCTCCCACACGAAGGGACGCGGGCCGACCGGGGCGACGGAGGCGTTCGCGGCGAGGGCGTCCGGGCCCGCGGCGAGGCCGTTCGTGGTGACGGCGTCCGGGCCGGCGAGGGGGCCGGTCGTGGTGACGGAGTCCTGACGGGTAGCGGGGTCGTTCGTGGTGACGGCGTCCGGGCCGGTGAGGGGCTCGGAGGGCCGGGCCTGCGGCTGCTTCGGGACCGGCCGGTACGCCAGGCCCTCCGCCGCCGCGTCCGCCGTGACCCGGCGGCGCACGCGCTCGCCCCGGAGCGGCTTCGCCCAGATCAGCGGCCCGCCGCCGGGCGGTGCGAGGACCCCGCCCACGCGCGGGTCGCCGCACCACCAGAGCACCCCGTCCGGGCCGGGCCGCACCGCCTCGTACCGGTGCCGGGTCGCGATCACCGTCAGCGGCCACGTCTCGGTGCCGTCCGGGGCTCGCAGGACCAGGGTCGTCGCGTGCCCGGTGCGGGCCAGCGCCACCGCGGGATGCGCCGACCAGGTGCCGGCGGCGAGCGTCCGCCGCATCCGTCGCGCCAGGGCGAGCGAGCCGATCCCGGCGCCGAGCGCGAGGATCCCGGCCACGCAGAGCAGGACGACCGTGTCCTCGCGCCACGGTTCCGAGAGCAGTGCTCCGGCACCCGCGGCCAGGGGGAGCAGCGCCGCTCCCGTGAAGATCAGCCCGCCGGCTCTCCGCCGGTACCGCTCCAGTGCCCCCGCCGTCTCCTCGACGTCCAGCGCGCACGTCATCGCACGTTCCCCCCACCCGATGAATGTCAGCTGACGCTAGGCCCCGCCCGGCGCCCGCGCCAAGCCTCGTCGAGGCGGTGGCCGAAACAAGATGACCGGAAAATGTCCTCTGGTGGATGTCGAGCGGTGCCGGGGGGCTCCGACCCCTGGACGAGAGCGGGCCGCAGGGGCGGTCCGCGGCACCGGAAGGCAGGACCCCGTGAGCGGCCGGATCATCCACTTCGTCCACCAGTCCCTCGACGGCTTCATCGCCGGGCCCGCCGGCGAGTTCGACTGGCCGGCCATGGGCCCCGAGCTCTCCGCGTACACCGACGAGCTGATCGCCGGCGACACCGTGTTCCTCTACGGCCGCAAGGTCTGGGACCTGATGTCCGGCTACTGGCCGAACGCCGAGCAGTACTCGCAGGACCCGCACGACCTGGCCTTCGCACCGGTCTGGCGGGAGACCCCCAAGGTCGTCGTCTCCCGGACGCTCGCCGGAACCGACCCGGGTCACCACACCACGGTCGTCTCCGGCGACGTGGCCGCGGAGCTGACCGCGCTCGCCGCGACCGGCAAGAACCTGGTGCTCTTCGGCGGCGCCGAGCTCGCCGCCCACCTCGGCGCGCACGGCGCCGTCGACGAGTACCGCGTCGTCGTCCACCCCGTCGTCCTCGGCGGCGGCACCCCGGCCTTCCGCCCCGCCGAGCACCGGACGGAGCTGGAGACCGTGGAGACCCGGACCTTCGACGGCCGCTCGGTCCTCCTCCGCCACCGCGTCGTACGGAGCGCCTGAGCCGGCCGTCGTCCGGGGCGGCGGATCAGGCCGGCGGCAGGTGGTCCTGGGTCGGCTCCCGGGGCAGCGTCAAGCCCCAGGCGCCCGGGCGGACCGTCCAGGTGCGGCGGCGGACCGGGCCGGTGAGGCGGCCGTCGGCGCGGTAGCGGAAGTCGGGGCCGGAGACGGTGAGGGTGTGGGCGGTGGCGCGGCGCGGCGGGGCGGCGAACGGATGGACGGTCACCTCGGCCGTACCGGCGGCCGAGCGGACCGAGAGGCCCTCGACGGGGTCGTCGACGTCGGCGAGGAGTATCCCGTCCGCCTCGACCCGCAGCCGGTGGGTGCGGACCGCGAGGGCCGTGGGGGCCGGGCGGACCAGCGTACGGACGAGGGAGCGGCAGGTGCCCCAGACGGACGGCGCCGCCGCCGACAGGACGGGGACGGCCGGTACGAGGAGGTCGCCGACCACGACGCCGTCGCTGTCGTCGACCAGCAGGTCCAGGCGGCGTACGGCCCCGTCCAGGACCGCCCGGGCCGCCGCCGGAGTGGCATGCGGCACGCCGAGCGCGTGGGCGACTTCGCGGGCGTCCGGCGGGCCGATCGGGACCAGGGCGAGAGCCGCCCCGGCGAGCTCGCGCTCCCGGTGCAGGAGCGCCACCGTACGCAGCAGCGCACGGTCGTCGCCGAGCACCACGGGGCGCCTGGAACCGCGCCTGGCCAGGGCCCGGCAGAATTCCTCCGGGCCGTCCGGCAGGCAGATCTTCGCCTCCGCGCCCGCACACAGGACATCCTTCGCGATCCGCACGGACTCGCCGTCACATCGGCGGGCGACCGGGTCGACGATGACCAGCAGCTGGTCGTGATCCGACACCTCGGTCCTTCCTCGGGTAGCATCTTTGTGCAAGAGCCCCTTGCGCTATTGCGCCAGGGGCTTCGTCTATTCCGGGGCACACCGGTGAGGCGGCGTACGCCCCCTGACCTTGGACATGCCCCACCCGGAAGGGGTGTACGCCTGTGCCCGCACTTGTGCTGCTCGGTGCTCAGTGGGGTGACGAGGGCAAGGGAAAGGCCACCGACCTCCTCGGTGGTTCCGTTGACTATGTAGTGCGTTACCAGGGCGGCAACAACGCCGGCCACACCGTCGTCGTAGGCGACCAGAAGTACGCGCTGCATCTTCTCCCTTCCGGAATCCTCTCGCCGGGGTGTACCCCGGTGATCGGAAACGGTGTCGTCGTCGACCCGGCGGTCCTGCTCTCCGAGCTGAGCGGACTGAACGACCGCGGCGTCGACACGTCGAAGCTCCTGATCAGCGGCAACGCTCATCTGATCACCCCGTACAACGTCACCCTCGACAAGGTGACGGAACGGTTCCTCGGCAAGCGCAAGATCGGCACCACGGGTCGGGGCATCGGCCCCACCTACGCCGACAAGATCAACCGCGTCGGCATCCGGGTCCAGGACCTGTACGACGAGTCGATCCTGGAGCAGAAGGTCGAGGCGGCGCTGGAGGGCAAGAACCAGCTCCTCGCCAAGCTCTACAACCGGCGCGCCATCCAGGCCGAGCAGATCGTCGAGGAGATGCTCCAGTACGCGGAGCAGATCAAGCCCTTCGTCGCCGACACCACGCTCATCCTCAACAAGGCGCTCGACGACGACAAGGTCGTGCTCTTCGAGGGCGGCCAGGGCACCCTGCTCGACGTCGACCACGGCACGTACCCCTTCGTCACCTCGTCGAACCCGACCGCGGGCGGCGCCTGCACCGGCGCCGGCGTGGGCCCGACGAAGATCAGCCGCGTCATCGGCATCCTCAAGGCCTACACGACCCGTGTCGGCGCCGGCCCGTTCCCGACGGAGCTGTTCGACGCGGACGGCGAGGCCCTGCGCCGCATCGGCGGCGAGCGCGGCGTCACCACCGGCCGTGACCGTCGCTGCGGCTGGTTCGACGCGGTCATCGCCCGCTACGCCACCCGCGTCAACGGCCTCACGGACTTCTTCCTCACCAAGCTCGACGTCCTCACCGGCTGGGAGCAGATCCCCGTCTGCGTCGCCTACGAGATCGACGGCAAGCGCGTCGAGGAGCTGCCCTACTCGCAGACCGACTTCCACCACGCGAAGCCGATCTACGAAATGCTCCCCGGCTGGTCCGAGGACATCACCAAGGCCCAGACCTTCGCCGACCTGCCGAAGAACGCGCAGGCCTACGTGAAGGCCCTGGAGGAGATGTCCGGCGCCCCCATCTCGGCCATCGGCGTCGGCCCCGGCCGCACCGAGACGATCGAGATCAACTCCTTCCTGTAGGAGTCGGCCACACCTCGGCGCACGCCGCCCGCGCTCCTGTCACCAGGCGCAGGCGGCGTGCGCCGCTGTCGTGTTCGCGGACTCGGTCCGGACGGTTCCGGCCACCGGGTCCCCGAGCTCCCGGGCCGGAAGTCGGTCCACCGGCGGATCCTCGCCCAGGTCGTCAGGCGTCCAGCTTGGTGTCGCGGCCGACCTTCTCCCACGCCGTGAGGTCGGACCGGACCTGGTCGAGGTGGGCGTAGATGGTGTCGATGGAGTCGTCGCCGAGGGCGAGGCGGAGGGGGGTCTCGTCGGAGTTCAGGGCGGCGAGGACGGCCGCCGCGGCCTTCGCGGGGTCGCCGGCCTGGGTGCCGCCGCCGGTCTCGACGAAGGCGCGGGTGCCGCCGACGGTGTCGGCGTAGTCGGCGATGGTGTCGCCGCTGACGCTGTGGTTGCCGAAGAGGCCGGTGCGGAAGGCGCCGGGCTCGACGATGAGCACCTTGACGCCCAGCGGGCCGACCTCGGCGGCGAGCGCCTCCGACATGCCCTCAAGGGCGAACTTGGTGGCGCTGTAGGCGCCGAACCCGGCCATCGACATCTGCCCGCCGACGCTGCTGAGCTGCACGATCGCGCCGGAGCGGCGGGCCCGCATGTGGGGCAGGACGGCGCGGGTGAGGGCGGCGGGGCCGAAGACGTGGACGTCGAAGAGGGAGCGGAGTTCGGCGTCGCCCGTCTCCTCGACGGAGCCGACGTGGGTGCGGCCCGCGTTGTTGACGAGGACGTCGACGCGGCCGTGGCGCTCGACGGTGTGCGCGACGACCCGGTCGACCGCCGCCGTGTCGGTCACGTCCAGGGCGACCGCGTCCACCTGGTCGGGGTGCGCGGCGACCAGTTCGTCCAGGGTCTCGGCGCGGCGGGCGGCGGCGACCACGACGTCGCCGGCGGCGATCGCGGCCTCGGCGAAGGCGCGTCCGAAACCGCTGTTGGCGCCGGTGATCAGCCAGACCTTGCTCATGCTGTACTCCCCCTCGTGGGTACTGCCCGGTGGCAGTTCGTCGTCCCGACAAGGTTGGGACGGAGGGGCGTTGTTCGTCCAAGATCCTGCGTGATAACCCAGGGGCATGACGATCACCGACGTCCACGGGCGGGATCTGCGCTACTTCCTCGCGGTCGCCGAGGAGCTGCACTTCACCCGGGCGGCCGAGCGGCTGTACGTCTCGCAGCCCGCGCTCAGCAAGCAGATCCGGGCGCTGGAGCGGCAGCTCGGCGCCGCCCTCTTCGACCGCGGCCGCAAGGGCGTGTCCCTGACCTCCGTGGGTGCGGCCCTGCTGCCGCACGCCCGTGCCGTGCTCGACGCCTGGGAGGAGGGGCACGGGGCGGTACGGCGGGCCCGGGAGGACTCGGAGTGCACCCTGGTCATCGGGATGAGCACCAGCCCGGGGCGGGGCGGGTTGCTGCCGGCGATCCGGTCCCGGTTCACCGGGGCCCGTCCGGAGGCCCGGCTGAGGCTGCGGCAGGTGGGGTGGGAGGACCCGACGGCGGGACTCGCCGACGGGAGCAGCGACGTGGCGTTCCTCTGGCTTCCGCTGGCGGGTGCGGACCGCTTCCGCTGGGTGGTCGTGGCCACGGAGCCGCGGCTCGTCGCGCTCCCGGAGTCCCATCCGCTGGCCGCCCGCGAGGGCCTGGAATTCGGCGAGCTCCTCGACGAGCCCTTCCTCGCCCTCCCCGGCACCGGGCCCGAACTCCGCGACTACTGGCTGGCGGTGGACGCGCGGGGCGGGCGCCCGCCGGTCGTGGGCGCGGAGATCGCCAGCGCGGACGAGACCTACGAGGCGCTGGTCGGCGGCTTAGGGATCTGCCTGGTCGCGGCGGGGAACGCGCCGCTCCTGACCAGGGGCGGTGTCGTCACCCGCCCGGTCCGGGGTGTCACCCCGAGCCGCTTCGCACTGGCCTGGCGTGCCGCCGACCCCCGCCCCCTGGTTCACGACTACGCCCGCGCGACGGCCGAAGTCGTCTCCCGGGAGGCTTGAACTCCCCTTGTGGGGCAGGTGGTTCGGCTGCGTAATGAGGGGCACGCCGTAGCGGCTCCACCTCGGGGGGATGCATGGAAACGAACGAAACGCCGCCGCCGAAGCCGACGCGGACGAACGAAACGCCGCCGCCCAAGCCCGCGCACACGCCACCGCCCAAGCCCGCGCACACGCCGGTGCCCAGGCCGGCGCACTCGCCGCCGCCGTCCGCTCAGCCGCCGCGGAACGGGCTCGTCATCAGCAAGCGGCTGCTCTGGGTGCACGGAGGCGCCTACCCGCTGGAGAACATCGTCCGGGTCTACACCTTCGTGCTGCGCCCCCGCCGGGGAGAGGCCTTCGTCCGGTTCCTGAAGCGGGGCGGGGGCACGCTCGCCGTGCTCATGGTCCTGATGTACTTCGAGGACTCGTCGTCGAGTTCGTGGGACTCGTACAGCTCGGACGGCGGCGATGGTGAGGGCTTCCTCCAGGTCGCGCTGTTCCTGGTCGCGGTCCTGCTCATCTACTTCATCGGCGACATGTGCGCGGTGGTCTTCGCCCTGTCGCACGACGTCCTCGCCATCGAGACGAACGGCCGGTCCACGGCGCTGGTGACCGGCAAGCGCGCCTACCTGAACGGACTCGTCCACTCGATCGCCGAGGCGATCGACAAGCCGGACGCCGAGTTCCAGGCCGCGGTGGGGACGCTCGCGATCACCAACTACGGCAACTACTTCTTCGGGGACGCCGTGAACATGTACGGCGGCAGCGGCAACACGGGGGTGGCGAAGTGACGGGCGGGGACCACTACTACGGCGACGTGGTGCGGATGGAGAACACCACGCACAGCGTCGGCATCGACAAGCGGACGGTCGTGCACGGCGGGCCCGCCGCCGCCGAACTGGAGCGGGCCGTCCAGGAGCTGCTGCCGCTGCTCCAGGAACTGCGCGGGCAGCTGCGGCCCCTCGCGGCCCGGACCGTGGAGGCCGCGGAGGCCGAGATCGGAGGCTCCGCGGATCCGGCGGTGCGGCGGACCGCCCTGGAGCGCGTCGGCGGGATCCTGGAGTCCGTGGGGACGGCCGGCGCGCCCGCGCTCGCCCTGATCCACCAGATCCTGTCGATGCTCGGCGGCTGAGTGGTGCCACCGGTCCTGCCGAGTGGTCAGGAGGACCGGCGGTACTCGTTCGGTTCGCCGTCGAGCATCGGGTAGGCGAGGAGCCGGTCCTTGCCGTTCAGCTTGTCGACGACCAGGAAGCGGGAGAGGCCCTCCTGGCACTCGCGGTCCCAGGCGGTCGCGTCGCGGGTGCTGGGGCCGAGGACCAGCATGTCGCCGACGCCCGCGAGGACGGCGGTGGTGCCGCAGGACCAGTCCTCGGTGGTGGTGACGCCGTCGATCGTGCGCGGGTAGCCGTCGATGACGCTGATCACGGGGGCGCCGACCGGGCCCTGGGTGATCGTCACCTCCGAGGTGTAGCGGTCGTCCTCCTTGCCGTAGACCTCCGGCGCGGGGATGCGCGACCAGTGGCCGAGGAAGCGGGCGGGGACGACCGCGGGGCCGCTGGGGGCCTTGCGGAAGGTGGCCTTCGCGGCGCCCGAGGCCCATTCCAGGACGTCGGGGGAGCGCAGGGTGAGGGTCTGGTGGGCGGCGGGGGTGCAGCGCCCGGCCGGCACGCCGGTGGTCACGTCGGACTCGCCGTAGACGACCTTGTCCTCGTCGGCCGAGACGAGCCGGGACCGGCCCATGCACAGCCGGTTCTCGGTGACCTGGACGTAGACCGCGCTCTTGGAGCCCGCCGCGCCCTGGGCGATCTCGATCCGGGCGGTTTCCCGGGGGAACTCGGGCGAGCCCTGGAGGACGCCCTCCCAGGCGCCGATGAAGGCGCCGGGGACGATCCCGGCGGGGCGGGCGGAGACGTCGCCCGTCTCGCCGGCGGCCCGGTTCTTCTGCGCGTCGCGGCCGGTGTCCGGGTCGGGCCAGTAGGAGTACGTGACGGTGGCCGCGGCCGCCACGACGAGGGCCGCGAGGCCGGCGACCAGGGCGGTGCGGCCCCGGCGCCGGCCGGGGGCCCGGGGGGCCGGGGCGGCGGTGGACGGCAGGGGAGTGGGCGGCGTCGGGTCGCCGGCGGGGAGGGCGGCGCTCCCGGTGCCGGTCTCCGCGAGGGCTCCGCTCTCCGCCTCCGCCTCCAGGAGCCGGGCGGCGTGACGGCCGATGGGGGCGAGGACGTCCGCCGGGAGCCACGGGTCGGCGACCTGGACGGTCTCGGCGATCTCGGCGGCGGACGGCCGGGCCGCCGGGTCCTTGGCGAGGCAGGCCTTGATCAGCCCGGTGAGTTCGGGTGCCACGCCGGTCAGGTCGGGCTCGTCGTGGGCGATGCGGAACATGGTGGCGTGGACGCCGCTGTCGACCGTCCCGAAGGGGGCCCGGCCGGTCGCCGCGTAGACGAGGACCGAACCGAGGCAGAAGACGTCCGAGGCGGGCGTGAGGCGCTCGCCGCGCACCTGCTCGGGCGACATGAAGCCGGGCGACCCGACGACGGCCCCGGTACTGGTCAGGCCGCCGCCGTCGGTGACGGTGTCGACGGCGCGGGCGATGCCGAAGTCGATGACCTGGGGCCCGTCGACGGTCAGCAGCACGTTGGACGGCTTGAGGTCCCGGTGGACGAGTCCGGCGGCGTGGATGTGGACGAGGGCGCGGGCGAGACCCGACGCCAGGGACCGCACGGTCGTGGGCGGCAGCGGGCCGAACTCGTCGCCCACCACCGTCCGCAGCGACGGCCCCGGTACGTAGCCGATGGCCACCCACGGCGACTCGGCGGAGGTGTCCGAGCCGAGGACGGGCGCCGTGCCCGTGCCGCCGACCCGCTCCAGGGCGGCGACCTCGCGGGCGAACCGGAGCCGGAACTCCTCCTGGGCGGCGAGCTGCGCGTGCACCACCTTCACCGCGACCGTCCGCCCGCCGGCCGAACGCGCCAGGAACACCCGGCCCATCCCCCCGACCCCGAGGCGGCCGATCAGTCGGAACGGGCCGATGCCGACCGGGTCTTCCGCGTTCAATGGCTCCACGTCGTCAGAGCATGCCAGACAGGGCGTCAACCGTCCCGTGAAGATCCCGTCGAGGCCCGTCAGCCCTCTCCGCAGACCCGCAGCCCTTTCGGAGTGGAGCAGGGCAGGTGGCCGTGGGTGAGGACGACGTCCTGGCCGCTGCCCCGGCCCAGATAGGTCAGGAAACTGGCGGTCAGGGAGTCGGCCGGCGGCCGGCCCCAGGTGTAGGCGTACTCGATCTCCCGGTACGGGTATCCGGAGGTGCCGATCTCGTCCACGACGGGCCGGCGCCCGTCGACGGCCACCTTGTGGAGGCCCTTCCGGCCGTCGCTCGCGCGGAGTTCGGCGTAGCCGATGGCCCCGGGGAGCGTGGCCACGGTGGACAGCACCTGCTCGGTGGAGTCGAGTTCACAGCGGATCACCTTCGCTTCGGGGTCGTCGCGCGTCACGCAGTCCTGGGAGGAGTTCGCCGGCTCGTTGCGGCCCAGGACCCGACGCTGGAACACCTGCCGGGTGCCGGAGTTGGCGTCCCGGCTGACGAGCAGCACCGGCCGGTCGAGCCCGGGAACGATCTGGCTCCAGTTGGCGATCTCCCCCCGGTAGAGCCCGCGGATCTGCTCCTGGGTGAGGTCGTCGACGGGTATCCCGTCGTTCAGGACGAGGGTGAAGAGCGAGACGGCGATCATGCTCTCCCGCAGCGCCGGGTAGCCGCCCGGCTTGCGCCCGTCCGACAGGGCGACGACGGCCGGTGAACCCTTGGCCTTCTTCGCCCCCGCGGCGGCCAGCTCCCGTATCCCGGCGGTCGAACCGTGCACGTCCACGATCACCGTCGAGCCCTCGCAGTCCCGCTCGTACTTCTCCGCGACCTCCCGGACGGCCGGCGCGAAGGCCGTCGACCCGGTGACGGTCAGGGTGCCCCGGGCGCAGCCGACCGGCGGCGGGGTCTGCTCCCGGACGATGATCGCGGCGAGGGCGACCACACAGGCGGTGAGGACGATGGTGACGGTCCGGGCGGTGGGGCTGAACCGGGCGGCCTTCTCGTCCGGGGTGGTGCTCCTGTTGCGGCGGATCGCACCGCCGTGGAGGCTGCCGTCGACCTTGATGTCCCGGTCGGCCACCCCGCCGGAGAGCTGGACGAGCAGCTTGAAGTACTGGCCCCGTTCGAGCGCCACCTTGGGGACGAGGACCGCGCTGCCGCTCCGGCCCAGCTTGGGGGCGCGCTCCAGGTCCTCCCGGAGGGACACCCAGCCGGCCGGGACCGTGGCGACGACGCCCTGCACGGTCCGGTCGCCGAAGGTGATCCGCAGCCCATGGGGGTCGGTGGAGGAGCCGTAGTCGTCGGAGCTGATGTCGAGGTCCCGGTCGTTCTCGATGCGGAGGAGGACGAGCGTGGACCCGTTGGCGGGTGCGGCCATCCCCACCACCTCGCCCTCCCGGACGGTCATGACCTCGCTGTCCTGGTCGTCCTCCCGGTGGAGCGGCGTGTTGAGCTGGACGCGGTAGCCGAGCCGCTTGCGCTGCGGCGAGAAGCGGTCGAGCCAGACGACGCCGACCGAGACCAGGACACCGAGGAGCGCCGTCCCCAGGGCGATCACGTTCTCCGCGGTTATCCACTCCATGGCCGGGACGGTACGGACGCCTGTGCGAAGGCGGGGGCGGTGTAGCGGGCCGACACATGGACTTCTCCGTTCGTTCAGGTGGACGGGCAGGGGTTGCCGGGGGTGGTGAGCGTGGGTGTAATGGCCACGAGGGGGCCTTCCGTCTGAGGAGTACCCCATGCGTGTCGTCGAAGTGACCGCCTACGGCGGACCCGAGGTCCTCCGGATGGCCCGCAGGCCCGAACCGGAGGCCGGGGACGTTCCCGGACGGGTCCGGGTGCGCCTGAAGGCGGCCGGTGTGAACCAGGCGGACCTGCGGATCCGCGCCGGCCGGTACGCCGACGCCGTCGGCGCGCTCAAGCCTCCCTTCATCCTCGGTACGGACTTCGCGGGCACTCTGCTCGACCCCGTGCCCGGGATGGCGGAGGGGACCCGGGTGGCCGGCTTCGTGCCCTGGTACCAGGAGCTGACCGGCGAGGGCACCTACGCCGAGGTCGTGCGCGTCGCCCCGGACTGGATCGCCCCGATGCCGGACGACCTGGAATTCACCGTGGCCGCCTCCCTTCCGCTGGCCGCGGCCACCGCCCAGCAGGGCCTCGGCCGACTCGCCCTCGCCGAGGGGGCGACGCTGCTCGTGACCGGCGGCAGCGCCGTGGTGGGCCGACTGGCGATCCAGTACGCCTCGGCCGCCGGGCTGCGGGTCGTGGCCGTCGCCCACGAGGGCGACGAGAGCGAACTGAGGCTCCTCGGTGCGGACCACGTCGTCACCCGCGGCGCCCCCGAGGACGTGGTCGCCAAGGTGATCGCCGGTGACCCGTACCGGGTCGACGCCGTCTTCGACGGGGCGCTCGTCGGCGACGCCCTCCTCCCCGTCCTCAAGGACGGCGGCGTCTTCCTCGCCCTCGCCCCCGACCGCGTCCCCATCGGCGAGCGCGGCATCCGCGTCGAGACCGTCCGCGCCACCCCCGACGCCGTCCAGCTGCGCGAGAGCCTCCAGAAGGTGGCCGACGGCGAGCTGATCACCCGGGTGGCCGACGTCATGCCCCTGGCGGAAGCCGCCGAGGCCCACCGCCGAGCCGAGGCGGGCCACCGCCCCGGCCGCGTCATCCTGATGATCTGAGCCGCCCCGACGACCCGAGACACCCGGACAGCGGTGTCGGGTCGGCGGTGCCGGGCTGGGTCTGCCGCTCCGGGCTTGGGTCTGCTGCTCCGGCCTGGGCCCGGAGTTCCGGCCCGGGCCCGCCCCTCGGCCCGGGCCCACAGTTCCAGCCCGGGGCTGCCGCTCCGGCCCGGCCAGGGCGCCCCCGGCCCCGGGTCTGTCGCTCCAGCCCGAGGGCCAACCGCCCCGGCCCGCCGTGAGGCGCGTCAGGACGTCGTCAGGCCCTCCGTGTCCGCCCAGGTCGTGAGTGCGGCCGCTATGGCCTGCGGCTGGTCCTCCGGGGCCTGGTGTCCGGCCGGGCCGCAGGCGGTCGTGGTCAGGGCGGATATGTGCTCGGCGCACCAGGCCGCCGTTGGGGGGTCGATCATGAGGGTCGGTGAGCCGGAGAAGGTCAGCAGGAGCTTCGGGACGTCCGGGGAGGACGCGAGCCAGTTCCCGTACGCCTCGACGCGGGTGACGACCTCCTTCGGGTCCCCGCCCAGCGGCATCGCGCGCGCCCATTCCAGGAGGGGCCGGCGGGACTCCGGCGTGGGGTAGGGCGCCCGGTAGACGTCGTGGTCGGCCTGGGGGAGCCCCGAGAGCACGGTGTGGGCGAAGGAGTCCTCGACGAAGGTGTTCTCCTCCAGGACCATCCGCTCGCCGACCCCCGGCGTGCGGAAGGCCTCCCAGCGCTCCCGGGCCTTCTCGGGGAACTCGTCCCAGCCCATCGGCCGCACGATCGTCTCCATGAAGGCCACCCCGCGCACCCGCTCGGGGTGCCGGGCGGCCCAGTCGAAGGCGAGCGACCCGCCCCAGTCGATCCCCACGAGCACGACTTCGTCGAGCCCCATGGCCTCGATCCAGGCCTCCAGATACCGCGCCTGGTCCGCGTAGTCGAAGGCGATGTCCGGCTTCCCCGAGCGCCCCATCCCGATCAGGTCCGGCGCGAGCAGCCGCCGCCCGCCGCCGACGGCGGGCAGGACGTGGCGCCAGAGGTGGGAGGAGGTCGGGTTGCCGTGCAGGAAGACGAAGGGCGTGCCGGTCCCTTCGCGGGACTCGTGGAACATCGTCGAGTCGAGGACGTCGATCACGGGCATGGCGTTCACTCCCCCAGCGTTCGTATCACTAACATTCGCGGCACTAACGTTCGTGCCACTAATGAAGTTATACCGTTCGGGGCACTAACGCAACGGGTAATCTGCGCGACATGACCGAGCACTCGCCGGAGACCCCGGAGCGCCTCCGCGCCCTCCCCAGCCGCCTCCTCGCCCTCACCGCCGCGCAGGCCGACCGCCTCGTCAGCGCCGGCCTCGCGGCCGAGGACGCCCGCAAGTGGCACTACGCGGCCCTGGTCTCGCTCGACGAGAACGGCGCCGCGAGCCAGGCCGACCTCAGCCGCCGCACGGGCATCTACCGCAGCGACCTCGTCTCGGTCATCAACGAGCTCGTCGACCAGGGCCACGTCGAGCGCACCCCCGACCCGGCCGACCGCCGCCGCAACGTCATCACCCTCACGGCCCGCGGCCGCAAGCACCTCGAACGCCTCGACAAGGTCCTCGCCGAAGCCCAGGACGAGCTGATGGGCCCGCTCACCGTCACCGAACGCGCGCTCCTCGCCAGCCTCTTGGAGCGCCTCCTGAACCGCTGACCCGCCGCGCCGCGGCGCCTCGACCCGCCGACATCACCGACACCGCCGACAGCGGGCACAGCGCCGACACCGCCGACAGCGGGACCACTGCCGACACCGCCGGCAGTGGGGCCACCGCCGACACCGCCGACAGCCGGGACACTGCCGACATCGCCGACCGCGGGGCCACCGCCGACACCTCCGTGCCCCTACCCCCGCACCTCCACCACGTCGGCGACCACGCAGCTGACGTTGTCGGGGCCGCCCGAGTCGTTGGCGAGTGCGACGAGGGCGCGGACCGCCCGCTCGGGCTCCGCGACCCCGGCGAGGATCCGGTGGATCTCCCCGGTCGGCACGACGGCCGAGAGGCCGTCGGAGCAGAGCAGGTACCGGTCTCCGGGTCGGGGGTCGTGGAGGCGCAGGTCGGGGGTGACGTCGGCGCCCGGGCCCAGGGCGCGCACCAGCAGGGACCGTTGCGGGTGGGAGGCGGCCTCCTCCGGGCTGAGGCGTCCGTCGTCGACCATCGACTGCACCAGGGTGTGGTCGTGGGTGATCCGGAGCAGCTCCTCGCCGCGCAGCAGGTAGACGCGGGAGTCGCCGATGTGGACGAGGGCGAGCTGGGACCCGGTCCAGAGCATCGCGGTGAGCGTCGTACCGGCTCCGTCGTCCGGGAAGCCCGCCCCGTCGATGCCCTGGACGGCCTGGACGGCCTGGACGGCCTGGACGCCCTGGGCGGCGTCGAAGGCGACGGGATCGACGGCCTGGACACCGGCGGCGGCCTCAGCGGCGGCGGCCTGGACAGCGGCGACGGCCTGCCTCGCCTCCTCCACGGCGTCTTCGAGGACGTCGAGGAGACTGCCCGCGGGGACCTCCCCGGTGTCGAGGCGCTTGAACACGTCGACGGCGGCCGCGCTCGCGGGTGCCCCTCGGCCGCCGTAGCCGTCGGCGACGGCGAGCAGACGGGAGCCGGCGTAGGCGGTGTCCTGGTTGCTCTCGCGGACGAGGCCCTTGTCGGACAGGGCGGCGTAGCGGATTTCCAGGGGTGCGGCGGTCGGGGACATGGTGGATTCCTTCCGGGACAGGTGGTCGACGAGGAAGGTGGCGAGGTCCCGCCGTGCGGCGGTGTCGGCCTCGACCTGGGCCCAGAACGTCCGGATCTCCTGGGCCGCCGGGCCGTCGTCCAGCGCGCAGACCCGTTGGATGCGGGCCAGGGGCATCCCCAGGCGCCGGAGCCAGGCGACCAGCCGGGCCCGGTCCAGTTGCTCCGGTGCGTAGAGGCGGTAGCCGGTCACCGCGTCGACGCGGGCGGGGGGCAGCAGGCCGAGTTCGTCGTACAGGCGCAGTGCCTTCGGCGACAGCCGGGACGCTTTCGCGAACGCCCCGATGGTCAGCAGCCCCATGCTCGTCCCTCCTCGTGCCGGGCGGATCGCCCGGTCCTGTCGATGCTGGGGCTTCCCCCAAGGTGAAGGTCAATCACCAGCCGTCGGGGCAAACGGAATTCCCTCTGTCACAACTTCTGGTCTAGACCTTGACAGGTCCAGACCAATAGCGCTTCGCTGTCCCCGCCCGGACCCCCACCCGGAAGGACGAGCGCATGACGCGCAAACTGCTCACCCTCTTCGCCGCCCTCTGTACGGCCGTCGGTCTCGCCGTACTCCTCCCCAACGCGGCGGCGGGCGCAGCCCCCGCCTGTGTCGGCGCCTGGAACTCCGGCAGCGTCTACACCGGCGGCATGACCGCCGCGTACAACGGCCACAACTGGTACGCCAAGTGGTGGACCCAGAACGAGCGTCCCGGCTCCGCCGACGTCTGGCGCGACGAGGGCGTCTGCGGCACCGGCGGTGGCGGCACGGACCCGAACCCGTCCGGATTCGTCGTCTCCGAGGCCCAGTTCAACCAGATGTTCCCGAACCGGAACCCCTTCTACACGTACGCCGGCCTCACCGCCGCCCTGAAGTCCTACCCGGCCTTCGCCAACACCGGCAGCGACACGGTGAAGAAGCAGGAGGCCGCGGCCTTCCTCGCCAACGTCTCCCACGAGACGGGCGGCCTCTACTACATCGTCGAGCAGAACACCGCCAACTACCCCCACTACTGCGACACGAGCCAGTCCTACGGCTGCCCCGCCGGCCAGGCCGCCTACTACGGCCGCGGCCCCATCCAGCTCTCCTGGAACTTCAACTACAAGGCCGCCGGTGACGCCCTCGGCATCGACCTGCTCAACAACCCCTGGCGCGTCGAGCGCGAGCCGGCCGTCGCCATGATGACCGGCCTCTGGTACTGGAACACCCAGAGCGGCCCCGGCACCATGACCGGCCACAACGCCATGGTCAACGGCGCCGGCTTCGGCCAGACCATCCGCTCCATCAACGGCTCCCTGGAGTGCGACGGCCGCAACCCGGCCCAGGTCCAGAGCCGCGTCACCAAGTACCAGCAGTTCACCCAGATCCTCGGCGTCCCCACCGGCGCCAACCTGTACTGCTGACACCGCCCGTACGCACACGAGAAGGGGCCGGTCCGCACCGCGCGGACCGGCCCCTTCCCGTACCTCACTCCTGCCAGGCGACGAACGCGGACCAGGCCCCCGGCTCCACCGCGAACGTGGGCCCGTCCTGCACCTTCGAGTCCCGGAGGTGCACGGCGTGGGCGCAGGTGGCCACCTCTACGCAGTTGCCGCCGCTGTCGCTGCTGTACGAGGACTTTTGCCACGCGAAGGCGACTTCGACGCAGTTCCCGCCGCTGCTGTCGCTGTAGCTGGACTTGAACCAGTGCAGGGTCTCGTTCATCTGCGTACTCCCGCCAACTCCTCGATGACGCCCAGCGACCTGCGCGGATCCAGGGCCTGTGCCCGGATCTTCGCATACTGCTGAAGGTGGGCACTCACCTTCGCCCGGTCGGTAATCAGCAGGCTCTCGCGCTGGATCTCCAGGTAGGTGACGCGATCATGGGTCGGGGTTTCGATGACGTTCAGATCGCCTCGGTCGCCCGCGTACTCGCCGCCCAACCCCGCGTCCATCGGCAACACCTGAAGGTTCACGTTCCTTCTCCGGGCGCACTCCGCCAAGTAAGCCAACTGTTCCCTCATGACCTCCTTGTTCCCGAGCGGACGCCTCAGCACCGACTCGTCGAGGATCAGCTCGATCTCGCACACCTGCTTCCGGTCGAACAGCGCCTTCCGTGCCATCCGACCGCCGACCAGCTCCTCCGCCCGCTCCGGCGTCGGCTCCGGATGGCCGCCCCCGATCAACGCGCGCGCGTACGCCTCCGTCTGGAACAGCCCGTGCACGACGTGGTTGGCGTACAACCACAACGCCACCGCCTTCTGCTCGATCGGCGCATACTCGCGGAACTGTTCCGGCAGCTTCTCGAGTCGTACGAGCTCCCGCATCTCCTCGAAGATGCCCGTGCCACCGCCGAGGACGCGTTCGAGGTGGACGAGCATGTCGTCGCTGACCGGGTGGATCAGTCGTTCCATCGCACTGATCGCGGCGCCGGTGAAGCCCATCTGGGCGCCGAGCTGTTCCTGTGTGAGGCCCTTCTTCGTGCGCAATCGCTTTGCGACCGCCGCTGCCATCCTGGCCGCAGGGCCGACTGATTCCTTGTTCTCCGCTCGCGCCATCGCGATCCCCATTCGGACTCAACCGATCTCAACCGGTCTCAACTGCTCCCCGCCGAATTCGACTGCGTAGGGGGTGCGTTGATGCAGGTCAAGGGGTTGCCGACGCGCCCACCGCAGTCGTGGAAAACGCTAGCGTCGGCGCGGGAGCATGTCCTCGTGAATGAAGAGAATCGGGAAGTAAACGTGGATTGGATTCCTGTTTCCGGATTCCAACTCCGTAAGGCGGGAGTGCAATTCGACGCGGTGCGGGTCGACGGCGAGGAAGGGCGTCGGCTGGCCGACTGGATGGAGGCGCTCACGGGCGGGGATCCGGGGCCCGTGGTGATAGAGGCGAACGGGCGGCGCGGGGTGTACTTCCTGGTGCCGCCGGGGACGACGGCGTACAAGGCGTGGCCGCGCGGGGTGACGCGGTTCAACGCCGGGCCCGCGCACGTGAGCTACGTGCCCGTGCCGGCGCTGAAGGGGAGGACGTGGCCGCTGTCGTGGCGCTTCCCGCCGACGGGGTCGGACCGGTTCGTGCATCCGCTGCTGCTCCGCACCACGGTGACCGCGCTGTTCAGTACCGCTTGAGGACCCAGAGGAGGGCGAGGGGCGGGGCGAGGGTGGCGAGGAGGGCGGGCAGCTGGTCGAAGCCCGCCACCTCGAATCCCACGGCCGTCGGCAGGAGGAGGACGAGGCCGGTCAGCAGGATGGCGAGGGCGGGTAGGTGGGTGCCGGGGTCGAAGCGGCGCAGCCGGTGGACGTCGTCCTCGTCCGAGAGGCTCTTGATGGTGCTGCCCGCGACCAGGATCAGGGGCCAGATCCAGAGGCCGAGGAAGACGACGAGGAACCAGCGGGTCGAGGTGCGCATGCCGTCCTCGACCACGGGCGTGGCGGGGTCGCGGGGCGCGAAGTAGACGTCGACCTTCGTGCCGGGCCTGGGAGCCGTGTAGCGGGTGTACATGCCGCGGACGGTGACCTCGCGGGGGCCGGCCTCGTACGGGATCCGGAGGGTGAGGTCGGTGAGGTAGTACGGGTCCCGGTCCTGGTCGCCCTCGTGGAACTCGGGGTCGCCGGCGAGGCGGACGACGGAGACCTCGTACTCGTCGTACCCGGCGCGCTCCAGGCGCTCGGTCTCGCGGCCGTAGTCGGGGCTGACCGTGAAGGCCGTCAGGAAGGCGGCGAAGGTGGCGACGGGGATGCCGAAGGCGAAGAGATACGGCAGGGCCCGGTTCGGCCGCCCGCTCTCGCGGTACGGCTTGCTCAGCGGGTCGCGCGCACGTGCGTCGGCCCGGTGCGAGGCGACCACCCAGCCCGCCGCGAACAGCGCCGACAGCCCGGCGAGGGTCAGTTCGGGTATGAGCGGCGGGTACGGAGAGACCTCGCAGACGGTGGCGACTACGGCGGCTGCCCCGCTGAGGACCATGCCCCAGCCGGTGATCGAGGTGGCGGCGCTGCGCCCTGGCGTGTCCATGGCGCGAAGCGTGGCATACGGGCCGCGGATCGCCGCGGCCCGAACCACCCCGTCCCGCCCCGCCGTTACGCGCTCTACGCGCGCGCGGGCGGCTCCGTGGCGGGCCCCCGGCCCTCGTGGCGGGCGTTGACGGCCTCCAGGGCGGCCGAGAGCCGTTCGAGAACGCGAACCGTCTCGTCGAAGGCCTCCTGGCCGCCCAACTCCCGCTGGAGCTCGGCGGCCAGTTCGGCGTGGCCGGGGTCGATGCGGCGGACGGCGGCGTGCCCGGCGTCCGTGGGGGCGAGGAGCTTGGCCCTGCGGTGGGCGGGGTTCGGCTCGTAGGCGGCCAGGCCCTCCCGTACGAGGAGGTCGGCGACGCGCTGGACGCTCTGGCGGGTGATGCCCATGGCGCGGGCGATCCCGGCGACCGGGAGCGGCTCGCGGAGCACGGCGCCGAGGACCTGCCACCAGGCGGCGGTGAGGCCGGCCGGTTCGGCCAGCCGCTCCGACGCCGCGAGGAACTGGCCGTTGAGCCGGAAGACGCCCAGTGCCGTACGGGAGAGGGCGTCCTGCTGTGCCCGGCTCACGAGTTCAGCTCGTGGAAGGCGGCCGGGTCCGAGTCGTGGAAGAGCCGGAACCAGGCGTCCCGCTTGCCTTCGTACGCGCCGAGCCGGGCGAAGATCTCGCGGGCGAACGCGACCGGCTCCGTCGGGCCCGCGGTGATCAGGTCCCCGGCCGTCACCGCGTCCGTGTCGACGTAGTGCTCGCCGCCCTTGTAGCCCGTTGCGTCGAGGTAGAAGGAGACGGCGCTCGTGTGGGGGCGGTCGTCGAGGAGGCCCTCCTTGGCCAGGCCCGCGGTGGCGCCGCAGATCGCGGCGACCGGGACGCCGGCGTCGAGGAAGGCGCGGGCCTTGGCGGTGAACGGGGCCAGTTCGTCGCCCTCGTCGTACTTCTCGGCGCCCGGGAGGATCAGCAGGGAGCTGTCCTCGGGGCCGAGGTCGGCGAGTGCGAGGTCGGGGACGATCCGGATGCCGGCGATGGTGGTGACGGGCTTTCCGGCGACCGGGCCGACGGTCCTGATCGTGTAGCCGGCGCGGGCGAGCCAGGCCGTGGCGTGGCCCGTCTCCCAGTCGGCGAGGGTGTCGTAGACGGCGAGGTGGACGGTCCTGGTGTCAGTCTCGGTTCCCATGACAGAAGACTGTCACTTCGACAGCGTGCTGTCAATGAGAACGAGAACGAGAACGAGGCGGGAATCGGGGAAGGAGCAAGGTGTCGCGTCCGTCCCGGTCTCGGTGGACAAGATGGCCATGGCCCGCCCCACCTGGGCTTCCTTACCCTCGACCCCATGACCCCTCATGTCGTCGAACCCGATCCCCAGGCCGGCGCGGCCGTCAAGGCCGCCGACCGCGCGCACGTGTTCCACTCCTGGTCCGCCCAGGGCCTGATCGACCCGCTCGCCGTCGCCGGCGCCGAGGGTTCGTACTTCTGGGACTACGACGGAAACCGCTACCTGGACTTCACCAGCGGCCTCGTCTACACGAACATCGGCTACCAGCACCCCAAGGTGGTCGCCGCGATCCAGGAGCAGGCCGGGAAGCTCGCGACCTTCGCGCCCGCCTTCGCCGTGGACGTCCGCTCCGAGGCCGCACGCCTCATCGCCGAGCGCACCCCGGGCGACCTGGACAAGATCTTCTTCACCAACGGCGGCGCCGAGGCCGTCGAGAACGCCGTCCGCATGGCCCGGCTGCACACCGGCCGCACGAAGGTGCTCTCCGCCTACCGCTCGTACCACGGCGCCACCTCCACCGCGATCAACCTGACCGGCGACCCGCGCCGCTGGGCCTCCGACAACGGCTCCGCCGGCGTCGTGCGCTTCTGGGCGCCGTTCCTCTACCGCTCGCCCTTCTACGCCACCACCGAGGCGGAGGAGTGCGCCCGCGCCCTCCAGCACCTCGAGGACACCATCGCCTTCGAGGGCCCGGCGACCATCGCCGCGATCATCCTGGAGACCGTGCCCGGCACCGCCGGCATCATGACCCCGCCGCCCGGCTACCTCGCCGGCGTCCGCGAGATCTGCGACAAGTACGGCATCGTCTTCGTCCTCGACGAGGTCATGGCCGGCTTCGGCCGCACCGGCAAGTGGTTCGCCGCCGAGCACTTCGACGTCGTGCCCGACCTGATGACCTTCGCCAAGGGCGTCAACTCCGGCTACGTGCCCCTCGGCGGCGTCGCCATCAACGCCGAGATCGCCGCCACCTTCGACAAGCGGCCCTACCCGGGCGGACTGACCTACTCCGGTCACCCGCTGGCCTGCGCCGCCGCCGTCGCCACCATCAACGTGATGGAGGACGAGAAGGTCGTCGAGAACGCCGCCCGCATCGGCGAGACCGTCCTCGGCCCCGGCCTGCGCGCGCTCGCCGAGCGCCACCCGTCGGTCGGCGAGGTCCGGGGCATGGGCGTCTTCTGGGCGCTCGACCTGGTCAAGAACCGCGAGACGCGCGAGCCGCTCGTCCCGTACAACGCGGCCGGCGAGGCCAACGCGCCGATGGCCGCCTTCGGCGCCGCGGCCAAGAAGCAGGGCCTGTGGCCCTTCGTGAACATGAACCGCACCCACGCCGTTCCCGCCTGCAACGTCTCCGAGGCGGAGGTCAAGGAAGGCCTGGCGGCGCTGGACGCGGCCCTCTCGGTGGCCGACGAGCACACCGCGTAACCGCAGTACCGGGGAGGTTTCCTCCGTTTGGACTAGGGTGTCCCGAAGCCGGACGGAGGGGGCCGACCCATGCCCGCGAGCGGAGCTGTCACCCGCAACACCTTGCGACAGCAGATCGCGGACGCGCTGCGTGACGAGGTGCTCGCGGGCCGTCTCCAGCCCGGCGAGGAATTCACCGTCAAGCAGATCGCCGAGCAGTACGGCGTGTCCGCGACGCCCGTACGGGAAGCGCTCGTCGACCTCTGCGCGCAGGGGCTCCTCGACTCCGACCAGCACCGCGGCTTCCGCGTCCACCACTACTCGGTCGACGACTACCGGGGCATGGTCGAGGCCCGGATGCTCGTCGTCGACGGCATCTTCCGCCGCCACGCGCCCATGCTCGCGCCGCTCCCGCCGGCCGCCCCGCCCGGCCGCGCCGACGTCCCCGACCACGGCATCGGCGTCGCGCTCGTCTCCGTACGGCGCAGGGGCGAGGCCGCCGCCCGCGCCGCCCGCGCCGGGGACCTCGACATCCTCATCGGCTACGACATCCGCTACTGGCGCGAACTGGGCCGCCTGGTCGCCGCCAACGCCTACATCGCCGACTTCCTGCACAAACTGCGCGTCCAGGCCTGGGTCTTCTCCGTGCCCTACCTGCGCTCCGAGCGGGACCTCCTCGGCTGGCTGTGGGGCGGGCACGTGGAACTCGTCGACGCCATCACGCGCGGCGACGCGGAAGCGGCCGTCGCGGTCGTACGGGACTACAACGCGCACTCGCTGGAATGGGCCGACCGCCTCGAACAGCGGACCCGCTGAACGCCATCGGACCGATAGGTCGGGTTGAGGCCCGGCCTCCCGGGGCAGTTCCTCAGCGGGTGGGCGTCGTCGGTCGCGCCGACTACCCTGGCCGTCCCTGCAACCGACGGAGAGCGAGCCTCCCTTGGCCTGTGACCTGTGGCTGGTCCCCCTCGTCGACGTGCTGTGCCACAGCCCCGACAATCCCTTCGCCGAAGAGATAGCCGTCTTCGACTCGGTGCTCAGCGCGTCCGGTCTGCCCACCGTGCCCGTCTACGCGTACATGCCGGGGCTCTCCGGCGACGTCGCCCCCGTCGCGGGCTTCGACTACGAGGCCCTGCACTTCCTGCGCCGCGCGTACCTCCTCCAGGTGTGCGGGCTGCCGGTCGAGCCGGTCGGCGAGCTCGGCGGGGACTACGAACAGCTCCTGGAGATGTTCGAGGCGACCGCCCAGCAGTCCCACCTGGTCTGGCACTACGACCACGCGGGCGCGTACGTGCCGGTCGACTTCCCGGCGCCGCTCACCACCGACGAACTCCTGGAGGGCGGCGGCCCCCTCGGCTCCTCGTACGGGCTGCTCCGGGAGCTCGAGTTCGTGGCGCCCTCGATCGGCATCGACCCGGCGAACCCGCCCGCGGCCCCGCTGCCGCCGGAGCGCCCGACCTCCCTGGAGGAGCCGGCCGCCCCGGTCCCGCACGACGGCAGCCCCTTCGCCCGGGAGCGCCACGTGTGGCTGGGGCTGCACGCGGCGGCGGTCCGGAGCCTCGCCCAGGGCTCGATGATCATCCTGAGCTGAGCTGTTGCGCCGCTCACCCCGCGCCGCCCCCGGACAGGCCCTAGCGGGCCTCCGGGGGCCGCTGGCGCGGCATGTTCGGCCGGGTGCCGGGCGGCAGCGGGAAACGGCCCGCCGGGTGGTGGCTCTCGGCCCGCGCGGGCACCACGCCCGCCGACTGCAGCGCGAGCGGCGCCGGACCCGAACGGAACTCGACCATCCAGTCCGCGGTCTCCGCCCGGACGAGCTCCGTCACGTCCTCCGAGAAGCGGCGCAGCACCCCCAGACATCGCTCCGCGGCCTCACTGGCGGTGCCCTCCGTGGGTCCCAGGACCTCACGGACGCTCTCCGAGGCCCAGTCGAACTGCAGGGCCTGGAGACGGCGCTGCACGGCCTGCGCGGTCGCCACGTTCCTTATCCAGCCGGACGTCAGGCCGAAGTACCGGTCGCAGGCCATGCAGGCGGCACCCAGCAGCAGCGACAGGTAGCCCCAGCCGGCGGCGCCCGCGGCGACCCCGGTCAGGTCCAGCAGCGGCAGCGCGGCGCCCGCGATCACCCCGGCGGCCGTGCCGACCCGCAGGGCCCGGGCGCAGCGGCGCTTCCAGACACGGTCCGAGAGGTACCACTCCGCCGTGCGGAGGGCTTGGGACTCCACCCAGCGGTACAGCTCGTCGAGCCGTTCCGCCGGCTCACCCCAGTCGCCCAGGGGGAACGGCGTACCGGTCAGATCGCGGTGGACGTCTCCCCCGGGGGGCCCCGGTGGCTGCATCTCCGGCTGCTGGCTCACCGGGGGACTCCTCTGTTCAGCTCAGCGCTCATGTCCTTCTGTGACGTGCGGTGCACGTGGTGCCTGCCCTTCCTACCGCCGAATGGTGGGCGGCGGGCCCGGAATCCCGGGATTTGCGCCCACAAGAGGGTGTTGATCAGGTAGAGGAGGCCGCAGTTTCTCACCCGAAAGAGTGATGGAGGCAGGGCGGGCGGGGACCACGTAGGCTCGGCGTACCGACACATACGGACGTACCGAACTTCGGACGCGACGAACCTCAGGAGTGAGTGACCGTGTTTCCCGGTGGTGGCCAGCCCAACATGCAGCAGCTTCTCCAGCAGGCCCAGAAGATGCAGCAGGACCTCGCCCAGGCGCAGCAGGAACTGGCCGCGACCGAGGTCGACGGCCAGGCGGGCGGCGGCCTCGTGAAGGCGACCGTCACCGGCTCCGGCGAGCTCCGCGGCCTGGTGATCGACCCCAAGGCGGTCGACCCGGAGGACACCGAGACCCTCGCCGACCTGATCGTGGCCGCCGTCCAGGCCGCCAACGACAACGCGCAGCAGCTCCAGCAGGCCAAGCTCGGCCCGCTGGCCCAGGGCATGGGCGGCATGCCGGGCCTGGGCTTCTGAGCCTGCTCTTCTAACGAGCACTTCCAGCCACTACCGTAAGAATCAAGCACTCCCGAGGAGGGCGTTCCGTTGTACGAAGGCGTGGTTCAGGACCTCATCGACGAGCTGGGCAGGCTGCCCGGCGTCGGTCCCAAGAGCGCGCAGCGGATCGCCTTCCACGTCCTCCAGGCCGAGCCGACGGACGTCCGGCGGCTCGCGCACGCGCTCCTGGAGGTCAAGGAGAAGGTCAGGTTCTGCGCGGTCTGCGGCAACGTGGCACAGCAGGAGCAGTGCAACATCTGCCGGGACCCGCGGCGCGACCTCACCGTCATCTGCGTGGTCGAGGAGCCCAAGGACGTCGTGGCGATCGAGCGGACCCGCGAGTTCCGCGGCCGGTACCACGTCCTCGGCGGTGCGATCAGCCCGATCGAGGGCGTCGGCCCGGACGACCTGCGCATCCGCGAGCTGCTCGCGCGGCTCGCGGACGGTGCCGTCACCGAGCTGATCCTCGCGACCGACCCGAACCTGGAGGGCGAGGCCACCGCGACGTACCTGGCGCGGATGATCAAGCCCATGGGGCTGAAGGTGACCCGGCTCGCCAGCGGGCTCCCGGTCGGTGGCGACCTGGAGTACGCGGACGAGGTGACCCTCGGCCGTGCCTTCGAGGGACGGAGGCTGCTAGATGTATGACGACAGGGCCGGTGCGCTCTCAGGGAGGCTGCTCGATGTCTGACGCCACACTGCACTCCGTCACGCAGGACCCCGACGACTTCGCGGTCCAGATCTCCGACTCGATCGAGAGCTTCATCGTCGCGACCACCGAGGTCGCCAAGGGCGACGAGCCGGACAGCGCCGTGCCCTTCCTGCTCCTGGAGATCTCCCAGCTGCTCCTCACGGGCGGCCGGCTCGGCGCGCACGAGGACATCGTCCCCGACGAGCGGTACGAGACCGACACGGGACCCGAGCCGGACGTCGACGACCTGCGCGAGCGGTTCGCGGTGATGCTCGACCCGGTCGACGTCTTCTCCGAGGTCTTCGACCCCTACGAGCCGCGCAAGGCGCCCGTCCCGGCCCGGATCTCCGACAACCTCGCCGACATCGTCACCGACCTCCGCCACGGCCTCGCGCACTACCGCGCGGGCCGCACCAGCGAGGCCCTCTGGTGGTGGCAGTTCTCCTACTTCTCCAACTGGGGCCCCACGGCCTCGGCCACCCTCCGCGCCCTCCAGTCCCTCGTCGCGCACGTCCGCCTCGACCAGCCCCTCGCCGCCCTCGACGGCCTCGACACCGACGAGGACCTCACCGAGGACGACCTCGCCGAGGAAGCCGGCCGCGTGATGCTCGAAGAGATCGCGGCCCCGCTGGGCCTGCGGGGCCGTTCCGTCAAGGGATGATCACTTGCTGAGCTTCGTATCTCAGGATGTGATATACGGTCGGCGTTTCCAGGTCCCTCGATAGACTGAGCCGATCGCAGCGCCGGCTGCGGCACAGACTGAGCGAGGAGCGCACGTGGGCCTTGTCGTGCAGAAGTACGGAGGCTCCTCCGTTGCCGATGCCGAAGGCATCAAGCGCGTCGCCAAGCGAATCGTGGACACCAAGAAGGACGGCCACCAGGTCGTCGTCGTGGTTTCCGCGATGGGCGACACGACGGACGAGCTGATCGATCTCGCCGAGCAGGTATCCCCGATCCCTGCCGGGCGTGAGTTCGACATGCTGCTGACCGCCGGAGAGCGGATCTCCATGGCCCTGCTGGCCATGGCGATCAAAAACCTGGGCCACGAGGCCCAGTCGTTCACGGGCAGCCAGGCAGGCGTCATCACCGACTCGGTCCACAACAAAGCGCGCATCATCGATGTCACGCCGGGCCGGATCCGCACCGCCCTCGACGAGGGCAACATCGCCATCGTCGCGGGCTTCCAGGGCGTGTCCCAGGACAAGAAGGACATCACCACGCTGGGCCGCGGTGGTTCCGACACCACGGCCGTGGCGCTCGCCGCCGCGCTCGACGCCGAGGTCTGCGAGATCTACACCGACGTCGACGGCGTCTTCACGGCCGACCCGCGCGTCGTGAAGAAGGCGAAGAAGATCGACTGGATCTCCTTCGAGGACATGCTGGAGCTCGCCGCATCCGGCTCCAAGGTGCTGCTGCACCGCTGCGTCGAGTACGCGCGCCGCTACAACATCCCGATCCACGTCCGCTCGTCCTTCTCGGGACTCCAGGGCACGTGGGTCAGCAACGAACCGCAAGGGGACCAGAAGGTGGAGCAGGCCATCATCTCGGGTGTCGCCCACGACACCTCCGAGGCGAAGATCACCGTCGTCGGCGTGCCGGACAAGCCGGGCGAGGCCGCGGCCATCTTCCGCGCCGTCGCGGACGCCGAGATCAACATCGACATGATCGTGCAGAACGTGTCCGCGGCCTCCACCGGCCTCACGGACATCTCCTTCACCCTCCCGAAGGCCGAGGGCCGCAAGGCCCTCGACGAGCTGGAGAAGGCGAAGGGCGCGATCGGCTTCGACTCGCTCCGCTACGACGACCAGATCGGCAAGATCTCCCTGGTCGGCGCCGGCATGAAGACGAACCCCGGCGTCACCGCGGACTTCTTCAAGGCGCTGTCCGACGCGGGCGTGAACATCGAGCTCATCTCGACCTCCGAGATCCGCATCTCGGTCGTCACCCGCGCCGACGACGTCAACGAGGCCGTGCGCGCCGTCCACACCGCCTTCGGTCTGGACAGCGACTCGGACGAGGCCGTCGTCTACGGAGGCACCGGCCGATGACGCCGAAGCCGACGCTCGCGGTCGTCGGTGCGACCGGAGCCGTCGGCTCGGTGATGCTCCAGATGCTGTCGCACCACGCGGACGTCTGGGGCGAGATCCGACTCCTCGCCTCCCCGCGCTCGGCGGGCCGCAAGGCCGCCGTGCGCGGGGAGGAGTGCGAGATCCTCGCGCTCTCCGAGGAAGCCCTGGAAGGCGTCGACCTGGCGCTCTTCCTGGCCCCCGAGGCGGTCGCGGCGCAGTGGGCGCCCATCGCCGCCGCCAAGGGCGCCGTCGTCGTGGACACCTCGGCGGCCTTCCGCGCCGACCCCGACGTGCCCCTGGTGGTCCCCGAGACCAACCCCCACGCCGCGCGCGTACGGCCCCGCGGCATCGTGGCGAGCCCCGGCTCCACCACCCTCGCTCTGATCGTCGCCGTGGGCACCCTGCACGCCGAGTTCGGGCTGTCCGAGCTCGTCGTCACCGCCCAGCAGGCCGCGAGCGGCGCCGGCGCCGGACAGGCGGGCGTCGAGGCGCTCCGCGCCCAACTGGGCCTGGTCGCCGGCAGCGACGACCTCGGCACCCACCCCGGTGACGTACGACGGGCCGTCGGCGACAACACCGGCCCCTTCCCCGGGCCCCTCGCGCTCAACGTCCTGCCCTGGTCGGGCACGCCCGGCGCCGACGGGGCCTCCTCGGAGGAGGAGCACGTCCGGGACGAGACCCGCCGGATCCTCGGCCTCCCCGCACTGCGGGTCGCCGTCACCTGCCTCCGCGTGCCCGTCGTGACCGGGCACTCCGTCTCCGTCCACGCGCGCTTCGAGCACCCCGTGCCGGTCGAGCGCGCCCACGAGATCCTGGCGACCTCGCCCGGCGTCGTGCTGTACGACGACCCCGCCGCGGGCGACTTCCCCACCCCCGCCGACGTCGCCGGCACCGACCCCACCTGGGTGGGACGGGTCCGGCGCTCCATGGACGACGAGCGTGCGCTCGACTTCTTCGTCTGCGCCGACAACCTGCGCAAGGGCGCGGCCCTGAACGCCCTTCAGATCGCGGAATCGGTTGTCACAGCTTTGTAGGATCTGTGGACGTCCTGTGAGCAATTAGGCGTCAGATACCTCTTGAACTGCGGTGATGCCGTGGAAGAGGATGCTTTTCCCCCCTGCCGCAACCAACGGCCGGGTGGAGGCGTCTCTGCGTTCACCCACGACCGTGTGGCGCGGAACACGCCGTGAAAGCGGGGCACAGGGGGAGAACGGTTACGCATGAGGACATACGACTCACCGTCAAAAAGGGTGGCGTACGCGTACAACCCTGTCGGGGGGACGTGTGTCCAACAGGCGTGGCAGAGGTACTCGACATCGCGACCATCGCTCCGCTCCGCGGCGCGGGCACAGGCGTGCTCCCCGTGCGGGGCGCCGCCGTGCTCCCCCTGCGCGGAAGTGCCGTCGGCCCCGTACGCGGCCCCGCGGTCCGTCCGTTCAGACGCCCGCGCCCACTCGGCGGGATGCCGGTGATCGCCCCCGTGCCCGCCGCGCCCCGCGCGGCCGGGATGGACGCGATCCCGGCGCCGCGCGCCAGCGCCGAGGGCACCTCGGCCGCCGGAACCACCGTCGACCACCTGACCGAGACCTACCGCGCCCACTACCGGTCGCTGCTCGGTCTCGCCGCGCTGCTCCTCGACGACACGGCCTCCTGCGAGGACGTCGTCCAGGAGGCGTTCATCCGCGTCCACTCGGCCCGCAAGCGCGTCCGCGAGCCCGAGAAGACGCTCGCGTACCTGCGCCAGACCGTCGTGAACCTCTCCCGGTCCGCGCTGCGCCGCCGCATCCTCGGCCTCAAGCTGCTGTCCAAGCCCATGCCGGACATGGCCAGCGCGGAGGAGGGGGCGTACGAGCAGCTGGAGCGCGAGGACCTGATCAAGGCGATGCGCGGCCTCCAGCGGCGCCAGCGCGAGGTGCTCGCCCTGCGGTACTTCTCCGACATGACCGAGGCTCAGGTCGCCGAGACGCTCGGGATATCCCTGGGGTCCGTGAAGGCGTACGGCTCGCGGGGCATCGCGGCGCTGCGCGTCGCGATGGGAGCGACGGCATGAGCGAGACCTCCGGCAGGACACCTGACGAGGTGCCCGAACCGGTGTCCGGCAAGGGACCCGGCAAGGCACCCGACGCGGTGCCCGACGTGGTGCCTGAGGCTGTGCGCGACGCGGTGCCCGACGTGGTGCCCGGCTCCGTGCCCGGCCCGGTGTCAGGTGGGAGGCCCCGTGAGGACGGCGGTGCTCGTGACGAGCACGACGCCCTGGATGAACGCAACGACGTGAGTGGACAGCGCATGGTGAAGATCGAGCCCGGACCCGGCGAGGGCGACGGTGACGACGAACTCGCGCTGCGGCGGCTCTTCCAGGGGGCCGTCGCCGGCCTGGAGCCCTCCGCGGGCTCGCTGGACCACCTGCGCCGTGCCGTCCCCGCGCGCCGCGCCCGCAAGCGCCAGGCCCTCGTCGGCGCCTGCGCCGCCGTCGTCCTCATCGGGACGGCCGTTCCCGCGTTCGTGCACGTCGCCTCCTCGGGCGGCCTCTCCGCGGCCGACGCCGTGAACGCGGGCCACGGCGAGGACGCCCAGGGCGGCACCGGCGCCGAGGCCGGCGCCGAGGGCGGCCAGAGCACCCACGGCCCCGCGACCGGCGTCTCGCCGAGCCAGGGCGCCGGCCAGGGGACCGGCGGCGGGCAGTCGCCGGGCGCCGCCGGCGGGCAGCAGCAGTCGCAGGGCGCGGGCAACGGCTCCGCGTCCCGCTGCGGCCCCGACCAGCTCGGCGTCAGCAGCGAGGGAGCGCAGGGCCCCGACGACCAGGGCAGGTTCTACGGCAACTTCCGCATCGCCAACGTGTCGGGCCGGGACTGCGTCGTCGACGGCAGCGGCGTCGTCGGCTTCGAGGCGCGCGGCGCGGCCGACCCGGGACGGATCGCGGTGGTCCGGCACACCTCGGGGGACAACGGCAGCGGCCTGCCCGACCCCTCGCAGGAGTCCTCCTCGCTCGTCCTGAAGCCCAACGGTTCGTACGAGGTGAAGTTCGTCTGGGTGCCGAGCGAGACCTGTCCGACGACGGGGACCACCCCGACTCCGACGCCGCCCACGCCGACCGAGCAGCCCACCACGCAGCCGCCGACGGTCCCGCCGACCACCACCGCCGACCCCGGCCCCACCACGGGCACCGGAGGCACCGGCACGGCGGGCACGGGCGCGGAGGCGGGCGCGGGTTCCGACGCCGGGACCGGTGTCACGACCCAGCTGCTCCACGAGGACGACGCTCCCGCGGACGGCAGCGTCGTGGTCAGCCACACCGCGGAGCCGGGCGGCCCCACGGCGTCGGCGATCGTCACGAACGCCTGCGCCGGCGTCATCTACCGGACCGGCATCCTGAACGCCTCCTGAGGCGCCGCCGGGACCCACCTGCCAGGGCCGGTGGCCCCGGCCCGGGGAGCTACAGGCCCAGTGCCTCGTCCCGGGACGCCTCCGCCTCGCGGCGCACGAGGCGGAACCACATGAAGACGACGAAGCCGGCGAAGACGAACCACTCCGCCGTGTAGCCGAGGTTCTGGAAGGCCTTCGCGTCCAGGCCGGTGCCCGCCGCGGCGGCGGCCGGTACCGGCGTCAGCCCGGCGGGGGAGTCGGCGAGGGTGATCCAGGCGTCGTAGACGTCGTCCGTCACCACGTTCACCAGGGCCGCCGCGCTGATCATGCCGAGCTGCCCCTCGGGCAGCCCGCCCGCCGCGCTGACGCCCTTCGTGCCCGCGTTCTCCGAGGCCTGGAGCGCGCCCACCACCGTGACCTCGCCGGACGGCGGGGCGGGGGCCTTCGCGCCCGTGGGGAGCCAGCCGCGGACCACCGGCAGGGACCGGCCGCCGTCCGTCCTGAGCAGCGTCAGGACGTACGAGCCGGAGCGGCCGTCCAGCTCGCGGTCGGGGACGAGGAACTGCTCCCCGAACCTGCCGCGGGCTTCCGCCGACCGGCCCGAGGTCTCCGTGTCCACCGGCAGCAGGGACGCCAGCGGCTCCGCCTTCAGCGAGCTCGCGGCGGGCCGCTGCTCGGCCTCCTGATGGGAGTCGACGCGGTCCTCGAACTTGCCGAGCTGCCAGGTGCCCATGAAGACGCAGAACGGGATCGCGAGGAGGACGAACGCGTTGATCCCCCACCAGCGGGGCGTTCTCAGGAACCGGTACACGCCCCCACGGTACGCAAGCCCGCCCCGCCCCCCGTCGGCCGGGTCCCCGCGCGGCCGTCGGTCAGGCCGGGCCGGACACCCCCAGGTGCTTCGCGGCGAAAGCCAGGTCCAGGCCGACCTGCTTGATCCGCTCCTCCACCACCAGCGAGCCGTGGCCCGCGTCGTACCGGTACACCTCGTGGACCGCGCCCCGGGCCGCCAGCCGGTCCACGTAGTTGTCGATCTGCCGGATCGGGCAGCGCGGGTCGTTGACGCCGGCCGAGACGTGCACCGGGGCCTTCACCGCGTCCACGTACGTCAGCGGCGACGAGGCCGCGTACCGCTCGGGCACCTCCTCCGGCGAACCGCCGAGCAGGGTCCGGTCCAGCGCCTTGAGGGCCTCCATCTCGTCCTCGTACGCCGTGACGTAGTCCGCGACCGGGACCGCCGCCAGGCCCACCGCCCAGTCGTCCGGCTGGGTGCCCAGGCCGAGGAGCGTGAGGTAGCCGCCCCAGGAGCCGCCGGACAGGACGAGGCGCGACGGGTCGGCGAGGCCGCTCGCCACCGCCCAGGCGCGGACCGCGGCGATGTCCTCCAGCTCGATCAGGCCGACCCGGTGCTTGAGCGCGTCGGTCCACTCGCGGCCGTACCCCGTCGAGCCGCGGTAGTTGACCCGCACCACCGCGTACCCGTGGTCCACCCAGGCCGCCGGTCCCGACGCGAAGGCGTCGCTGTCGTGCCAGGCCGGACCCCCGTGCACCTCGAAGATCGTGGGGAAGGGGCCCTCGCCCTCCGCCGGGCGCTGCACGAGCGCGTGGACCCGGCCGCCGGGCCCGTCCACCCACACGTCCTCCACGGGCACCGACGGCGGAGCCTTCGCGCCGGGCGGGTCGAGGACGACACCGCCGGCCGTGGAGCGCACCACCGGCGGCTCGGCGGCCGACGACCACAGGTACTCGACGCTGCCGTCGGGCCGGGCCGTCGCACTCGACACCGAACCGGCCGGGGTCTCCACCCGGACCAGGGCGCCGGTGGCGATCTCGTACCGCCAGAGCTCGCTGCGCGCCTCGAAGCTGTGCACGATCAGCAGCCCGGAGCCGTCCGGGTACCACTCCGCCGACACGTCGCCCGGCAGGTCGAGCCGGAGGTCGGTCTCGGTGCCCGCCGCCACGTCCCACAGCATCGGCTCCCAGCGGCCGCGCCGCTGGTGCCCGACGAGCAGCCGGGTGTCCCCCGCCGCCGGGGCGAAGCCGAGGACCGTGAGCCCCAGCTCCTCCGTGCCGCCCTTGGTGTCGTCGAGGTCGGCGAGGACGGCCGCGTCCGAGGCGCGCAGCACGCGCAGCGCCGAGTGCATCGCGTCGCCGTGCTCGGTGTGCTCGATCGCGATCAGCGCGCCGTCGTACGAGAGGTCGCCGACCCCGGCCGACTCCCGGTGCCGGTAGATCTCGACGGGGGCGCCGGCCCCGGGGCGTACGAGATGGACCGTGGAGCCGTCCTCGTCCGTGGAGCGGCCGACCACGAGCGTGCCCTCGCGGCCGATGGCGAGTCCGGCCGGGTAGGAGGCGTCGAGGCCGGGCACGGCGGGCTCGTCGGGGCCGCCGGCGAACGGCTGGCGCATCCACACCCCGAACTCGTCCCCGTCGGTGTCCGCGAACCACCAGACCCACGCACCGTCCGGGGACAGCGTGCCGTCCGTCGTGCCGTTCGGCCGGTCCGTGACCTGCCGCTGGGCGCCGCTCGCCCGGTCCCAGGCGTACAGCTCGTACGTCCCCGTCGCGTTGGAGACGAACAGCGAGCGGTCGGGGGCCTCCTCGGCCCACTCGGGCAGGGAGACGCGCGGTGCGCGGAAGCGCCGCTCCCACGCAGGGGTCTCCGCGGGGAGCTCGGGGTTCTTGCTCTCAGTCATGGACCCATGATGCTCCGGCCGGCGGACGATTCGGGTCGCGTCCTCCCCGGCCTGTGGATAACCTCGCCGACATGTACTCTCCGACCCCCGAAGACTGGCTCGAGGCCAACCGCGCGCGCTGGGACGAGCGCGTCCCGATCCACGCCGCGAGCGAGTTCTACGACCTCGACGCCTTCCGCGCGGGCAAGGACGCCCTGCGCGACTTCGAGCTCGCGGAGGTCGGTGACGTCACCGGGCGCTCCCTGCTGCACCTGCAGTGCCACATCGGCCTCGACACGCTCTCCTGGGCCCGGCACGGCGCCGCGCACGTCGTCGGCCTGGACTTCTCCGAGCCGGCCGTCGAGACGGCCCGCTCGCTCGCGACCGACCTGGGCCTCTCGCAGGACCGGGCCGCGTTCGTCGCCGCCGACGTGTACGACGCCGCGGAGGCCGTCCCGGACCGCGCGTACGACATCGTCTACACCGGCAGCGGGGCGCTGTGCTGGCTCCCGGACATCGACCGCTGGGCGGAGATCGCCGCCTCGCTCGTCGCGCCCGGCGGCTTCCTCTACGTGGCGGAGTTCCACCCGCTGACCGATTCGCTCGACGACGAGACCGGCAGCCGGATCGTCCATGACTACTTCGTCCGCGAGCCCTGGGTGGACACCTCCCCGGGCACGTACGCCGATCTCGACGCGGCCACCGTCCACAACCGCAGCGTGGAGTGGGTGCACCCGGTCGGCGAGGTCGTCACGGCGCTCGCCAAGGCCGGTCTGCGGATCGAGTTCCTGCACGAGCACGAGGCGTCGCTGTTCCCGCGCTACGGCGCGCTCCAGCGGCACGAGGACGGCTACTACCGCTTCCCCGCGGACCGTCCCCGCATCCCCCTGATGTACTCGATCAAGGCCTCCCGCCCGGCCTGACCGTCACGAAGACTCCGGTGACCCGCCGAGCCTGACCGCCCGTCAGCGGGCTTCGGCGGGTCTCGGCGGGCCTGAGCCGGGCCTCAGGGGGCGCAGTAGGGCCGTACGTGGTGCGTCCGCCGGCCGTCGGGGCCGAGGACCTGTGCGCCTATCTTGTGGGTGCGGAGCGACAGCGAGGTGCCCGCGACGCGGAGTGCCGGGGCGGCCCGCACCATGGCCGCCGTGATGTCGTGGAGTTCGTCGACGGTACGGAGCCACATGGCGAGGGCCAGGTTGTGCGGCCCGGTGACCGAGGTGATCACGCGGGTCTGCCGCAGTCGGGCCAGCGCGGCCACGGTCGCCGGGACGTCGAGCGGCGGGACGTCGGCCGTGACCATCGCCCAGACCGGGCGCCCGGAGAACCGGGGGGCCGCCTGGCAGTGCTGGTGGAGCACGCCGGCGCCGGTGAGGGCGTCCAGTCTGCGGCGCACGGTGGACTCGCTCGTGCCGCACTGCCGGGCGAGCTCGGCGGCGCTGCGGCGGGCGTCCCCGGCCAGTTCCGCGACCAGTCGCCGGTCGAGCTCGGTCACGTACGGGTACGCGCGCGTGTGCGCGGAGCGGGGCCGCCGGTCGCCGTTCACGGCCTCGGCGAGCAGCTGGGCCTGGGACGGCGGGAGTTGTTCGATCCGTGACCGGTAGGGGCGGTTGTGCAGCCGTGTGACGACCTGGGTGCGGGACCGGAGCACTCCGGGCAGTCGGCGGATGCGGTCCGCGAGGTAGGCGTCGAGCGCGTACAGGTCGGGCCAGACCACGAGGAGCACGAGGTCGGCGTCGCCGGTCACCTGGTGGACGCCGAGGGTGCAGGGGTCGCCGGCGACCTGGATCGCGGTGGCCTCCGCGTCGCCGGGGACGCACTCAAGCTCGACCCAGGCGTACAGCGTGGCGTCCGTGCCGAGACGGGCCGCGAGCAGCGAGTTCCAGGCGTAGCCGCCGGAATTGAGGTGCTCCCAGCGCCGGGCGAGGGTGTCGGGGCTCGTCCCCAGAACCCCCGCCAGCTGGGTCCAGCTGGCGCGCGGGGCGATCTGCAGTGCGTGGATCAATGACAGATCCGCTTCTCCCAGGACGGATTCCCCGGTATCCATGTACCTCCTTGGTCGATCCCGGCCAATCCCTGGGTGTGGGCTGCGGGAAGCCCCAGGATGTGGACCAGGGCAAATGCATTCAAGCCGCGACGGTGGCTGATTTCCATTAAATCCGTCCTAAGTCACAGGAGAGGGACGGGGAAGGAACACGGGGGCTGCGGCGCATGTGGGCAGGGGAATCGGCGGAAAACGAAATGTTGTGGGGCGAACCGGTCGGCCTTGACCAGCTCGCCGCGGCCGAGCGCGGCTACGAGAGCGCCGGACCGGCCGAACAGCTCCTGTGGGAGCGGCTGTCCGTCTTCGAAGGCGCCTTCGGCCGGGACGCCGTCCGCGAGGTCTGCGCCTCCGGCTCGCTGCCCGCCGCGGAGGTCCAGGAGGTCCTCGACCGCCTCGCGCCCCTCGCGCTCCTCCCCGTCGACGACCTCTTCGACGGCGAGGACGGCCTGCCCCGCTACTGGATGCCGCATCCCATGCGGGCCGTCGGCGCCCGCCGGCTCACGGCGCGCGGAGACCGCTGGGTGGTCGTCCTGCACCACCGCAGGTGGTGCGTGAAGCTGGCCCGGCGGGCCGCCGACTGGTGGCAGCGGGGACGGCAGCTCGACGCCAGGGACCTCGCCCTGCGGGAACTCCCCGACCTGGCCGCCGCCATGGACCCGACGACCGCGCCGCTGTCGCCGAGCACCGAGGCCGACACCGCCGTCGAGATCGCCGTCTCCCTGTGGTTCCTGTGGGTGGCCTGCGGGCGGATCGCCGAGGGCCGCACCCGGCTGCGGCACGCCCTCAGCCTGCACCCGGGCCCGGTGCCCGCCCGTGCCCTGTGGCTCGCGGCCTTCCTGGAGCTGGAGTCGGGCCGCCCCGAGGACGCCGACCCGCTCCTCGCCCAGTCGTGGGCGGCTGCCGTGCGGGACGGGGACGACCGCTGCCTGGCGCTCCTGGCCCATCTGCGCGGCGCGACCGCCCTCTACCAGGGGCGTACGCGCGCGGCGGCGGCCGAATTCCGGGACGCGCTGGCGCTGATGGGGGAGCACCCGGAGTTCGGGCCGACCCGCCAGGCGTGCTGGGTCGGCCTCGCCCTCTCCCTGTGCCGCTCCGACCCGGAGGCGGCGCAGGAGGCGCTGGACCAGGGCGACCTGGACGGCGTGAGCCGGCGGGCCTGGGTGGGCCGCGACCTGTTCGCCGATGCCTGGGCGTATCACGTACGGGCCGAACTCGTCGCCTGGGACGGCGACCGGGAGCGGGCCGCCGGCTACGCCCGCCGGGCCCTGCGCGAGCACCTGCGGCTCGGCTCCGCCGTGGGCGCGGCCTGCGCGGCGGAACTCCTGGCCCAGATGCGGGCGCTGGAGGGGCAGCACGACGTGGCGGCCCATCTGCTGGGCGCGGTCGACCTGTTGCGGACCTCGGTCTTCGACTCCTCGTACCGCCCGGCGGAGTACTGCATGGTGACACGCGCCCGCGGGGAGGCCGCCCTCCGGGCGCTGCTCGACGACCCCGAGCTGAGGAGCGCGTACGAAGAGGGCGCGAGGCGGGGCCTGTTCATGCTGGCGGGCGAGGTCTAGCACCCCCCTCTGTCGGTCGTGGTGTCTACGATGTCGGCATGCTCGCCTTCGTCGTGGCCGCCGTGTTCCTGCTGCTCTTCGGGGCCGGTGTGCGGCGCGACCGGCGCCGCTTCGGCAACGCCGTGTACCTCGGCCTCGCCGTCACCTTCCTCGGCCTCGGGCTCCTCACGGGCATCGACGACGCCCCGCCCGGCGTCGCCGAGACGGTGATGATCACCGTGCTGCTCGCCCTCGGCCTGGGCCCGGTCGTCCTCGCCGGACTGCTCTGCGCGAACGGCGTGAAGATGGTCCGCAAGGAGGGCAGAAGCCCGGCCAACCTGCTCGCGCTCCTCGCCGGCGCCGGCATGTTCGCCGTGATGGGCCTCGCCGTCACGGCGGCCGTCACCCGCTCACCAGCCCTCGGCGTCCTCGTCGGCACCGCCCTGCTCGTGCTGGCCTACGTCTCGTTCCTCTTTCTCTGCTTCGTCGGCTACGCCTACCTGTACGGCCGGATGCGGATCCGCCGCGACGCCGACTACGTCGTGGTCCTCGGCTCCGGGCTGATCGGCGGCCGCCGCGTGCCGCCCCTCCTCGCGAGCCGCCTCGACCGGGGTCGGCAGGTCTACGAGATGCTGGCCGCGCGCGGTGGGAACGCACCCGTCCTCATCACCTCCGGCGGGCAGGGCCCCGACGAGGAGGTGCCCGAGTCCCACGCGATGGCCGACTACCTCGTCGAGCGCGGCTTCCCGGCCGGCGCGGTGGTGCGCGAGGACCGCTCGCGCACCACCGAGGAGAACATGCTGCTCAGCAAGGAACTGATGGAGCGGGACCGGCCCGGCTCCTCCTGCGTCATCGTCACCAACAACTTCCACGCCTTCCGGGCCGCCCTGGAGGCCCGCCGGGCGGGCCTGGACGGCCAGGTGGTGGGCTCGCCGACCGCCGCCTACTTCTGGCCGTCGGCGACCATCCGCGAGTTCGTCGCGGTCTTCCTCCAGTACAAGGTGGTCAACCTCGGGATCTGCCTCACGCTGATCCTGCTGGGCTTCCTGGCGTGGGTCGTGAGCTGAGAGCGGCCCGTCCGGTCCGTCACGGCCTCCTCACGGGGTGACGATCGGGAACCGGGGGTCGGGCTTCGTCACGTACGAGAAGAGGCGGGCGAGCAGTGCCGCGTCCCCCTCCACGCCGATCCCGAGCTCCTCGGGACTCTTCCCGGCGAGGAGGCCGAGGAGCTGGGCCTTCCCCCCGAGGGTGAGGGTGAGCCCGGCGGGCGTCCGCGGCGCGGCGACCACCCGGTGCGTCAGGGCTCCGTTGTGCAGGGTGAGGCGCCGCCGCTCGCCCGCGTCCGTGGGGACGTCGAGCAGGACCAGGTCGATCGTCAGGTCGTCGTCCCAGGCGCGCGGGCCGTCGATCGCGACGGCCACCGAGTCGATCAGCATCGGGACGGTGAGGGCCATCGCCATCTCGGGGTTGGTCATGTCGACCATGTCGCCCCCGACGCCCTCGCGGAGCTCCTGGGCGCCGCGCAGGTAGAAGTTGCGCCAGGTGGCGTTCTCGGCGCCGTACCCGAGGCGCTGGTACACCCCGGCGAGCACCTCCTTGGCCTCCGCGTTGCCGGGGTCGGCGAAGACCAGGTGGTCGAGGAGGGTCGCGGCGAAGCGCAGGTCGCCGTCCTCGGCGTACGCCCGGGCCTTGGCGAGCGCGTCGGCGGGCCCGCCGGCCACCTCCACGTACCGCCGCGCCAGCTCCACGGGCGGCTGCTCCCAGAGATGGGCCGGGTTACCGTCGTACCAGCCGAGGTAGCGCTGGTAGATCGCCTTGGTGTTGTGGCTGAGCGAGCCGTAGTAGCCGCGGCCGTGCCAGGCCTTCTCCAGGGCGGGCGGCAGCTCGATCAGCTCGGCGATCTCGACGCCCGTGTGCCCCGCGTTCAGCAGGCGGAGGGTCTGGTCGTGCATGTACGCGTAGAGGTCGCGCTGCTCGGCGAGGAACGCCACCACGTTGTCGTGGCCCCAGGTGGGCCAGTGGTGGGAGGCGAAGCCGACGTCGTACCGCCCGTGGAAGTACTCGATGGCCTCGTCCAGGTAGTGCGACCAGATCCGGGAGTCGCGGACGACCGCGCCGCGCAGGGTGAGCACGTTGTGCATGTTGTGCGTGGCGTTCTCCGCCAGGCACAGGGCGCGGTGGTCGGGGAAGAGGAAGTTCATCTCGGCCGGCGCCTCGGTGCCCGGCGTGAGCTGGAAGACGATCCGCACCCCGTCGACCGTCTCCTCCTGCCCCGTCTCCGTGATGTCCACGGTCGGCGGGATCAGGCTGATGGTGCCGGTGGAGGTGCCCTGCCCGAGCCCCACGCCGATCTGGCCGTCCGGGGCCTTCGGGAGCCCGACGCCGTACATGTAGCTCGCCCGGCGGGTCATCGCGTTGCCCGCGTACACGTTCTCGCTGACCGCGTGCTCCAGGAAGCCCGCGGGCGCGAGGATCGGCACGCCCTCCTCGGTGCCGTGCGGGAGGACGCCCCGGACACCGCCGAAGTGGTCGCCGTGCGAGTGCGTGTAGATCACCCCGGTGACCGGCCGGTCACCGCGGTGCTCCCGGTACAGCGCGAGGGCGGCGGCCGCCGTCTCCACGGAGATCAGCGGGTCGATGACGACGATCCCGCGCTCGCCCTCGACGATCGTCATGTTCGAGATGTCCAGGCCGCGGACCTGGTAGATCCCCTCGGTGACCGCGTACAGACCCTGCCGCGCGCAGAGCCGGCCCTGCCGCCACAGACTGGGGTGAGCGGTGTCCGGGCACTCCGCCTTGAGGAAGTCGTAGGCGTCGTTGTCCCAGACCACACGGCCGGCCTCGTCCGTCACGACGCCTGGGACGAGCGAGCCGAGGAATCCGCGGTCGGCGTTGTCGAAGTCGGTCGTGTCCTCGAAGGAGGGAAGGATGTCGCTCATGTATCCGGGGGCTCCGTTCCGCGCGGGCGGTGGTTCGGCGTACCGGTCCATCTGAACACCGGGCCACTACGACCGCACTTCGGAGCGGCGGGACCGCCGGACCGTACCTACTCTGGAGATACGCGTCCCACTCCGGCGGCACGGAGGTGGCCCATGAGGGCACGCCACCACTTCCACATCGACTATCTCGGGCACTCGGTCTCCGCGACCGTGCAGACCGGTCACACCCCCGTCGTCGAGGTCCTCGTCGACGGCAAGGAGACCGGCTACGCCACGACCAAGGACGACCGGCCCGTCACCGTTCCCGTCGAGCTCCCGACCGACCCGCCGACCCCCGTCACGGTACGGGCGACCCCGGGGCCCGGCGTCCCGCGCTGCCTGCTCCTCGCCACGGCGGACGGAGAGGGGCAGGTGATGGCCCCGAGGCTGTACTGAGACCGGGCCGGCCCGGCTCCGGAGCGGTCGGCACCGACCGGCGCTGACCGGGACCCGGCGCCGGCTCAGGAGAGCCAGGCCATCCCGATGATCAGGAAGACGACGAACGCGATGGCCCCCGCCACCGCCGCCGTCTTCCGCGGCCGCCGTCTGGACAGCTCGGCGAGCCCCCCGCCGGCGCCGCCCGGCCGCTCCCGCCTGCGCGAGGCGGCGGCGGGCGCGGCCATGGGCCCGGTCGAGGGCCGGGACGCCGAGCGGGACGCCGAGCGGGACGCGGAGCCGTGCGTGGACGCGGCCCCGTGCATCGGCGCCGTTCCCGGCATGGGCGCGCCCCCGTGCGCGGACTGCGCGGCCCCCGGCATCGGCGCCGAGCCCCTCCTCGGCATCGGGGACGACATCGGCGCGGCGGTCCGCGTCGACATCGGCGCGGCCGCCGGGGTGGGCTGCGGGTACGCCCGCCACGCCCCGGAGGAGAACCAGTCCGCGATCGACTGCGCCGAGGGCCGCTGCTCCGGCCGCTTGGCCAGCAGGCTCAGCAGGTACGTCTCGAACTCGGGCGGCAGCGCCGCCCCGAGCCGGGTCGGCGGCACCGGCGGGGTGTCGATGTGCTGGTACAGCAGAGCCGTGGCGGTGTCCGCCCGGAACGGCGGTCGGCCGGTGAGCAGTTGGTAGAGCACGCAGCCCAGCGAGTACACGTCGGAGGCGGACGAGGCCGGCTGCCCGAGGGCCCGCTCCGGTGCCAGGTACAGCCCCGTGCCCACGATCTGACCCGTCGTCGTGAGCGCCGCCGACGGGTCGTCGACGAACCGGGCGATGCCGAAGTCGGCCAGCTTCACCGTCCCGTCGGCGTCCACGAGCAGGTTCCCCGGCTTGATGTCCCGGTGCACCACGCCCTGCCGGTGCGCGGCCGCGAGTCCGGCGGCTGCGTGCGCGGCCACCACGGCGACCCGCTCGGCGGGCAGCAGCAGCGGGTCGGACGGACTCCCCGCGAGGCTGTCCCCCTCGACCAACTCCATGACGAGGAAGAGCTTTCCGTCCCACGTTCCGAAGTCGAAGACGCCCACCACGTGCGGGTGGCTCAGCCGTGCCGCGGTCTGCGCCTCCAGGCGGAACCGTTCGGCGGCCGACGGGTCGGTCCCCTGCGCCAGCATGAGCTTCACGGCCACGGCCCGCCCGAGCACCTCGTCGGTGGCCTGCCACACCTCGCCCATGCCGCCCCGGCCGATACACACATGAAGCCGATATCGGTCCGCGACCAGCACCTGGAGACCACCCTTTCGACGATCGATCAACCTGACGGAAGGGGACAAGCGTAGAGCCGTCCGCCCCGACCCCTCGCGCCGCTCCCCTCCCAGCGGACCTCCGGACGTGACGACCCGCCAGGAGTGAAGGCCTGCCGGCGCCCGGCCGCACGCCGGGTGAACGCCGGGTGGCGCCCGGCGGTTAGCATCGCGGCCCGGAGTATTCACGCGTGTGGGACGGAGTGGGTCGTGGCACGACCGCGTATGGGTGTGGCGGTACTGACGATGGGCTCCCGCCCCGCCGAGCTGCGGCTGCTCCTCGACGCCGTGGCGCGGCAGGACGAGCCGGCGGCCCGGATCGTCGTCGTCGGCAACGGCACCGGCTCGCTGCCCGAACTCCCCGAGGGCGTGACGGGCGTCGAACTGCCGGAGAACCGGGGCGTGTCGGGCGGCCGGAACGTCGCGATCGAGACCCTCCGCGCGTTCGGCGACGTGGACGTGGTGGTCGACCTCGACGACGACGGCCTCCTCGTCGACACGGACGTCTTCCGCCGCCTCGCCGACCTGTACGCGGCCGACCCCGCCCTCGGCGTCGTCTCGTTCCGCATCGCCGACGAGACCGGCGAGACGCAGCGCCGGCACGTCCCCCGCCTCGGCGCCAAGGACCCGCTGCGCGGCGGCGAGGTGACGACCTTCCTCGGCGGCGGCCACGGCCTGTCGATGCGGATGCTCGACCGCGTCGGCGGCTGGCCCGAGGAGTTCTTCTTCACCCACGAGGAGACCGATCTCGCCTGGCGGGCCCTCGACGCCGGCTGGAAGGTCCTCTACGCCCCCGAGCTCCTGCTCCAGCACCCCAAGACCAGCCCGGCCCGCCACGCCGTCTACTACCGGATGACCGCCCGCAACCGCGTCTGGCTCGCCAAGCGCAACCTTCCGGCCCTCCTCGTCCCCGTCTACCTCGGCGTCTGGACGCTCCTCACCCTCGCCCGCACCCGCTCCCTCCCCGGCCTCGCCGCCTGGTTCGCCGGCTTCGCCGAAGGCCTCCGCCGCCCCTGCGGCCCCCGCCGCCCCATCCGCTGGTCCACCGTCCGCCACATGACCCGCCTGGGCCGCCCCCCGATCATCTGACCCACCCCCGTGGGGGGCTTCCCCGAGAAGCCCCTGTGACAGGTCCCCGCCGGCCCTCTGCTACGCCGTGGTGAGCGCGTCGGCGATGGACTGCATGTCCTGGATGACGACATCGGCCCGCGCTTCGGCGAACGCCTCGGACTTGTGGGGCTTGTTCGCGTAGCCGATGACCGCTGCCCCGGCCGCGTGGGCGGCCTGGATATCCGTGAGTGAGTCGCCGATCAACGTGCAGCTCGATACGTCGGCGTGCATCAACTCGGCTGCCGTGATGAGCGGGAACGGGTTCGGCTTCATCAGGTGCGGCTGCTCGGAGGGTCGACCCACGACCTCGGTGACGTACTCGTACAGCCCGTGCAGTCCGAGGAAGACCCGCACACATTCGGCTGAGTTGTTGCTCACCACCGCGACGCCTCGACCAGCGGAAACCGCCGCCCGGAGTGCTTCCGCCGCACCAGGTGTCGGCTGCCCGGCCACCGCGACGGCTCGGACCTCGGCGGCCGTCAGTGCCTGCTCGATCTTCTGGCCGAGTTCGGTGTCGGCCTCGTACGCGATGCGCAGTACCTCAATGGGGTCGTCCGTCTGGGAGGCCTTCGCCCCCGCGGCTTCGTTCTCGGCGGCTAGGAGGTCGGTCAGTTCCCCCGCGACCTCGGGCGCCGGCAGTCCCGCGAACACGTCGCATACGGGTCCGTCGAAGTCGAAGAGGACCACGCGCGCGTTCGCCAGGGTCTCGGTGAGCGGATCATCGTGCGTCAAGGTCGAAGTCCCTTCCGATCGTTTCCCAGGCACTGTCGATTCGATCCTGGCGGCAAACCGCTCGTCAAGCGGGGGAGCGGCAGGACCAGGACCGGTGCCGTGGTCATGGACGGGATCTTGGGGGGAGGATCAGCTGCGGCCGTAAGCACGCGAGGAGCGGCAGTCACGCAGAGAGACACGCAGACAGAAACAGGTGAGGCCGGTACTGGATCCAGTACCGGCCTCACCTGCTGTTACGGCTGTCGGGGTGGCGGGATTTGAACCCACGACCTCTTCGTCCCGAACGAAGCGCGCTGCCAAGCTGCGCTACACCCCGATGTCGCTGCTCTGTTCTTCACGTCGCGGCGACATCGCTTACTTTAGCCCACGCGCGCGCTCAGGCGAAATCCGGTATTCGGGGGACGGCGGCGCAGGTCGGATGCGGTCGAGGCTCGCCGACGATCGCGAGGTCGAGGCCGGGGACGGCGAGCCGCTGGGCGGCGTGGCGCGGGCGGAGGGCGCCGGGCGGGGTGGGGAGGTGGAGGACGAGGCCGATCACCGGGATGCGGAGCAGGACCCCGTGAGTGGTCAGGGACGCGCCGTCAGGGTGAGCAGGGTGGCCTCGGGAGGGCAGGCGAAGCGGACCGGGGTGTACCGGTTGGCGCCGCAGCCCGCGGAGACGTGGAGGTACGAGGTCCGGTCGGCGACCGTGTGCGTGGAGAGCCCCTTCACCCGGTCCGTGTCGAGGTCGCAGTTGGTGACGAGCGCCCCGTAGAAGGGGATGCACACCTGCCCGCCGTGGGTGTGCCCGGCGAGGATCAGCTCGTATCCGTCGGCGGTGAAGGCGTCGAGCGAGCGCAGGTACGGGGCGTGGACGACGCCCACCGTGAAGTCGGCCGAGGCGTCGGGGCCGCCGGCCACGCGCTCGTAGCGGTCGCGCTTGATGTGCGGGTCGTCGAGGCCGGTGAACGCCAGGTCGGCTTCGGGCAGCTTCAGCCGGCCGCGGGTGTTGGTGAGGTCCACCCAGCCGGCCGCGTCGAAGCCGTCCCGCATGGGCTCCCACGGGTTGTGGCGGGCGCCGACGACGGGCCCGTTGCCGTTGAGCCCGTGGCGGCCCTGGGCCTTCTCCTTCAGGTAGCGGCCGGGGTTGCGGGGCGTCGGCCCGTAGTAGTCGTTGGAGCCCATGACGTACACGCCGGGGAACTCCATCAGGGGGCCGAGCGCGTCCAGGACCTCCGGCACCGCGTCCGGGTCGGAGAGGTTGTCGCCGGTGTTGACGACGAAGTCGGGGCGGAGGCCCGCGAGGGACTGGAGCCAGGCGCGCTTCTTGCGCTGGCCGCACACCATGTGGATGTCGGAGACCTGGAGGACCCGCAGGTCGCGCATGCCCGGCGGGAGGACCGGGACCGTCACCCGGCGCAGCCGGAACGAGCGGGCCTCGAAGCCCGCCGCGTAGACGAGTCCGGCCGCGGCCGCAGCCGTCAGACCTGCCGTGACCTTCAGGGGGATCCCGTACCGTGCGCGCATCCCCCCATCGTCGCAGACCCGCGCGGCGGAAATGCGCGGGCGGTCGGGGCGGGGCACCTGCCACACTTGACCTCATGACCACGCTCAAGGAGAAGCTCAAGGCCGACCTCAACGCCGCGATCAGGGAGCGCGACGAACTGCGTTCCTCGACCCTGCGGCTGACCATCACCGCCATCACGAAGGAGGAGGTCGCGGGCAAGACCAAGCGCGAACTCTCCGACGACGAGGTGCAGAAGGTGATCGCCAAGGAGGCGAAGAAGCGCCGCGAGGCCGCGGAGGCCTTCGCCCAGGGCGGCCGCCACGAGTCCGCCGAGCGGGAGAAGGCCGAGGGCGTCCTGCTCGACGCGTACCTGCCGAAGCAGCTCGGTGACGAGGAGCTCGACGGGATCGTCGCGGCGGCCGTCGAGGAGGCGAAGGCGGCGGGTGCCGAGGGCCCGCGCGCCATGGGCGCCGTGATGAAGATCGTGAACCCGAAGGTGGCCGGCCAGGCCGACGGCGGCCGTGTCGCCGCCTCCGTCAAGAAGCTGCTCGCGGGCTGATCCGCGCCGGTTCGGCGTTCGATACGCGAGAGGGCGCCCCCACCAGGTGGGGGCGCCCTCTCGCGTATCGCGGTGTCAGCGGTTGCCGCGGCCCGGTCGGCCGTCGCCGCCGCCCAGCATGTCCGGCGGGAGCGTGATCCCGGGGAACGGGTTGGTCGGGTCGGTGTCGCCCGGCTTGGCGTCGCCCGGCTTGCGGGGCTTGTTCGGGCCCTCGTCGCCCTCCTTCTCCGGGTCCTTGGGCTTCTCGGCCCGCGGTACGGAGACGGTGTTGAAGCCCGGCGTCTCGGAGGCGTCGAGCGCGCCCGTCATCGCGATCTTCCAGATGGGGCCGGGGAGGCAGCCACCACAGACCTTCTCGTAGTACTCGCCGCCGATGGTGATGTCGTACATCGACTTCTTCTCGCCGACGTCGTCACCGACCCAGACGGCGGTGGACAGGTTCGGGGTGTAGCCGACGAACCAGGCGTCCTTGCGGTCGTTGGTGGTACCGGTCTTGCCCGCGTTGTCGCGGTCGCTCAGGCCGGCCTTGGTGCCGGTGCCGTCCTCGACGACGCCCTTCAGCATCTGGTTGATGACGTCGGCGGTGTGCTGCGACATCGCGCGCGAGCACTTCGACTGGGGCACGTTCAGCTTGTCGCCGTTGGCGGCCTTGATCGACTCGATGACGACCGGGGTGCAGTACATGCCCCGGTTGGCGAAGGTCGCGTAGACGGACGCCATGTCGAGCGGGGTGCTCTCGATACTGCCGAGCGTGATGGACGGGCTCTGCTTGACGGGCTTGCCCAGCTCGCGCTCGTAGCCGACGTGCTTCGCCATCGTCAGCGTCTCGCACAGGCCGGCCATCTGCTCCAGCTTGGCGAAGTAGGTGTTGATGGACTTGCCGAGCGCGCTGGTCATGTCGTAGGCGCCCTTCTCCGACTCGACCTCGTTGTTCACCTCCCAGTTCGCGTAACCCGCGGGCTTGCCGTCGCAGCGGGTGTAGTCGTTCTCCGGGATGTTGATCTGCGCCGGGGTGTCGAAGACCTGGGCCGGGCTCAGGCCCTTCTCCAGGGCCGCGGCCGCGGTGATCGGCTTGAAGGTCGAGCCGACCTGGAAGCCGTACGTGGTGCCGCCCATCTTGCTGCCGACGGCGAGGTTGAGCGTGGTCTGGTGCTGCTTCTGGTCCAGGCCGTACGGGCGGGACTGGCCCATCGAGATGATCTTGCCGGTGCCGGGCTTGACCTGGACGACCGAGGCGGCGACCTGGTCGTCCTTGTTGATCTTCGCGATGGCGGCCTCGTTGGCGGCGGCCTGGGCGCGCGGGTCGAGCGTGGTCTTGATGGTGAGACCACCCAGGTTCCACAGCTTCTGCCGCTCCTCGGCCGTCTTGCCGAAGGTCGGGTCGTTGAGGATCGTCTTGCGGACGTAGTCGCAGAAGAAGCCGGAGCCGTCGACGGCCGTGATGCAGCCGTTCTTCGGGGTCTTCACCTTCAGCTTCAGCGGGGTGGCCTTCGCCTCGTCGGCCTCGGCCTGGCTGATGTCCTTCACGTCGGCCATCCGCTGGAGGACCACGTTGCGGCGCTTGGTGGCTTCCTGGATGTCGTTGATCGGGTCGTAGCGGCTCGGCGACTGGACGAGCCCGGCCATCATCGCCGCCTCGCCCAGGGTGAGGTTGGCGGCCGGCTTGGAGAAGTACCGCTGGGAGGCGGCCTCGATGCCGTACGCCTGCTGCCCGAAGAACGTGATGTTGAGGTAGTTCTCCAGGATCTTCTTCTTGCCCAGCTCCTCCTCGACCTGGATCGCGAACTTCAGCTCGCGGACCTTGCGGCCGATGGTCTGCTGGGTGGCCTGGGCGACCTTCTCGGGGTCGTCACCGGCCTCCTCGACGAAGACGTTCTTCACGTACTGCTGGGTGAGGGTGGACGCGCCCTGCGCGACACCGCCCGACTGCGCGTTGCGGTTGATCGCGCGCAGCACGCCCTTGAGGTCGATCGCCCCGTGCTCGTAGAAGCGGCCGTCCTCGATCGCGACGATCGCCTTCTGCATGTACGGCGAGATCCTCTCCAGCGGGACGACCTTCCGGTCCCGGGAGTACACCGTGGCGATGAGCCCGCCCTCGGAGTCGAGAATCGTGGTGCGCTGACTCAGCGGCGGGGTCTTCAGGTTGGAGGGGATCTCGTCGAACCCCTCGACCGTGCCCTTCGCGGCGAGTCCCAGTGCACCGGCCGCGGGCAGGGCGATGCCCGCCAGCACGGCTCCGGAGAGCACACTGACACCGAGGAACTTGGCGGCCTGCTGGGTCCCGGTCAGACCACCGCCCGAGCGCTTCTTTGCCATGGGGGCAGCCTACGTTCTCATTCGCCGGACACGCGTATATGCCTTGGCCTAAGCTGCTCACAACTGTCACAGCAGTGCGGTCTCGCATCAAGACCCGTGCGTGACATCGGTATGAATTCCCGTGACCCCGAAACACGGGAAGCTCGTGTCCGATTCCGGCTCATGCGTCACGCGGTGCCCGAAGTGGCCCCGCCGAGGAACGGCGTATCTGCGTGATATGTCCGCTATCACACGCATGTCCATCGATCACTCCCCTGGGTGATCTGACGCGCACGCATAGTCCGTTCGGGCCATCCAAGATTGGGCCCGAAGGGGGTGTTGCGCTGTGCCCACCTTCCGTAACGTCCCAACTGGCAGCGGTGAATATGCCGCTGTCGCCGTGGGGGAGCCTCGATTCGGGAGAGGACGGCGCCGGTATGGGCTGGGTAGCTGACTGGAGTGCGCAGGCGGCCTGCCGCACTACCGATCCGGATGAACTATTCGTGCAGGGAGCGGCACAGAACAGGGCAAAGGCGGTGTGCACCGGATGCCCGGTGCGGACCGAGTGCCTCGCCGACGCCCTGGACAACCGGGTGGAGTTCGGTGTGTGGGGCGGCATGACGGAGCGCGAGCGCCGCGCCCTGCTGCGCAGGAGGCCGACCGTCACCTCGTGGCGCCGGCTCCTGGAGACGGCGCGCACGGAGTACGAGCGCGGCGCGGGCCTGCTGCCCGTCGCCATGGAGGACGACGCGACGTACGAGGCGTACGCGGCGGTCGGCTAGACCCCGACCCGTACGCGACACGGGTACGGAGGCATGCGTACGCGACAGGGAGCTCCTGGACGTACGCGGCACGGAGACGCCCGTCCGCGGTGCAGAGGCTCCTGGACGTACGCGGCACGGAGGCACCCGTCCGCGGTACGGAGCTCCTGGACGTACGGAGACGGGGATACCGCTCAGGTCGAGGGCGTCCGCCCGGCCGCGAGCCGGTCACCGATGGCCCGCAGCCCGGCGAGGTCGTGCACATCGCCGGGCAGGGCGGCCACTTCGGCCACCGCCACCTCGGGGTGGAGCGCGGTGAAGCGGTCGCGCGTGCGCTGCTCACGCGCGAGCACCCGCATGCGCTCGGCATGCAGGCGCAGAAGTCCCGCGGTGAGATGACGAACGTCGACGTCCGTGTCCGTGTATGTGTCCGGGTCCGTGCTGGTGTCAGTGGCTTCGTCGTCGTGCTGTGCGGCCGGTTCGGCTGTGGGGGCAGCCTCTGAAACGGGGAGTGCGGCGGCGGTGGCGAGATCGGACGGCTCGGGCATCGTGGCCGGGGAGCCACGCAGTTCAGCCTTCCCGCCCCCCTGATCCACAATGCGCCCCTCGTCAAGATTTTCCGCGGCGGCCCGCGCCCGCTCGGCCGACAGCCGGGCGGCGCCGCTGCCGTGGACGCGGTTGAGCACGAGGCCCGCCAGCGGCATCTCGTCGGCGGCCAGCCGCTCCACGAAGTACGCGGCCTCCCGCAGCGCGTCCCGCTCCGGCGTGGCGACCACGAGGAACGCCGTGCCCGGGGCCTGGAGCAGCTTGTACGTGGCGTCGGCGCGGGTCCGGAAACCGCCGAACATCGTGTCCATCGCCGCCACGAACGTCTGCACGTCCTTGAGGAACTGACCCCCGAGCAGCTTCCCGAGCGTGCCCGTCATCATCGACATGCCGACGTTCAGGAACTTCATCCCGGCCCGGCCGCCCACCTTCGCCGGGGCCATCAGCAGCTTGATGAACTTCCCGTCGAGGAACGACCCGAGGCGCTTCGGCGCGTCCAGGAAGTCCAGCGCGGACCGGGACGGCGGGGTGTCGACGACGATCAGGTCCCACTCGTCGCGGGCCCGGAGCTGTCCCAGCTTCTCCATCGCCATGTACTCCTGCGTACCGGCGAACCCGGCCGACAGGGACTGGTAGAAGGGGTTCCGCAGGATCGCCCGCGCCCGCTCGGGGTCCGCGTGCGCCTCGACGATCTCGTCGAAGGTCCGCTTCATGTCGAGCATCATCGCGTGCAGCTCGCCGCCGTCGGAGCCCTTGATCCCGTCGACCTTGCGCGGGGTGTTGTCGAGGGAGTCGATGCCCATGGACTGGGCGAGCCGGCGGGCCGGGTCGATCGTGAGGACCACCACCCGCCGTCCGCGCTCCGCCGCCCGCACGCCGAGCGCCGCCGCCGTGGTCGTCTTGCCGACCCCGCCCGCACCGCAGCAGACGATGATCCGGGTGCCCAGGTCGTCGATCAGCGGATCCAGCTCCAGGACCGGCACGGCGTCGAGCCCGCTCGCGACGGCGGGGCCGGGACGGTTCGCCGCGGTCGGGTCGGGGCCCGTCGCGGGGGTGGTCGCGTCGGGCCCGGTCGTCGGGGCGGTCCGGTCGGGGCCGTCCGCGGTGGGCGCGGCGCCGGGACCGCCGGTGGCTGCCTTCTGCGTCACGCGCCCACCCCTTGCTTCCGCAGTTCCTTCGCGAGCCGGTAGAGCCCCGCGATGTCCGCCCCGTCCCCCAGGTAGGGGAGTTCGTACGCGGGGACGCCGATGCCGTCCAGGACGGCGCGCTGGTCCCGCTCCAGCTCCACCCGGCGGGCGTGCTCGACCGCCTCGTCGAGGAGCGGCTCGACCAGGCGCGTGCCGCCCGCGACGCCGACCGAGGCCAGGGTCCGCGCGATGGCGTCCCGGTGGTCGCCGGAGGCGGCCCGTACCGCAGCGCCGTCGAGGACGTGCGGGCGGACCATGTTCACCACGACCCGCCCCACCGGCAGTTCGGCGGCGCGGAGCTCGGCGACGCCGTCGGCGGTCTCCTGGACCGGCATCTCCTCCAGGAGGGTCACCAGATGGACCGCCGTCTCGGGGGACTTGAGGACCCGCATGACGGCCTGCGCCTGGTTGTGTATCGGGCCGATCCTGGCCAGGCCGGCGACCTCGTCGTTGACGTTGAGGAAGCGGGTGATGCGGCCGGTGGGCGGGGCGTCCATGACGACGTGGTCGTAGGTGTGGCCGCCGTGCTTCTCGCGCCGCCGGACCGCCTCGCAGGCCTTGCCGGTCAGCAGGACGTCCCGGACGCCCGGGGCTATGGTCGTCGCGAAGTCGATCGCGCCGAGTTTCTTCAGGGCCCGGCCCGCGCTGCCCAGTTTGTAGAACATCTGGAGGTAGTCGAGGAGCGCGCGCTCGGCGTCGATCGCCAGCGCGTACACCTCGCCGCCGCCCGGCGCGACGGCGATCTTGCGCTCCTCGTACGGAAGGGCTTCCGTCTCGAAGAGCTGTGCGATGCCCTGTCTGCCTTCGACCTCGACGAGGAGGGTTCGCTTCCCCTCCGTCGCGAGGGCGAGGGCGAGGGCGGCGGCGACCGTCGTCTTACCGGTACCACCCTTGCCGCTGACGACCTGGAGCCTGCTCACGCTGTCGAGCCTAACCACTGGCGGCCGTGCCCAATCAGGTGACCGCCCCGGAGAAGCTCCCTAGGGGGTGTCTTGCCGGGCAGCTGCGGGGGCCGCCTCGGCGGGGCGCCCCGCGGCAGCGGATACAGTCGGCCCCATGACCAAGTGGGAGTACGTCACGGTGCCGCTTCTGGTGCACGCGACCAAGCAGATTCTGGACACCTGGGGCGAGGACGGCTGGGAGCTCGTCCAGGTCGTGCCCGGGCCGAACAACCCCGAGCAGCTCGTGGCCTACCTGAAGCGGGCCAAGTCGTGAGCGGGGCCGTCGAGGCGAGGCTCGCCGAGCTCGGCCTGACCCTGCCGGAGGTCGTGCCGCCGCTGGCCGCGTACCAGCCGGCCGTGCAGTCGGGCGTGTACGTCTACACCTCGGGCCAGCTCCCGATGGTGGCGGGCAAGCTGTCGGTGACCGGCAAGGTCGGCGACGAGGTCACCGCCGAGGAGGCCAAGGAGCTCGCCGCCACGTGCGCGCTCAACGCCCTCGCGGCCGTGAAGTCGGTCGCCGGTGACCTCGACCGCATCAAGCGCGTCGTGAAGGTCGTCGGTTTCGTCGCCTCCGCCGCCGACTTCACCGGCCAGCCGGGCGTCGTCAACGGCGCCAGCGAGCTGCTCGGCGCCGTGCTCGGCGAGAAGGGCGTGCACGCGCGCAGCGCCGTCGGCGTGGCCGTGCTGCCGCTCGACGCCCCGGTCGAGGTCGAGGTCCAGGTCGAGCTCGTCGACGCCTGATCACCCCGCACGCACCCGCGTGGAGCCGGTTTCCCCCGTTCCGGGGAAGCCGGCTCTCGTGCATTCCGATGCTTGCGCATAGCATCCGGCCATGCCGAATGGTCAGCCGAATCAGACGAACGGTCAGTGGTACCCGCCGGAATGGCCCGACCGCATCCGTGCCCTCGCCGCCGGTGAGCTCACCCCGGTGACGCCCCGGCGCGCCGCCACCGTCCTGCTCCTGCGGGACGGCGCGGAGGGCCCCGAGGTCCACATGCTGCGCCGTCGCACCTCGATGGCCTTCGCGGGCGGCGCGTACGCCTACCCCGGCGGTGGTGTCGACCCGCGCGACGAGCAGCCGGTCCGCTGGGCGGGGCCGTCGCTCGAGGTGTGGGCCGGGCGGCTCGGCCTCGACGACGACGCACAGGCCCAGGCCGTGGTCTGCGCCGCCGTGCGCGAGACGTTCGAGGAGGCGGGCGTCCTGCTCGCCGGCGAGACCGCGGACACCGTGGTCGGCGACACGACCGGCGCGGAGTGGGAGCGGGACCGGGAGGCTCTGGTCGCCCGCGAGCTGTCGTTCGCCGACTTCCTCGACCGGCGAGGGCTCGTCCTGCGCTCGGACCTGCTGGGCGCGTGGGCCCGCTGGATCACGCCGGAGTTCGAGCAGCGCCGGTACGACACGTGGTTCTTCGTGGCCGCGCTGCCGGCCGGGCAGCTGACCCGGGACGTCTCCGGGGAGGCGGACCGCACGGTCTGGATCCGTCCGGCCGAGGCCGCGGCGGGCTACGACCGGGGCGAGCTGATGATGATGCCGCCGACGATCTCGACGCTGCGCACTCTGGAGTCGTACGGCGCGGCGGCCGAGGTGCCGGCGGCGGCGGGCGGCCAGGACATGGCGCCGGTGCTCGCCCAGGCCCGTCTGGAGGGCGACGAGCTGGTCCTGAGCTGGCCGGGGCACGAGGAGTTCACCAAGATCATTCCGGCCGGGGGTGCGCGATGAGCGACGCGGCGGCGCTGCCGGGGCAGCCCCGCGGTCTGGTGGTCTCCGGGCCCGCGACGGCCCGCGCCGTGAACGTCCTGGCGCCGAACCCGTCCGCGATGACGCTGGACGGCACCAACACCTGGCTCCTCTCGGAGCCCGGCTCGGACCTCGCCGTCGTGGTGGACCCGGGTCCGCTCGACGAGAGCCACCTGCGCCATGTGGTCGACACCGCCGAGAAGCTCGGCAAGCGGGTCGCGCTGACCCTGCTGACCCACGGTCACCCGGACCACGCGGAGGGCGCCGGGCGCTTCGCCGAGCTGACGGGGACGGCCGTGCGGGCCCTCGACCCGGCGCTGAGGCTCGGTGACGAGGGGCTCGGCGCGGGGGACGTGGTGACCGTCGGCGGTCTGGAGCTGCGGGTCGTCCCGACGCCCGGGCACACCTCGGACTCGCTCTCCTTCCATCTGCCCGCCGACCGGGCGGTGCTGACGGGCGACACGATCCTGGGGCGCGGTACGACGATGGTCGCGCATCCGGACGGGCGGCTGGGGGACTACCTGGACTCGCTGCGGCGGCTGCGCTCGCTGACCGTCGACGACGGGGTCCACACGGTCCTGCCGGGGCACGGACCGGTCCTGGAGGACGCGCAGGGGGCCGTGGAGTTCTACCTCGCGCACCGGGCGGGCCGGCTCGCCCAGGTCGAGTCCGCGGTCGCGAGCGGCCTGCGGACGGCCGCGGAGGTCGTCGCCCACGTCTACGCGGACGTGGACCGGTCGCTGTGGCCGGCGGCGGAGCTGTCCGTCCGGGCGCAGCTGGAGTACTTGCGGGAGCGCGGCCGGGGCTGAGCGGCGGAGCTGTCCGTCCGGGCGCGGCTGGAGTACCTGCGGGAGCGCGGCCGGGGCTGAGCGGCGGAGTTGTCACGATCCTGAACCGAGAGGGCCCCCGACCCTTCGGTCTCCTTGACCCGTGTTTTACGCTCCGCTTACTTCTGGCCGTAGCTTTCGGGGGGAACGCCCGTGTTCGTCATCGCCATCCTGCTGGTCATCGCCGCAGTGGTGCTCTACTTCGTCGGTCGTGCCAACGACTCCAACGGGCTGAAGTTCGGCGCCCTCGGAGCGGTCCTGGCCGGCGTCTTCTCGTTGATCGTGAGCATGACGTACGTGATCAGCGCGTACGAGGTCGGCGTGCCGGTCGCCTTCGGCAAGGTGGGCTCGCCCATGACCTCGGGCATGCACGTGAAGTCGCCGTTCACGAACGTCACGACCTTCTCGACCCGCCCGGTCGACCTCAACCTCTCCGACAAGGACGTGGTCGAGGTCCGCTCCTCGCAGGGCGGTGTCATGTACGCCGAGGTGACGGTGAAGTGGGCCGTCGTCCCGTCCAAGGCCGTCGAGCTGTACAAGCTCGCGGGCACCGAGGACGCCATCCAGCAGCGGCTCGTCTACCCGGACAGTCGCGAGATCGTCCGCAACGTCTTCGCCCGCTACTCGAGCGAGCAGGGCTACGCGTCCGACCGCGAGAAGATCAACGCCGAGATCGGCGACCTGATCAAGGAGCGTCTGGCCCCGCGCGGAATCGTCGTGACCACGGTCAACCTGCGCAACGTGAAGCCCTCGGACGCCCTGCAGGGCCAGATCGACCGCAAGATCCAGCAGCAGCAGGCCACCGAGCGGGCCATCGAGGCCTCCCGTACCGCCAAGGCCGAGTCCGACCGGCGCCGGATCGAGGCGGAGGGCATCGCCCGCGCCAACAAGATCCTCAACGACTCGCTGACCGACAAGGTCCTCATGAACCAGTGCATCGACGCCTTCAAGGAGGCGGCGGCGAAGAACGCGATCTACACCGTGCCCTGCGGCAACGGCACCTCCGCCCCGGTGATCGTGGACGGCTCGAAGCGCTGACCGCCGGCCCGTCCGACACGTGAAAGGCCGCCCCGGTCCTCGGACCGGGGCGGCCTTCCGCGTAGGGCGGGGTGCTAGCGCGAGCGCTTCGCGAGGCGCTCGACGTCGAGCAGGATCACGGCGCGGGCCTCCAGGCGCAGCCAGCCGCGCTGGGCGAAGTCGGCGAGCGCCTTGTTGACCGTCTCGCGGGAGGCGCCGACCAGCTGGGCCAGCTCCTCCTGGGTGAGGTCGTGGACGACGTGGATGCCCTCCTCCGACTGCACGCCGAAGCGGCGCGACAGGTCGAGGAGCGCACGGGCGACACGGCCCGGGACGTCGGAGAAGACCAGGTCGGACATCTGGTCGTTGGTCTTGCGCAGCCGGCGGGCGACCGCGCGCAGCAGCGCGGTGGCGACCTCGGGGCGGACGTTCAGCCAGGGCTGGAGGTCGCCGTGGCCGAGACCGAGCAGCTTGACCTCGGTCAGCGCGGTGGCGGTGGCGGTACGCGGGCCCGGGTCGAAGAGCGAGAGCTCGCCGATGAGCTCGCCGGGGCCGAGGACCGCCAGCATGTTCTCGCGCCCGTCGGGGGAGGTGCGGTGCAGCTTCACCTTGCCCTCGGTGACCACGTACAGGCGGTCACCGGGGTCGCCCTCGTGGAACAGCGCGTCGCCACGGGCGAGCGTCGCCTCACTCATCGAGGCGCGCAGCTCGGCTGCCTGCTCGTCATCGAGCGCCGCGAAGAGCGGGGCGCGCCGCAGAACGTCGTCCACGAGTTCTCTCCTACTGTCGACCTGCTCAAAGGACCTGGGTCCCATGATGCCGGACGCACAAAACCGTGCGATCAATCACAGCAAGTTTGACCCACGGAGCTACCCGTCCGTACGCCAGGGGCCCGATTGGGGTCCGATCGGCCACGCCCGGGGCAGATGTCGGCGGTGGCCCCTAGGCTGGCCGGGTGTCCAACTCGCCGGTGAGAGCGCAGGCCAAGGGGGCTGGAAGAGTGTCGGCCGAAGGAAATTCCGCTGTGGGCGAACACGGCGTGTCGAAACGGGTGAAAGCCTCAAATCGGAAGGCGGTGAAGCCCGAGTCGCGGCTCGCGATGGTCCGCAGAGCGCGGAAGATCAACCGGGAACTGGCCGAGGTCTTCCCGTACGCCCATCCGGAGCTCGACTTCCGCAATCCCTTCGAGCTGCTCGTCGCCACGGTCCTCTCGGCGCAGACCACGGACCTGCGGGTCAACCAGACGACCCCCGCCCTCTTCGCGAAGTACCCCACGCCCGAGGACCTCGCCGCCGCCGTGCCCGAGGACGTCGAGGAGCTCATCCGCCCCACCGGCTTCTTCCGCGCCAAGACCAAGTCGATCATGGGTCTGGCCGCCGCCCTCAGGGACGACTTCGGCGGCGAGGTCCCCGGTCGCCTCGACGACCTCGTCACCCTCCCGGGAGTGGGCCGCAAGACCGCCTTCGTCGTCCTGGGCAACGCCTTCGGAGTCCCCGGCATCACCGTCGACACCCACTTCATGCGACTGGTCAGGCGCTGGAAGTGGACCGAGCAGGAGGACCCGGTCAAGATCGAGGCCGAGATCGCCGAGATCTTCCCGAAGAGCGAGTGGACGATGCTCTCGCACCGGGTGATCTTCCACGGCCGCCGGATCTGCCACGCCCGCAAGCCCGCCTGCGGCGCCTGCCCCATCACCCACCTCTGCCCCTCGTACGGCGAGGGCGAGACCGACCCCGAGAAGGCCAAGAAGCTGCTGAAGTACGAGATGGGCGGCCTCCCCGGCCAGCGGCTCAACCCGCCGCCCGGCTACCCCGGACGCCCGGCGCCGCCCCTCGGGGCGAGCGACTGAGCCTCCCAGGGCCGGGCAGCGGCCCGGCCCCCGGAGCCGGCCCCCCGAACCGGGGCCGCGGGAACGAACCCGTCCACCGATCGCGTTGTGAACCACGGGGGTGCCTATGACGCGCACTGACGAAGACATGACCGGCACTGGCGGCCTGCTCAGCCGGGACGGCCTGCCCGCCTGGCTGGGCCCCGTCGACCGGGCCGCCCGCACGGTCCGGCCCGAGCAGCTGAGCCGCTTCCTGCCGCCCGCGAACGGGGCCGGCCGCCAGTCCGCCGTCCTCGTCCTCTTCGGCGAGGGCGAGCGCGGACCCGAGCTGCTCCTCATGGAGCGGTCCGGCAGCCTCCGCTCGCACGCCGGGCAGCCCTCCTTCCCCGGCGGCGCCCTCGACCCCGAGGACGGCGACCCGGCCGACGGCGGACTGCTGCGCGCCGCCCTCCGCGAGGCCCAGGAGGAGACCGGCCTCGACCCCTCGGGCGTCCAGGTCTTCGGCGTACTGCCCCGGCTCTACATCCCGGTCAGCGGCTTCGTCGTCACCCCCGTCCTCGGCTGGTGGCGCACCCCCAGCCCGGTCGGGGTCGTCGACCCCGGCGAGACCGCCCGGGTCTTCACCGTGCCCGTGGCGGATCTCACGGACCCCGCGAACCGCGCGACCACCCTCCACCCGAGCGGCCACCAGGGCCCCGCGTTCCTCGTCGCATCCGCTCTGGTCTGGGGTTTTACCGCCGGAGTGATCGACCGGCTGCTCCACTTCGCCGGCTGGGAGCGCCCGTGGGACCGCGCGAGACAGGTCCCGCTCGACTGGCGCTCATGACAGGCTGACCTTCGGTGCGGGTCCGGCCTCGGTCGAACTCGCCCCGGGCGACCGGAAACGAATCTGCGAGGCTACTGACGGTGAACGTGCTGGACATCCTGTTGCTGGTCGCCGCCGTCTGGTTCGCGATCATCGGCTACCGCCAGGGATTCGTGGTCGGCATCCTCTCGGTGCTCGGGTTCCTCGGCGGCGGTCTCGTCGCCGTCCTGCTGCTCCCGATCCTCTGGGACCAGCTGACGGACAACAGCGAGGTGTCGACCTCGGCGACGGTCGTGTTCGTGATGGTCGTCATCGTCTGCGCCTCGGTCGGCCAGGCGTTCACCACCCACCTCGGCAACAAGCTGCGCCGGTTCATCACCTGGTCGCCCGCGCGCGCCCTCGACGCCACCGGCGGCGCCCTGGTCAACGTCGTCGCCATGCTCCTGGTGGCCTGGCTCATCGGCTCCGCCCTGGCCGGCACCACCTTGCCGACCCTCGGCAAGGAGGTGCGCAACTCGAAGGTGCTCCTCGGCGTCTCCCGGGTGATGCCGGATCAGGCCTCCACCTGGTTCGCCAACTTCAGCTCGACGCTCGCCCGCAGCGGCTTCCCCCAGGTCTTCAGTCCCTTCGCCAACGAGCCCATCACCGAGGTGCTGCCCCCGGACCCGGCGCTCGCCCGCAGCCCCGTCGCCGAACGCGCCCAGCGCTCCATCGTCAAGGTCGTCGGCACCGCCCAGAGCTGCGGCAAGGTGCTCGAAGGCACCGGCTTCGTCTTCGCCGACCGCCGGATCATGACCAACGCCCACGTCGTCGGCGGCGTCGACGAGCCGACCGTCCAGATAGGCGGCGAGGGCAGGCTCTACGACGCCAAGGTCGTCCTTTACGACTGGCAGCGCGACATCGCCGTCCTGGACGTGCCGGACCTCAAGGCCACGCCGCTGACCTTCACCGACGAGGCCGCCCGCAGCGGGGACGACGCGATCGTCGCCGGCTTCCCGGAGAACGGCTCGTACGACGTGCGATCGGCGCGCGTCCGGGGCCGCATCAGCCCCACGGGGCCCGACATCTACCACCGTGACCAGGTCCGCAGGGAGGTCTACTCGCTGTACACGACGGTCCGGCAGGGCAACTCCGGCGGCCCGCTCCTCACCGAGGACGGCGAGGTGTACGGCGTGATCTTCGCCCGCTCCCTCGACGACGCGAACACCGGCTACGCCCTGACGGTCGACGAGATCCGCGAGGACATCGAGCGCGGCCGGACCGCCAACCAGCAGGTCGACACCCAGGCCTGCGCCCTGTAAGCCCTCACAGAGGGCCCGGCCCTGGGATCAGTCGCGGGGATGCCGGAGGGACCCCCCCAGGGGCCCTCGGGTCAGTCGCGGGGATGCCGGAGCCGGGCCGAGACCCAGCGGGCCCGGCGGCGCAGGATGCGCGAGATCCCCACCTCTGGCGCGGCGAACGTGCGGCCCTGGTCCTGCGGGCCACCCCTCTCCCGGGAGGCCGGCCCCGTGGCCGAGCGGCGTTCGCGTGCCGTGTCACTGTAGTCGTGCGTCCAGCCCATACTTCGACGTCTGCCCGGGGCCCAAGGTCGGTAACCGCCCGAGGGCCCGCCAATCGGAGTATGCGCCGGGCACATGGCCGTTCGAGGGACGCCTGTGCCCCTACCGGGGGGTGAGGGCGCGTCAGCGGTCGGGCTCGGGATCCTTCAGCCAGTTGACGAGCTCCGTGGAGAAGGCCACCGGGTCCTCCTCGTGCGGGAAGTGCCCCAGGCCGTCGAAGAGCCGCCAGCGGTACGGCGCTTCCACGTACTCGCCCGAACCGGCGGCGCTGCGGGTCCGCATCACCGGGTCCATCGAGCCGTGCAGATGCAGCGTCGGCACCCGCACCGGCCGCTTCATGCGCCGGTTGAACTGGATGCCGTCCGGGCGGGCCAGGGACCGCACCATCCAGCGGTACGGCTCGATGGAGCAGTGCGCCGTCGACGGGACGCACATCGCCCGCCGGTACACCTCGATCGCCTCGTCATCGGCCGGCTTCGGCCCCGACCAGTCCCGGATCAGTTCGCCCACCAGCGCCGCGTCGTCCGCGACGAGCTGACGTTCCGGCAGCCACGGCCGCTGGAAGCCCCAGACGTGCGAGCCGGCCCGCGACTGGGCGAAGTCCGACAGCATCGCCGAGCGCCAGCGGCGCGGGTGCGGCATCGAGGAGACCACCAGGCGGCGCACCAGCTTGGGCCGCATCACGGCCGCCGTCCAGGCGAGGTAGCCGCCCAGGTCGTGCCCGACGAGCGCCGCGTCGGGCTCGCCGAGGGAGCGGACGACACCGGTGATGTCGAGGGCCAGGTTGGCGGGGTCGTAACCCCGGGGCGTGCGGTCGCTGCCGCCCACCCCGCGCAGGTCCATCGCGACGGCCCGGAACCCCGCCTCGGCGAGGGCGGGCAGCTGGTGGCGCCAGGTCCACCAGAACTGCGGGAAGCCGTGCAGGAGCAGCACCAGCGGGCCGTCGCCCATCTCGGCGATGTGGAACCGGGCGCCGTTGGCCGCCACGTCGCGATGGGTCCACGGCCCGTCGAGCCGTACGGGCCCGGCGTTGCCGTTGCTGCTCTCGGGGAGGGTCATACCGACGAGCGTGCCACAGTGGAGGCCTTGTCGAGGGCCGGCGTCCGCGTCGGACGGGGGTGCGGCTTCGCGTTCTGCATGATCGCCGCCGTCTGCTTGGCGGAGGCGATGGACTTCTCCGGCGGCTTGACCTTCTTGAACTTGGCGTACGCGATCAGGCCGAGCAGCACCGCGAGCAGCACGTTGAAGGCGAAGGACAGCAGGAAGCACCACACGAGGTTCCAGCCCCCGTTGCCGTTGTGCCCACCGGTCCAGGTGTTGATGGCGTACGCGAGGGCGAAGCTCAGCATCGGCAGCGAGAACAGCAGCACGACGAGGGCACTGATGCCCATGGCGCTGCCGAACACACCGCGCTTGACGTCCTGTCGGATCTCGGCCTTGGCCAGGGCGATCTCGTCGTGCACCAGTGCGGACATCTCAGCGGTCGCCGAGGCGACCAGCTGGCCGAGGCTGCGCTCAGTGCCGTCGAACGGGTCGCTCATCGCTGCTCCCTCTCCTTCTGTCTACGGTGGTCCGAGTCAGATCATGCCGGACGGTCGGTCCTGTCGCGCGATGCCCCCGCCAGTTCGGCGCGCTCCCGGTGTTCGGCGGCCTTCTTCTCGTAGATCTCCGCCATCCGCAGGTGGTACTCCGGATTGTCCTGCTCGTAGATGTCGGGGATGCCGTCCTGGTCGTCGTCGCGCTCCTCCTCGGCGCAGAGCGCCTGGTACTTCCGGACCCGCAGCTTCAGCAGGATCGAGGCGAGTACGGCGGCGATGAGCGAACCGATCAGGACCGCGGCCTTCACCTCGTCGGTGAGGACGGCGTCCCCGGCGAAGGCGAGTTCGCCGATGAGGAGCGACACCGTGAAGCCGATCCCGGCGAGGGCGGCGACGGCGAACACGTCGGGCCACGCCAGGTCGGGGTTCAGCTCCGCACGGGTGAACCGGGCGGTGAGCCACGTACCGCCGAAGATGCCGACCGCCTTGCCGACGACGAGGCCGAGGACGACGCCGAGGGTGACCGGCTGGGTGAAGACGTCGTGGAGCGCGCCGCCGGAGACGCTCACGCCGGCGGAGAACAGCGCGAAGAGGGGGACGGCGAGACCCGCCGAGATCGGGCGCACCAGGTGCTCGATGCGCTCGCCGGGGGAGTGCTCCTCGCCCTCCCGGGTGGTGCAGCGCAGCATCAGGCCCATGGCGACGCCGGCGATGGTGGCGTGGACGCCGCTGTTGTACATGAGGCCCCAGATGACGAGGGCGAGCGGCACGTACACGTACCAGCCCCGGACGCCCTTGCGGAGCAGCAGCCAGAAGACGACGAGGCCGGCGACGGCGCCGCCGAGCGCGGCGAAGTCCAGGTCGCTGGTGAAGAAGATCGCGATGATCAGGATCGCGAAGAGGTCGTCGACGACGGCGAGGGTCAGCAGGAAGGCGCGGAGCGACGACGGCAGCGAGGTGCCGATGACGGCGAGCACGGCGAGCGCGAACGCGATGTCGGTCGCGGTGGGCACGGCCCAGCCGTCCATGGAGCCGTTGCCGAGGGTGTTGACCAGGGCGTAGACGAGGGCGGGGGCGGCCATGCCGCAGAGCGCGGCGACGACGGGCAGCGCGGCGGCCCGGGGGTCGCGCAGTTCGCCCGCGACGAGTTCGCGCTTGAGCTCGATGCCGGCGACGAAGAAGAAGATCGCGAGGAGGCCGTCGGCGGCCCAGTGCTGGATCGACAGGTCGAGGCCGAGGGCGGCCGGTCCTATATGGAAGTCGCTGACGGACTCGTAGCTCCCGCTCAGCGGGGAGTTCGCCCAGACGAGTGCGGCGACGGCGGCGACGAGGAGCAGCACGCCACCGACGGTCTCGGTGCGCAGCGCGTCGGCGAGGTACCGCCGCTCGGGCAGGGGGAGCAGTCCGAGGAACTTGCGGTCGGTGGGCGCAGACACGTGGGAGACCTCCGTCGGGCAGGCAGGGCGAAGCACATGCCGACCAGACTTCCCGGCGCACCTAGGTCTTACTGACGCGTTCCTGACGCGATCCTTACCTTACCTAACGAGCGATGGGTTGTGTCCGGCGAGATTCACTTTAGGGAGAATCGCCGCTTTCGTCCCGCCGGGCGAGCGGTACGCGTGAGGCGCCGGCTCCCTGCGGCACGCGGGAGCGCCCGCCCCGAACGATCCGGGACGGGCGCTCACGCCGGACGGCCGCTGTGGCTCAGTCCTCGCTGGAGGCGTCCGGCAGCTGGGTCTGGATGAGCGACATGACCGAGGAGTCGGTCAGCGTGGTGACGTCGCCGAGCTCCCGGTTCTCCGCCACGTCGCGCAGCAGACGGCGCATGATCTTGCCCGAGCGGGTCTTGGGCAGCTCCGCCACCGGCAGGACCCGCTTCGGCTTGGCGATCGGGCCGAGCGTCGCGCCGACGTGGTTGCGCAGGTCGGCGACGAGGTTCTCGTCCTGGCTCGCGGTGCCGCGCAGGATGACGAAGGCGACGATGGCCTGACCGGTCGTCTCGTCGGCGGCGCCGACGACGGCCGCCTCGGCGACCGACGGGTGCGACACCAGGGCCGACTCGACCTCGGTCGTCGAGATGTTGTGGCCGGAGACGAGCATGACGTCGTCGACCCGGCCGAGCAGCCAGATGTCCCCGTCGTCGTCCTTCTTGGCGCCGTCGCCGGCGAAGTACTTGCCCTCGAAGCGGGACCAGTACGTGTCGATGTAGCGCTGGTCGTCGCCCCAGATGGTGCGGAGCATGGACGGCCACGGCTCGGTGAGGACCAGGTAACCGCCGCCGCCGTTCGGGACCTCGTTCGCCTCGTCGTCCACGACGGTGGCGGAGATGCCCGGCAGCGGACGCTGGGCGGAGCCCGGCTTGGTCTCGGTGACGCCCGGCAGCGGCGAGATCATCATGGCGCCGGTCTCGGTCTGCCACCAGGTGTCCACGATCGGGGTCTTGCCCGCGCCGATGTGCTCGCGGTACCAGACCCAGGCCTCGGGGTTGATCGGCTCGCCGACCGAGCCGAGCACCCGGAGGCTGGACAGGTCGAACTTCGCGGGGATGTCGTCTCCCCACTTCATGAAGGTGCGGATCGCGGTGGGCGCCGTGTAGAGGATCGTGACGCCGTACTTCTGCACGATCTCCCAGAACCGGCCCTGGTGCGGGGTGTCCGGGGTGCCCTCGTACATGACCTGCGTCGCGCCGTTGGCCAGCGGGCCGTAGACGATGTACGAGTGACCGGTGACCCAGCCGATGTCGGCGGTGCACCAGTAGACGTCGGTCTCCGGCTTGAGGTCGAAGACGGCGTGGTGGGTGTACGCGGCCTGGGTGAGGTAGCCGCCGGAGGTGTGCAGGATGCCCTTCGGCTTCCCCGTGGTGCCGGAGGTGTAGAGGATGAAGAGCGGGTGCTCCGCGTCGAAGGCCTCCGGGGTGTGCTCCGCGGACTGGCGGGTGACGATGTCGTCCCACCACACGTCGCGGCCCTCGGTGAAGGCGGTGTCCTGGCCCGTACGGCGGACCACGAGGACGTGCTCGACCTGCGGGCACTTGGCGACGGCCTCGTCGATGGCCGGCTTGAGGGCGCTCGGCTTGCCGCGGCGGTAGCCGCCGTCGGCGGTGACGACCACCTTGGCGTCGGCGTCCTGGATGCGGGAGGCCACGGCGTCTGCGGAGAAGCCGCCGAAGACCACCGAGTGGGCGGCGCCGACGCGGGCGCACGCCAGCATCGTGATCGCGGCCTCGGGGATCATCGGCAGGTAGACGGCGACCCGGTCGCCCTTGCGGACGCCCAGCTCGGTCAGGGCGTTGGCGGCCTTGGAGACCTCGTCCTTCAGCTCGGCGTACGTGAGGGCGCGGCTGTCGCCCGGCTCGCCCTCGAAATGGATGGCGACCCGGTCGCCGTGGCCCGCCTCGACGTGCCGGTCGACGCAGTTGTACGCCACGTTCAGCTCGCCGTCCGCGAACCACTTGGCAAACGGCGGGTTCGACCAGTCGAGGGTCTCGGTCGGCTCGGTGACCCAGGTCAGACGCTTGGCCTGCTCGGCCCAGAAGCCCAGCCTGTCCGCCTTGGCCTGCTCGTACGCCTCCGCCGTCACGTTGGCGTGCGCGGCCAGCTCGGCGGGCGGCGCGAAGCGGCGCTCTTCCCGGAGCAGATTGGCCAGGCTTTCGTTGCTCACGACATCTCCCTTTCCCAGGGCGTCCTCTGTGCTGATGTGTCCCGTGTCATAGCTCACCAGTCAGATGCCCGGGTGACAAGAGCCTCCAGGCAATTGGTTTAGACCTGTGAGCCGTCAGACGTACGGTGGCCCCTTCCTCCCGAGCGGTGGGAGAAGGGGCCACACAGTCTCACGGACGGCCGCGGCCCATGGTTCAGGACGCGCGGTGGCGCGTTCCCGGGCGGGAGAGTGGCGCGATCCCGAGCTCCGACGGGCGCGATGGCCTGTTCAGGACGCCTGTGCCGTCTCCAGGTGGTCCGTGGGCATCACCTGGGTGAAGACGTCGTCGTAGCTGTGCACCTCGTCCGCGTCGGAGAGCAGGTACGCCTGCGCCTCGCCCACGTGGAAGTACACGCCGTGCAGCGTGAGCGTCCCCTCGGCCAGCCGGCGCGCCACCGGCTCGTACGCCCGCAGGTGCTCCAGCTGCTGGACCACGTTGGTCAGGCAGAGCTGCTCGACCGCGTCGGCCGGCAGGCGTCCGGCGATCCGGGCCCAGGCGTGCCGCCGGCTCGCCATCCGCTCCAGGCTGGGCCGGCCGTGGCGCAGCCAGCGGCGGAGCGGTGTCGGCGGGTCGTCGGGACCGCCGCTCAGCAGGGCCTGCATCGCGCCGCAGCCGGAGTGGCCGCAGACGGTGATCGAGTCGACCCGGAGCACGTCGACCGCGTACTCGATCGCCGCCGCCACCGAGTCGTCCCCGCTCTCCTCGCCGGGGAGCGGCACGAGGTTGCCGACGTTGCGCACGGTGAAGAGGTCACCGGGGCCGCTCGACGTGATCATGCTCGTGACGAGCCGGGAGTCGGCGCAGGTCAGGAAGAGCTGCGAGGGGCGCTGGCCCTCCCGGGCGAGCCGCGCGAGCTCGTCCCGGACGAGCGGGGCGGTGTTCCGCTGGAACTTGCCCATGCCGCTCGCCAGGTGCAGCCCCGTCCGCTCGGGGGCGTCGCTCTCGGCCCGCTCGACCGGCTGCTCCCCGCACTGGTGGTTGTGCCAGGGCGTCCAGGGGCGGCAGCAGGCGTGCGAGGCCGAGGCGGTGACCGGGGCGGGCTCGGCGATCCGGGCACCGGAGGGGCCGGTCGTCTCGACCGTGCCGCCGTGGGCGAGGTGCCCGGCGGTCCAGTCGCTCAGCGTCTCGTAGGCCGCGTGGTCCATGAAGGACCCGTCCAGCTCGACCACCACGTCCGACCCGTGCGGCAGCTGGTGCAGCGCCCGGCTCAGTCGGGGGACGGCCAGGAAGGTCAGCTGGCCCCGCACGCGCAGCAGCTGGCGCCCGTCCCGCTCCTCCTGGGTGATGCGGGTGCGCGCGAGCCGGTGCAGGGCCACCGCGATGGCCACGGCGATGCCGAGGGCGACGCCCTCCAGGAGCCCGACGAGGACGACACCGGCCAGCGTCACCGCGTAGACCACGACCTCGCGGTGCCGGGTGACCGTACGGATGTGGGTGATGCTGACCATCTGGATGCCGACCACCATGACGAGGGCGGCGAGCGCGGGCAGCGGGATCAGGTCGAGCACCGGCACGAGCAGCAGGGCCGCGAGCACGATCCACAGGCCGTGCAGCATCGTCGAGGCCCGACTCACCGCACCCGCCGAGACGTTGGCGACGCTGCGGACCGCGACCCCGGCGATGGGCAGCCCGCCGAGGGCGCCCGAGAGCACGTTCGCCGCGCCCTGGCCGGCGAGTTCGCGGTCGAGGCGGGAACGCGGCACGCCCTGGGCCCCGCCCGGACGGGCGGCGACGAGCTTGTCGACCGCGACGGCGGAGAGCAGCGACTGCACGCTGGTGACCAGCGTGATCGTGAGCACGCCGGCCGCGATGCCGAGGACCGGCCCCTCGGGCAGCCCCGGGAGGGCGTGGCTGCTCCAGGACGGCAGGTCGACACGGGGGACGGAGAGCCCGGCGAACGCCGCCACCGCCGTCGCCCCGGCCACCGCGACGAGCGCGGCCGGAACCCTCCGCACGAGCCGCCCGGCCCGGCCCGGCAGCCGCGGCCAGTACAGCAGGACGGCCACGGTGAGGGCGCTGATGCCGAGCGCGGCCGGATGGACGTGCGCCAACTGGGCCGGCAGGCCGAGGGCGTTGTCCACGGTGGAGCTCTGGGGGGTGCCGCCGAGCACGATGTGGAGCTGTGCGAGGGCGATGGTGACGCCGATGCCGGCCAGCATGCCGTGCACGATGGCGGGGGACACGGCGAGCGCGGAGCGGGCCACCCGCAGGGCGGAGAGCGCCAGTTGGGCGACTCCCGCGAGGACGGTGATGGCGCAGGTGGTGCGCCAGCCGTACAGCTGGATGAGTTCGGCGGTCACGACGGTGAGGCCGGCGGCGGGGCCGCTCACCTGGAGCGGCGAACCGCCGAACCGGCCGGCCACGATGCCGCCGACGGCGGCGGCGACCAGTCCGGACTGGAGCGGGGCTCCGGTGGCGAGCGCGATGCCCAGGGAGAGGGGCAGCGCGATCAGGAAGACGGCGACCGAGGCGGACAGGTCGGCGCCGGCGATGCGGAAGCGGCGCGGTCCGTCCGGCGGGCTGTGGGGCCGCTGGACTCGGGGCCGGGTGGTCGTGCGGGCAGGGGTGCAGAGGGTCATGTTCCCGTCTCCTCCGGGGCAGCGCGGTCGCGGCTCGTGCGGGGTGATGCGGCGGGGACACCGACGAGCTAACTCTCGGTAAATGAAGAGTAATGGAGAGTAAAGACTGCGGCATTATTTTCAGGGCAAATAGGGCAATGATTCACCGGTTCCGGTGACAGAACGTGCCCATGCCGCTTGTCGTTGACGCGCTCCGGTCCCGGCGGTGCGACGTTGACGCCGCTTGTAGGGAAATCCGAGGATCCGAGGAGTGTGCGGATGACAGCCGCCGGGAGAACCACCACTGTCCAGAAGAGGGCGCTCGCCGTCGGCGCCCTCGCCCTGGCTCTCGCCACCGGCCTCGCCGGCTGCTCGGGCTCCGATGGCACGGCCACGAAGGGCATCCCGGGCGGCGCCGGCGGCAAGAAGCCCCCCGCGGCGGCCCCGCAGGCCGCGCCCCGGCTGATCGGCGACGGCTCCACGGCCTTCACCGGCGCCCAGCCCCACCAGCCGGTCTGGCAGCGCCTCAAGCCGGGGGAGACCCCGCCGCAGTTCGTCGTCTTCTCCTGGGACGGCGCCGGCGAGGACAGCCAGAAGCTGTTCTCCCACTTCCGCACCGTGGGCAAGAAGTACGACGCCAAGATGACGTACTTCCTCAGCGGCGTGTACCTGCTGCCCGAGGAGAAGCGGCACCTCTACGACCCGCCGCAGCACAGCGCGGGCCGCTCCGACATCGGCTTCAACGACACCGAGGGCATCCGTGCCACCGTCCGCGAACTGCGCGGCGCGTGGCAGGAGGGCAACGAGGTCGGCACCCACTTCAACGGGCATTTCTGCGGCGCCGACGGTGGCGTCGGCAAGTGGTCCGTCGAGGAGTGGAAGAGCGAGATCAACCAGGCCAAGTCCTTCGTCAAGAACTGGAAGACCAACGCCGGCCTGCGCTCCGAACAGCCGCTCCCCTTCGACTACGACAAGGAGCTCGTCGGCGCCCGCACCCCCTGCCTCGAAGGCCGGACGAACTTCGTCCAGGCGGCGGCGCAGATGGGCTTCCGCTACGACACCAGCGGCGTCAACGACCAGATCTGGCCCAAGAAGGACCTGGGCCTCTGGGACCTGTCGATGCAGCTCGTACCGGTCCCCGGCCGCGCCTTCCAGACGCTCTCCATGGACTACAACTTCCTGGTCAACCAGTCACCCGGCACGACCCAGGGCGACCCCTCCCGGCAGGCCTACTGGGGCGACCAGATGCGCGACGGCCTCGTGCAGGCCTTCGAGCGCTCCTACCGGGGCAACCGGGCGCCGCTGATCATCGGCAACCACTTCGAGTCCTGGAACGGCGGCACGTACATGCGGGCCATCGAGGAGACCATCGCCACGGTCTGCGTGCAGCGGGACGTCAAGTGCGTCTCCTTCCGCCAGCTCGCCGACTGGCTCGACGCCCAGGACCCCGACGTCATCGCCAAGATGCGCACCCTCAAGGTCGGCGAGGCCCCCGCCGGCGGCTGGAAGGCCTTCCTCGCCCCCCAGCCCGCGGCCCCCGCCGGAGCCCCGGCGGGAGGCGTTCCGGCAGTCCCGGCGCCCGCCGTCAAGCAGGCTGAACGGCGCTGAGCCCTTCCGACAGCACGAACCCGGGGTCGACCTGCGAAGCCAGGTCGGCCCCGGTCTTGGCGTTCCCCCAGCTCTCCGCGTTGCGCAGGTGGAAGTGGACCATCTGGCGGGTGTAGCGGTCCCAGTCGCGGTGCGCGTACGAGTCGTCGGCCGCGTCCTGGAGGGCCTGGAGGGACATGCGGTTGTCCGCCTCCAGGAGTTCGAAGCGGGGCGGGCGGCCCTTCTCCATCGCGCGGACCCAGTCCGAGTGGCCGACCGTCACGAGCAGGTCCTCGCCGACCTCGTCGCGCAGGAAGTCGAGGTCGTCCCGGCCCTGCACCTTGTTCCCGACGACCTTCAGCGCGACGCCGAAGTCCCGCGCGTACTCCTTGTACTGCCGGTAGACCGAGACGCCCTTGCGGGTCGGCTCGGCGACCAGGAACGTCATGTCGAAGCGGGTGAAGAGGCCGGAGGCGAAGGAGTCCGAACCCGCGGTCATGTCGACGACCACGTACTCGTCGGCGCCGTCGACCAGGTGGTTGAGGCACAGCTCCACCGCGCCGACCTTCGAGTGGTAGCAGGACACCCCGAGGTCCGCCTCGGTGAAGGGGCCGGTCGCCATCAGCCGGACGTCGCCGTCGTCCAGCGGCACCGGCCGGGCGCACGCCTCGTACACCGGGTTGTCCTCGCGGACCCGCAGCAGCCGCGAACCCTCCCCGGGCGGTGTCGTCTTGATCATCGTGTCGGCGGAGACGATCCGGGGGTTGGAGCCCCGCAGGTACTCCTTGATGAGCGGCAGGTGCGCGCCCATCGCGGGCAGCGCGGCGGCTTCCGCGTCGGCGAGGCCGAGCGCGGTGCCGAGGTGCTGGTTGATGTCGGCGTCGACGGCGACGACCGGGGCTTCGTTGGCAGCGAGATGGCGGATGAAGAGCGAGGACAGCGTCGTCTTGCCGCTGCCGCCCTTCCCGACGAAAGCGATCTTCATGTTCACCTAGCGTAGTGGCACGATCGCATGCCGTGGTCAAGGAGCGTGAAGAAGACCACTCCTTCGTGGGGCGGGCCCCCGGGGCGCGTAGCCTCCTTACTTATGAGTACGCACGCCTCTGACCCCTTGGCCGCCCTCGGCTCGCTCCCGGGCGTCGCCGACGCGGTGGACTCCGTACGCAAGGCCGTCGACCGGGTCTACGGCCACCGTGTGATGCGTCGCCGCAGCAACGAGATCTCCTCCGAGGCGGCACTGCGCGGGGCGCGCGGCTCGGCCGCCCTCGCCGGCGCGGACTGGGCCCTGGAAGAGGTCCGCCGGCGCAGCGACTTCAGCGCCGACCCCGAGGCCCGCGCCGTCGGCGCCGCCCTGCGCCTCGGCGCCGAGGCGGGACAACTGCTCTCCATCTGGCGCCAGTCGCCGCTGCGGGTGCTCGCCCGGCTCCACCTGGTCGCCGCGGGCGACCCGGGCGCGTCGGTGGGGCGGCCCCGCCTGGACGGCGAGCCCGTCGACGAGCCGCTGATCGAGGCCCCCGTGCCCACCCCCGCCGAGGTCGCCGGCCGTCTCGACGGCCTCTCGGAACTGATCGTCGCGGGCGGCGACGCCCCGGCCCTGGTGACGGCCGCGGTGGTGCACGGCGAACTGCTCGCGCTGCGCCCCTTCACCTCTTACAACGGTCTGGTCGCGCGCGCGGCCGAGCGGATCGCGCTGATCGGCAGCGGCCTCGACCCCAAGGCGATCTGCCCGGCCGAGGTCGGCCACGCGGAGCAGGGGCGCGCCGCCTACGTGTCGGCGTTCGAGGGCTATCTGTCGGGGACCCCGGAGGGCGTCGGCGCCTGGATCGCCCACTGCGGACGCTCGGTCGAACTGGGAGTCCGCGAGTCCACCGCCGTCTGCGAGGCCCTCCAGCGCGGCGCCGCCTGAGGCGGGTCGGGTCGGGCTGGTCGGGTCGGGGTGCGCGGGTGGCCGGGCTGGTCGGGTCGGGTGCGCGGGTGCGCGGGTGGCCGGGCTGGTCGGGTCGGGGTAGAAAAATTCCGGGCCCCGTGCGGGGCCCGGAACGGGTTGCGGCGGCACCAGTCCTGGTACCGCCGCTGGCACTTCCACCCAGTTACCAAGCGTCCTCGATATGTGCCCATCAGGCCGGGAACTTTGCCCGTGGCCTGGTGCGGCTGGCCCGTAATCGACGGGTCGACGTCGCGTGGGTGCCCGGTTTCGGTGCTAGGTCCGTGGGGCCTTCATGCTCAACAGGTGATCCTCTCGGATGTCCTTGGTCTCGCGGGCCTGATTCCTTTCTACTCCTGTCCGTGACGAAGCGAAAGTGCTGGCCTCACTTCTCTGGCGCATCGCTCAAATTCGGGCAAAGTCATCGCTGAGCCGCTGGGCGAGCGCGGCCTGCCGGCGCCGAGCGGCGTACCAGACGAGTCCCGCGCCCACCGCCGCCGCGCCCACGGCCGCCGCGGCGACGAGCGTGGGCCGGGGCGGCATCCGGAACTCGGGCAGCCGCTGCTTGAGCCGGACCGGCTTCTCGAAGGAGAGAACCGGCCATTCCCTGGCCGTGGCCTCGCGGCGGAGCGTCCGGTCGGGATTGACCGCGTACGGGTGACCGACGGCCTCCAGCATGGGGAGGTCGGTCGCCGAGTCGCTGTACGCGAAGCAGCGCGAGAGGTCGTAGCCCTCCGACTGGGCGAGCTCCCTGACCGCCTCGGCCTTCGTCGGGCCGTAGGCGTAGTACTCGACCTCGCCGGTGAAGCAGCCGTCGTCGCCGACCACCATCCGGGTGGCGACGACCCGGTCCGCTCCGAGCATCTCGCCGATCGGCTCGACCACCTCGGCTCCGGACGTCGACACGATGACGACGTCGCGGCCCGCGGCGTGATGCTCCTCGATGAGCGAGGCGGCCTCGTCGTAGATGATCGGGTCGATCAGGTCGTGAAGGGTCTCGGCGACGAGCTCCTTCACCTGGGCGACGTTCCAGCCTTTGCAGAGCGCGGAAAGGTATTCGCGCATCCGCTCCATCTGGTCGTGATCGGCCCCGCCCGCCAGGAAGACGAACTGGATGTACGCCGTCCGCAGGGCGGCGCGGCGGCTGATCAGTCCGCCTCGGTAGAAGGACTTGCTGAAGGTCAGCGTCGATGACTTCGCAATGACCGTCTTGTCCAGGTCAAAGAAGGCGGCTGTGCGCGGCAAGGAGTGGTTTTCCACAAGCCTGAGCATAGGTGCCCGCCATTCGGCGTACGCTCGGGCGCGTGGGTTTGCCTGAGAAGGCTCTCGGGTACACCATGGAAGTCACGGATCGTTCGCGACCGTGCTAACCCGGTCCGGCTCCTCCCCCCCGAGTCGGCCGGAGAGACGACCCCCGCTCTCCCCCCCGGCGGGGGTCGTCGCATGTCCGGAGCCGTTTCGGTCCTGCGAGACATCGCCCACTCCCTTCCTTCCGGCCTTCGGCCGCCCCGTCCGTGCGCGGCCCGCCGGACGCGCGATTCATCACTCACAGTAACCGGCAGGATGCGTTCCGGGGAGTCCTCCGAGGGGTGGCGAAGTTATTCACAGGGCTTCGGTTATCCCCAGTTTTTAGGTGACTTCCGCACGATTTCCCTGATGGCCCGACGGTGATTCCTGTCGCGAAGTTCGCGGACGGCAGGAATCACGAGAGGGGCATGCCGTGGGGGCATCCAGGACGGGTACGGAATCGCGCCGGACGGAGTCGACGGCTCCGGGCGAACCGCGCCGCGCAGGGCCGCTGATCGTCACCGAGGACCTCGGGCTGCTCGACGACCTCCTCCGGCTGTGCGCCGCGGCCGGGGTCGAGCCCGAGGTGCACCACGGCGTGCCGGAGCGGCGCGCGAGCTGGACCGAACCGCCGCTCGTGCTCGTCGGAGACGACGCCGCGGCCCGGTGCCGGGGAGCCGCGCGCCGACCGGGGACCGTCCTCGTCGGCCGCGACCGGGACGACCCGGGAGTGTGGCGGCTGGCCGTCGAGATCGGCGCGGAGAGCGTGCTGCGGCTGCCGGACGCCGAGAGCCTCCTCGTCGACCGGATCGCCGACGCGGCGGAGGGGGCCGGCCGGCAGGCGCTGACCGTCGGGGTCGTCGGCGGCCGCGGCGGCGCCGGCGCCTCCACCCTCGCGTGCGGCCTCGCGCTCGCCGCCGCGCGCACCGGGCGGCGCACCCTGCTCGTCGACGGGGACCCGCTGGGCGGAGGACTCGACGTGCTGCTCGGCGGCGAACGCGAGGAGGGCAGACGCTGGCCCGACTTCGCCGCGTCGAAGGGCCGCCTGGCCGGTGGCGCCCTGGAGGAGTCCCTCCCGTCGGTGCGGGGAGTCCGCGTGCTCAGCTGGGGCAGGGAGCCCGCCGCGCCGGTACCGCCCGAGGCGGTGAGGTCCGTGCTCGGCGCGGCACGCCGCCGGGGCGGGGTCGTCGTGGTCGACCTGCCGCGCGGCACCGACGGGGCGGCCGCCGAGGCCCTCGCCCAACTCGACCTCGGACTGCTCGTCGTGCCGGGCGAACTGCGGGCCGTCGCGGCGGCCCACCGGGTGGCCGCCACCCTCGGCATGGCCGTCCGCGACGTGCGGGCCGTGGTCCGCGGACCCTACGCGGCCGGACTCGACGAGCGGTGGGTCGCCGACGCGCTGCGGCTGCCGCTCGCCGGCGAACTCCCCTACGACCCGGGGATCGTGACGGACCAGGACGCGGGAGTGCCGCCGGGCGCCGAACCCCGCGGGCCGCTCGGACGGTTCTGCGGCGCGTTCTGGGAGCGTGCCCTCGCCCCGGGCGGCGCGGCATGACCGGGACGTGGGCCGCCGGCGGGGGCGGCGGCACCGGCCTCCTCGACGCCGTGCGGCAGCGGCTCGCGGCGAGCGGCGCCGAACCCACCCCGGCGCGGGTCGCCGCGGCGCTGAGGGCCCAGGGACGGCTGCTCGGCGACACGGAAGTCCTCGGCGCGGCCGAGGAGCTGAGGTGCGAGCTGATCGGCACCGGACCGCTGGAGCCGCTGCTCGCCGACCCGGCGGTCACCGACGTCCTGGTCTCGGCACCCGACCGGGTCTGGGTGGACCGCGGCGCCGGACTCGAACGGGCCCCGGTGTCCTTCCCGGACGCCACCGCCGTCCGCAGGCTCGCACAACGGCTCGCGGCGGTGGCCGGGCGCCGGCTCGACGACGCCCGCCCCTGGGTGGACGCACGGCTCCCCGACGGCACCCGGATGCACGCGGTGCTGCCACCGGTGGCGGTCGGCTCGACCTGCCTGTCGCTGCGGGTGGTGCGCCCGCGCGCCTTCTCGCTCGACGAGCTCGCCGCGGCGGGCACGGTACCGCCGGGCGGTGCCGCGATCCTCCGGGCCCTCATCGACGCGCGCGTGTCGTACCTCGTCAGCGGCGGGACGGGGACGGGGAAGACCACGCTGCTCGCCTCCCTGCTCGGCCTCGTCGGGGAGCGGGAGCGGATCGTCCTCGCCGAGGACTCGGCGGAGCTGCGCCCGGACCACCCGCACGTGGTGCGCCTCGAGGCGCGGCCCGCCAACCAGGAGGGCGCCGGACTCGTCACCCTGCGGGACCTGGTCCGCCAGGCACTGCGGATGCGGCCGGACCGGCTCGTCGTCGGCGAGGTCCGCGGCGGCGAGGCGGTGGACCTGCTCGCCGCCCTCAACACGGGCCACGACGGAGGCTGCGGGACGCTCCACGCCAACACGGCCGCGGCCGTCCCGGCCCGCCTCGAAGCCCTCGGGACGGCGGCGGGCCTCGACCGGGCCGCCCTCCACAGCCAGCTGGGCGCCGGACTCTCCGCCGTGCTCCACCTCGTGCGGGACCGGGACGGACGGCGGCGGATCGCCGAGGTCCATGTGCTGGAACGGGACAGGGACGGCCTCGTCCGCACCGTTCCCGCGCTCCGGTGGAGCGCGTCCGGGTTCGAGCGGGAGCAGGGCTGGCAGCGGCTGAGGGCCCTGATCGGAGGGGGACCGTGCTGAGGGGGCACGCGGTGTTCGCGCAGGACGCGGCCACCGTGCTGAAGGGACAAACGGTGTTCGCGCAGGGCGCGGCGCAAGGCGCGGCGGTGCTCTGCGCGGTCCTCGCGCTGTGGTGGGCGGTCGAACGGCGGCGCGGGGTGGGCCGGGCGCGGGCGCTGCTCACGGCCGGCGCTCCCGGTGGCCGTAAAGGCGGATCAGGTACCGGGGCGGCATGGCCGGCGGTGGCCGCGCGGTGGTGGGCCGTCCTGCGGGGGCGGCGCGCGTGGCTGTGCCTGCCGGCGGCCGGAGCGCTCGCGCTGCTCGGCGAGTCACCGGTGCCGCTGGTGCTGGGAGCGGTCGCCGTGCCGGTGGTGGAGCGGCGGCTGCGGGCCGCCGGGCGCCGGAGGGAACGGGAGGCGCGGGCCGAACGGGTGGTGGCCCTGTGCGCGGCGGTCGTCGGCGAGCTGAGGGCCGGGTGGCAGCCGGCGCAGGCGCTGGCCTTCGCGGCCCGGGAGACGGGCGCGCTCGGCCACGAGGAGGCGGGCGTGCTCGCGGCGGCCCGGTTCGGCGGGGACGTGCCGGAGGCACTCCGCAGGGCGGCCCGGCAGGACGGCGCCGACGGCCTCGCCGGCATGGCGGCCTGCTGGCAGGTGGCCGTGGACGGCGGTGCCGGTCTGGCCGCGGGGCTCGACCGTCTGGAGGCCGCCCTGCGCGACCACCGCGAGCAGCGGGAGCGGCTGCGGGCCGAACTTGCCGGTGCGTGGGCGACGGTGGTGGTGCTCGCACTGCTTCCGGCGGCCGGCCTCGCCCTCGGCGCCGCACTGGGCGCCCACCCGCTGCGGGTCCTGCTGCACACGCCCGCGGGCCTCGGCTGCCTGGTCGTGGGCGGGGCCCTGGAAGCGACCGGCCTGTGGTGGGCCGCACGGATCGTACGAGGAGGCGAACGACCATGACCCTGAACGCACTTCAGACATCGGCGCTCCTGACCCTGGTCGTCTACGCGGCCGCGAAGATCCTCTGGGCGCTGGTTCGCGGGCGGCGGGCGCGGGCACAGCGACGGAGGCTGCGGGGCCTGTTCCCTGAGCCCGCGCCACGAACCCGCACGGCCCGGGCCGGGCCGCCGTCGTGGCTGGGGTACGGGATGGCGCCGCTCGTGGCGGCCGGCCTCGGCTGGGCGCTGTTCGGCGCGATCGGAGGCCTGTGCGCGGGCGTCCTGGTGGCGGCCGGGTTGCGGCAGGGAGCCGCGAAGCGCGCGTCCGCACCCGCCGACGTCGAGGAGGCGACACGTCACCTTCCGCTCGCCGCCGACCTGTTGGCGGCCTGCGCCGCCTCCGGTGCCGGGCCCGGTGAGGCGGCGGAGGCCGTGGGCCGGTCGCTGGGCGGACCGCTGGGCGAACGGCTGACCCGCACGGCGGCCGAACTGCGCCTCGGCGGGGAACCGGCCGAGGTGTGGCGGAGGTTCGGCGCGATACCGGGCGCCTCGGGGCTGGCCCGCTGCATGGAACGGGCCGGTTCCTCGGGAGCACCCGCGGCGGAGGCCGTCGCCCGGCACGCGACCGCCCTCCGCGCGGCCCGCGCCCGCACGGCGGCGACCCGGGCCCGCCGGGCCCAGGTCCTGATCAGCGCCCCCGTGGGGCTGTGCTTCCTGCCCGCCTTCCTGGCGGTGGGGGTGGCCCCGGTGGTGATCGGACTGGCGACGGGGCTGCTCGACGGATGACAGGACCAGGACATCGCGCGCCAGGCACGGCGAGCGCGAGAGGAACGACAGCCATGCCAGGCACGACAGGCACGGCAGACACGGCAAGCACGGCAGGACGGGACGAGGAGGCGGACATGGTGGTCAAGGTGGCAGGGATGGCGGCAGGTGCGGCGGGCAAGGTGGCGGTGTCGGTGAGCGGGTGGTGGCGGGCCCGGCGGGCCGCGGCGCGCCGGGACGCGGGGATGACCACGTCCGAGTACGCGGTGGGGACGATCGCGGCGGCGGCGTTCGCGGCCGTGCTGTACAAGATCGTGACCAGTGACGCCGTCTCCGGAGCACTGGAATCGGTGATCGGGAAGGCCCTCGATGCGCCGTTCTGACCGGGGATTCGTGACCGTGGAGGCGGCGATGGTCCTGCCGGTCCTCGCGCTGTTCACCGTGACCCTGCTCTGGGCGCTGGCCGCCGCCGCGGCTCAGATCCGGTGCGTGGACGCGGCACGGGCGGGGGCACGGGCGGCGGCCCGCTCCGAACCGGTGGCCTCCGCCGAGGCGGCGGCCCGCGCCGCCGCGCCCGAGGGCGCCCGGGTGTCGGTGACGCGCTCCGGAGAGCTGTGGCGGGTGACGGTGGAGGCGGCGGCCCCCGGCCCCCGGGGCATGGGCCTCACCCTGCACGCGGACGCCGCGGCCCTCGCGGAGGACACGGCGGCCGCTGGGGGGCCGCCGTGACGGCCGGGCGTCGGCCGCCGTGCGGGGACCGGGGCGCGGCGACCGTCTGGGCGGCGTTCGCGGCGTGTGCGCTGTGCGTGGTGTTCGGGGCGGTGCTGGCGCTCGGGCAGGCCGTGGCGGCCAGGCACCGGGCGGGTGGGGCGGCCGATCTGGCCGCGCTGGCCGCCGCGGACCGGGCGCTGTGGGGCGAGGGAGAGGCGTGTGCCGCCGCGTCCCGGGTGGCGGCCGCGCAGGGTGCCGAGCTGGCGGGGTGCGTGCTGCGCGGCGAGGTCGCCGAGGTGACCGCCCGGGTCGTGCGCGGGCCGTACCGGCCGGAGGTCAGGTCGCGGGCGGGACCGGCGGAGGACGCTCCTCCGCCCGAGGGGCTGCCCGACGCTCCTCTGCCCGACGCTCCTCCGCTCGAGGGGCTGCCGGCGGAACTGCCCGAGGCGCTGCCTGGGGGGCCTCTTCCGGGGGAGAGGCGGCCGGTGGGGCTTCCGGTGCCTCCCGCAGGAGTTCCGTGAGGAGGCGTACGGCGCCGCGCTTGTGGAGCGGGTCGTTGCCGTTGCCGCACTTCGGGGACTGGATGCAGGAGGGGCAGCCCGCCTCGCACTCGCAGGAGGCGATGGCCTCGCGGGTGGCGGTCAGCCAGGCGCGGGCCGTGTGGAAGGCGCGTTCGGCGAAGCCCGCGCCCCCCGGGTGGCCGTCGTACACGAACACGGTGGGAAGCAGCGTGTCGGGGTGGAGCGGGACGGAGACGCCGCCGATGTCCCAGCGGTCGCAGGTCGCGAAGAGCGGCAGCATGCCGATGGAGGCGTGCTCGGCGGCGTGCAGGGCACCGCCGAGGATCTCCGGGTTGATCCGGGCGGCGTCGAGCTGGTCCTCGGTGACCGTCCACCACACGGCCCGGGTGCGCAGGGTGCGGGGCGGCAGGTCGAGCTTGGTCTCGCCGAGGACCTCGCCCGTGATCAGCCGGCGGCGCAGGAAGGAGACGACCTGGTTGGTGACCTCGACGGAGCCGTAGCAGAGGCGGCCGGCTCCCCAGGGGATCTCTGTGTCGGTTTCGAGGACGGTGATGGAGGTGGTGTCGCGGGCGGTGGTGGAGTACGGCGGGGCGGCCTCCTCGACGAGGGCGACGGAGTCCTTGAGGTCGAGCTCCCGCACCAGGTAGGTGCGGCCCTGGTGGAGGTGGACGGCGCCCTCGTGGACGGCCGTGTGGGAGGCGGCCTCGTCGACCGTGCCGAGCAGGCGGCCGGTGCCGGACTCGACGATCCGGACGGGGCTGCCGCCGCCGCCCCGGATGTCGGTGAGGTCGGCGGCCCGCTCGCGGCGGGTCCAGTACCAGCCGGTGGCGCGGCGGCGCAGCAGCCCGGCCCCTTCCAGCTGGGGCAGCAGGCCGGGGACGGCCGGGCCGAAGAGCGCCAGGTCGGGATCCGTCAGCGGGAGCTCCGCGGCGGCGGCGCAGAGATGGGGGGCGAGGACGTAGGGGTTGTCGGGGTCCAGGACGGTCGACTCGACGGGCTGGTCGAAGATCGCCTCCGGGTGGTGGACCAGGAAGGTGTCCAGCGGGTCGTCGCGGGCGACCAGGACGGCGAGGGCGCCCTCGCCCGAACGGCCGGCGCGGCCTGCCTGCTGCCACAGGGAGGCCCGGGTGCCCGGATAGCCGGCGATCACGACCGCGTCCAGGCCTGAGACGTCCACGCCCAGCTCCAGGGCGGTCGTGGCGGCCAGGCCGAGGAGCTCGCCGGAGTGCAGGGCCTGCTCCAGGGCCCGCCGCTCCTCGGGGAGGTAGCCGCCCCGGTAGGCGGCGACCCGGCGGGCCAGGGCGCGGTCGGTCTCGGCGAGCCGTTCCTGGGCGATCACCGAGATCAGTTCGGCGCCGCGCCGGGAGCGCACGAAGGCGACCGAGCGGACGCCCTGGCGGGTCAGGTCGGTGAGCAGGTCCGCGGTCTCCGCGGTGGCGGTGCGCCGTACCGGGGCGCCGTGCTCGCCGTGCAGCTCGGTCAGCGGCGGCTCCCACAGGGCGAAGACCAGCTCGCCGCGGGGGGAGGCGTCGTCGGAGACCTCGGTGACCGGCAGGCCGGTGAGACGGCCGGCCGCCAGGGCGGGGTCGGCGGAGGTGGCGGAGGCGAGGAGGAAGACCGGTTCGGAGCCGTACCGGGCGCAGATCCGGCGCAGGCGGCGCAGCACCTGGGCGACGTGGGAGCCGAAGACGCCGCGGTAGGTGTGGCACTCGTCGATCACGACGTAGCGCAGGGCGCGCAGGAAGGAGGACCACCTGGGGTGGGAGGGGAGTATGCCCCGGTGCAGCATGTCGGGGTTGGTCAGCACGTAGTTCGCGTACTGGCGGACCCACTCGCGTTCCTCGACCGGCGTGTCGCCGTCGTAGACGGCGGGGCGGATCCGGTTGCCGAGCGGGGCGGCCAGTTCCCGCACGGCGCGTCGCTGGTCGGCGGCGAGGGCCTTGGTGGGCGAGAGGTAGAGGGCGGTGGCCCCGCGCCCGTTGGCGGCCTCGGAGCCGTCCAGGAGGGTGGTGAGGACCGGGGCGAGGTAGGCGAGCGACTTGCCCGAGGCGGTGCCCGTGGCGATCACCACGGATTCCCCGTCCAGGGCGTGCTCGGCGGCCGTCGCCTGGTGCTCCCACGGATGGTCGATCCCGGCCGCCTGGATCGCCGCGATCACCTCGGGCCGGATCCGGTGCGGCCAGACGGCATGACGGCCCTCCCGGGCGGGCATGTGCTCCGTATGGGTGATGCGCGAAGACCGGCTCTCGCCCGCGGCGAGCCGGTCGAGGACCACGCCGGGGGAAGGGCGACTGCCCGTGTCCCCGGCCGGTCGACGGGTGCGCTGATTCTTGGCCATCGGCACCGAGTGTGTCACTGCCATGACGGACAATGCTTCCAAGGCGTCGTGCATGGCTGCTGGTAAGTGATTGAATGCCATCGCGGCTGGCGATCAGTTCCCTGGCTCCGCCTGGGAGGCCCGAGGGGGCGATCGCCCGATAGCAAGGTGCTGGAGGATCCGTGGACCTGTCCCTGTCGACTCGCAATGTGTCCGGCGCTGGTGGCGACCGTACGGTCGTCGAGGTCGGTGGCGAGATTGATGTGTATACCGCGCCCAAGCTGCGCGAGCAGTTGGTCGAGTTGGTGAACGACGGCAGCTACCACCTGGTCGTCGACATGGAGGGCGTGGACTTCCTCGACTCCACCGGCCTGGGTGTGCTCGTAGGTGGCCTGAAGCGCGTGCGCGCGCACGAGGGCTCGCTGCGTCTCGTCTGCAACCAGGAGCGCATTCTCAAGATTTTCCGGATCACGGGCCTCACCAAGGTGTTCCCGATCCACACCTCGGTCGACGAGGCCGTCAACGCCGTCGACTGAGCCCAGGGGGTTCGCATGGCCACCGTTGAACTCCGTTTCAGCGCTCAGCCCGAGCACGTCCGTACGGCCCGCCTGGTGGCGGCCGCGGTGGCGCGCCGGGCGGGGGTGGACGAGGCGGTCCTCGACGAGGTGCGTCTCGCCGTCGGTGAGGCATGCACCCGTGCGGTCGGGCTGCATCGCAGCAACGGCGTCACCACGCCCATCCGGGTCGTGCTGACCGAGGAGGAGAAGACGTTCTCCATCGCGGTCGGCGACGAGGTGCCGGGCGCGGGTGTGGCGGCGGCCGATGCCGCCGGTGTTCCCGGTGCGCGGTCCTCGGCCCCGGTCGAGGACTTCGACGACGCCGACGGTGAGGACGAGATGGGCCTCGCGGTGATCCGCGGGCTCGTCGACGACGTCGAGGTGAGCGCCGGCGAGGACGGCGGCACCATTCGGATGAGCTGGCCGGTGAGCTCGGCGGACGTTCTGTCCTGACCCGTACACGCAGAAGGAAAGAGGCCCCGCACCGCGGGGCCTCTTTCCTTTCCGCCCGGAGCCCGGCCGTCCCGTACCCCCGTCCCGTACCCCCGCCCCGTCCCTCGCCCCGAGGCCCGAGCCCCTACGCCGTCCCCGTGTCGGACGGGTGCATTCGTGTGGCGGCTCGGCAGCGTCCCCATATGCGACGGTTCGTCTCCCTATGATCCGTCCCCATGTACCCCACATCCCTCGCCGCCGCGGTGCTCACGAGCGGGAACCGGACGATCGTGGTCGTCGTGGCAGGCGTCGCCCTCGCCGCGCTGGTCGTCGCGCGGCTCCTCGTACGCCAGGTGCTCGCGGCCGGCCAGGGCACCGAGCGGATGAGGGAGATCGCCGCCGCCGTGCAGGAGGGGGCGAACGCCTATCTCGCGCGGCAGCTGCGGACGGTCGCCGTCTTCGCGGCCGCCGTGTTCTTCCTGCTGATGCTGCTGCCCGCGGACAACTGGTCCCAGCGGGCCGGCCGCTCCCTGTTCTTCCTGGTCGGGGCGCTGTTCTCGGCGGTCACCGGGTACATCGGCATGCGGCTCGCCGTACGGGCCAACGTGCGGGTCGCCGCGGCGGCCAGGGAGGCCACTCCGGCGCCGGGCGCACCCGAGAAGGACCTGACGGAGGTCGCGCACCGGGCCACGCGGATCGCCTTCCGTACGGGCGGGGTGGTCGGCATGTGCACGGTCGGCCTCGGACTGCTCGGGGCGGCGTGCGTCGTCCTCGTGTACGCCGCCGACGCGCCGAAGGTCCTGGAGGGCTTCGGGCTGGGGGCCGCGCTCGTCGCGATGTTCATGCGGGTGGGCGGCGGTATCTTCACCAAGGCCGCCGACGTCGGCGCCGACCTGGTCGGCAAGGTCGAGCAGGGCATTCCGGAGGACGATCCGCGCAACGCCGCCACCATCGCCGACAACGTGGGCGACAACGTCGGCGACTGCGCGGGCATGGCCGCCGACCTCTTCGAGTCGTACGCCGTGACCCTGGTCGCCGCGCTCATCCTCGGCAAGGCGGCCTTCGGCGACCACGGGCTCGCGTTCCCCCTGATCGTCCCGGCGATCGGCGTGGTCACCGCGGTCATCGGCATCTTCACGGTCTCCCCCCGGCGCGCGGACCGCAGCGGCATGACCGCGATCAACCGCGGGTTCCTCGTCTCGGCGGTGGTCTCGCTCGCGCTGGTCGCCGTCGCCGCCTTCACGTACCTCCCGTCCTCGTACGCCGAGCTCGACGGCGTCACCGAGCCGGGCATCGCCGACCACGGCGGCGATCCGCGGGTCCTCGCGCTGGTCGCGGTCGCCCTCGGCATCGTCCTGGCCGCGCTCATCCAGCAGCTCACCGGCTACTTCACGGAGACCAGCAGGCGGCCGGTCAGGGACATCGGCAAGTCCTCGCTCACCGGGCCCGCGACGGTGGTCCTCGCGGGCGTGGCCCTCGGGATGGAGTCCGCCGTGTACACGGCCCTGCTCATCGGGCTCACCGTGTACGGCGCGTTCCTGCTCGGCGGCGCGTCGATCATGCTGGCGCTGTTCGCGGTCGCGCTCGCCGGGACGGGCCTGCTCACCACCGTCGGCGTGATCGTCGCCATGGACACCTTCGGCCCGGTCGCCGACAACGCGCAGGGCATCGCGGAGATGTCCGGGGACGTCGAGGGCGCGGGCGCGCAGGTGCTCACCGACCTCGACGCGGTCGGCAACACGACGAAGGCCATCACCAAGGGCATTGCCATCGCCACGGCCGTCCTGGCGGCCTCGGCGCTCTTCGGCTCGTACCGGGACGCCATCGCGACCTCGATCGCCGACGTCGGGGAGTTCGGGGGGAAGGCGGACGCGCTGACCCTCTCGATGGACATCTCGCAGCCCAACAACCTCTTCGGGCTGATCCTCGGCGCGGCCGTCGTCTTCCTCTTCTCGGGGCTCGCCATCAACGCGGTGTCCCGGTCGGCCGGATCGGTGGTGTACGAGGTGCGGCGGCAGTTCCGCGAGCACCCCGGGATCATGGACTTCACCGAGAAGCCGGAGTACGGGCGGGTCGTCGACATCTGCACCAGGGACGCGCTGCGCGAACTCGCCACGCCCGGGCTGCTCGCCGTGATGGCCCCGATCGCGGTCGGCTTCGCGCTCGGCGTCGGCCCGCTCGGTTCGTATCTCGCCGGGGCGATCGGCACGGGCGCGCTGATGGCGGTGTTCCTCGCCAACTCCGGTGGCGCCTGGGACAACGCGAAGAAGCTGGTCGAGGACGGCAACCACGGCGGCAAGGGCAGCGAGGCGCACGCGGCGACGGTCATCGGGGACACCGTCGGCGACCCGTTCAAGGACACGGCGGGCCCGGCGATCAACCCGCTCCTGAAGGTGATGAACCTGGTCGCGCTGCTGATCGCCCCGGCGGTCGTGCGGTTCGGATACGGCGACGACGCGAGCCCTGGGCTGCGGGCGGCGGTCGCCGCGGTGGCGCTCGTCGTGGTCGTCGCGGCGGTCCGGGTGTCCAAGAGGCGCTCGGTCGCGGTCTCCTGACGTCTGGTCCGTGGACTCCTGACGTGTCGTCCGTCTCATTACCGCGGGTTTCGGGAGTGGTTGTGAGAGTCGTCGCTTGGTTCAAAAGGCTGCAATGTGGGATGAATCAGTCCCACGAAAGGTGGAAGTAGCCCGTTCGGCGTGTATGTTCCGGGGCCGAGACCCCTGGAAGGGACCGATCCGTTGAACAAGAAGCTTGCGGCCGCACTGTCCGGCGGCGCGGTACTGGTGCTCGCGCTGTCCGGTTGCAGCGACGACGAGGGCGACAAGGTGGGTGACTGGGCGAAGACGTTCTGCGATCAGGCGAAGCCCCAGATCCAGAAGCGGGCCGACGCCCACCAGATCATCATCTCGACCGCCGCCGACAGCAAGCCGGCCGAGATCCAGGCCGCCGACTCGAAGGCGTTCCAGGACATCGCCGACGCCGACCGGGCCCTCGCCAAGGCCGTCGACGCCGCCGGCGCCCCGCCCGTCGAGAACGGCGCGAAGGTCCAGCAGGACGCGATCAAGGAGCTCAACGCCACCGCGGTGGCCTACGAGGGGCTCAAGAAGCAGGTCGACGCGCTGGACCCGACGAACCAGCAGAAGTTCGCCGACGGCCTCCAGGGCGTCGCCGACGGCCTGACCAAGATCGAGAAGATGGACCAGAACGCCCTGTCCAAGCTGGAGGAGGGCGAGCTGGGCCAGGCCATGGCCAAGCAGCCCGGCTGCCAGAAGCCGACGGCCTCGGTCCCGCCGAAGACCTCCGCCTCCCCGCAGCCCGGCTCCACCCCGTCGGGCAAGGGCTCGGACCCCTCCGGCAGCGGCGCGGACCCGAGCAAGACGGCCTCCGCCAAGCCGACCAAGACGGCCGCGGCCGGCAAGACCGAGGAGTAGGACCCGGCTTCCGGCCCGGCGGCCTCGGCGATCGGCCGCCCGCCGCCGGGTCGGCGGTCCGGATGTCGGTGGCGGCGGTCACAATGGAGCGGTGAGTACGACCAGCCTGCCCCCCCGCCTCCCGGCGCCCGCGCACGCCGCCCGTCTGCGCGAGGCCCTGCTCGCCGCCGGCTTCACCGCCGACGGACTGCTCGACCTGCTCGGCGCCCCCGCCTACTCGGCGCTCGCCCGCAGCGAGACCGTGCCCGCCCTGCGCGCCACGCGCGGCGACTCGCCGCTGGAGACCCTCGTCCGGCTCTTCCTGCTCCAGCGCCCCGTCGCGCCCGACGTCGCCGCCGCCGCACTGCCGCTGGACGAGGCCCTCGACGACGGCTGGGTGGTCCGCGAGGACGACGCCGTGCTCGCCACCGTCGACGTCCGGCCGTACGGCGGCCCGGACGGCGAGGACTGGTTCATCGTCTCCGACCTCGGCTGCGCCGTCGGCGGCGCGGGCGGCATCGGCAACAAGGACGAGGGGGTCGTCCTCGGCGTCGGCGGCGCCTCCACGACCCTCGCCGGCATCACCGTCCGTACGCCGGTCTCCTCCGCGCTCGACCTCGGCACCGGCTCCGGCATCCAGGCGCTGCACGCCGCGCAGCACGCCACCCTGGTCACCGCCACCGACCTCAACGGGCGGGCCCTGGACTTCACCCGGCTCACGCTCGCGCTCTCCGGAGCCCGGGAGGCCGAGCTGCTCGAAGGCTCGCTCTTCGAGCCGGTCGACGGCGACACGTACGACCTGATCGTCTCCAACCCGCCGTTCGTGATCTCCCCCGGCGCCCGGCTCACCTACCGGGACGGCGGGATGGGCGGCGACGACCTGTGCCGCACGCTCGTGCAGCAGGCGGGCGAGCGGCTCAACGACGGCGGATACGCCCAGTTCCTCGCCAACTGGCAGCACGTGGAGGGCGAGGACTGGCAGGACCGGCTGCGGTCCTGGGTGCCGCGCGGCTGCGACGCCTGGATCGTCCAGCGCGAGGTGCAGGACGTCACCCAGTACACCGAGCTCTGGCTGCGCGACAGCGGCGACCACCGCGGGGACCCGGACGCGTACCGGGTGGCGTACGGCCGCTGGCTCGACGAGTTCGAGGCCCGCAAGACCCGCGCGATCGGCTTCGGCTGGATCACGATCCGGCGGAACGACGCCGTGGCGTCCGGCGCGGTCGAGCCGTCGATCCTCGTCGAGGAGTGGCCGCACCCGGTCGAGCAGCCCCTCGGCCCCACCGTCCGCGCCCACTTCGAGCGCCAGGACTACCTGCGCACCCACGATGACGCCGCCCTCCTCGCCGACCGGTTCACGCTCGCGCCCGAGGTGGTGCAGGAGCAGGTCGGGCTGCCGGGCGCCGAGGACCCCGAGCACGTCGTACTCCGGCAGAACCGGGGCATGCGCCGCGCCACCAAGGTCGACCACATCGGCGCCGGGTTCGCCGGCGTGTGCGACGGCTCGCTCAGCGCCGGCCGCATCCTCGACGCGATCGGGCAGCTGATGGGAGAGGACCCGGTCGTCCTGCGGGACCGCACCCCGCAGGCGATCCGGCTGCTCGTCGAGGAGGGATTCCTGCTGCCCACCGGGGCGGAGACCTCCGGGGAGTACGGGGAAGAGGGCGGCGCTTGATACGGATCGAGCTCGACGAGGCCTCGCTCGGGGCGACCCGGATCGCGATCAGCCCGCTGCGCGACGCGTTCTGCTCGATGCACCTCGCGCTGCCGTGGCGCCATCCGTCCTGGCCGTACCAGGAGTGGGTCGGGCAGGCGCGCGAGGTGTGGCGCGAGGACGACCGGCTCCGCCCGCTGTGGGACCTGTTCGCCGAGGGGCGGTACGACGTCTCCGACTTCCTGCTGCCCCGGCCGTTCGGCACGGTCCGCGTGCACGAGGAGCTGGCCGCGCTGCGCGCCACCGACCCGGACTTCGTCCGCGCCCAGGCGGCGGCCTGCTACCCCGGCATGGCGGACGCGCCCTTCCTCCAGCCGTACCTGAAGGACCCGGAGGCGGCCTGCGCGGCCCTCGCCGACGCGTACGCGGCCTACTGGGAAGGAGCGATCGAGCCCTACTGGCCGACGATGCGGCGCCTCGTCGAGGACGAAGTGCTCGTCCGGGCCAGGACGTTCGCGACCGAGGGCGTCGACGCGCTGTTCGCCGGCCTGGAGACGCGGGGCCGGTGGCAGCCGCCCGTACTCGAACTGACCAAGCACATCGACGCCGCATACGCGCCGGGGGAGCGGCGGCTCGTCCTCGTGCCGCTGGTCTTCGCCGAGGGCTGCCGGCTCTACTCGACGGACGACCCCGAGGTCTTCGCGCTCAGCTTCCAGGCCCGGGGCGCCGCCGCGCTGCGCGAACCGCCCGAGCCCGTCGCCGACGACAGGCTCGGCCTGATGCTCGGCCGGGGCCGCGCCGCGGTCCTGCGCGAGCTCGGCGGGCCGCTGACCACGGCCGGGCTCGCCGACCGGCTCGGACTCGCGCCCAGCACGGTCTCCGAGCACCTCTCCGTGCTCTCCGAGGCCGGCGTGGTCACCCGGCACCGCGTCGGACGCTCCGTGTACTACCAACTCACGGACACCGGCCGTTCGCTGCTCGCGCTGCTCACCGGGGAGGGCGTGCTGCGCGCGGTCGCGTGACGTCCGTGCGAGGGACGCGTGCGGGTCCCGAACGGATCGCGTGAGGCCCGGGCCCCGGTCGCGTGCGGGTCCCGCTCCGGTCGCGTACGGGTCCGCTCCTATCGTCCGCGGGTCCCGCTCCGTTCGGGTGCGCGGGACGATTCGGGGGGTTCCGAATCGATGGCCGGGCCGGGCGGCGGCTTCTAACGTCCGGCGCATGCTCGCAATCGAGGCGGACGCGCTGCGCCGCACCTACACCAGCAGGACCGGGTGGCCCAAGTCCCGGCGCACCGAGACCGAGGCCGTGCGGGGGGTCACCTTCGAGGTGGGGCCGGGGGAGTTGTTCGGCCTGCTCGGGCCCAACGGCGCGGGGAAGACCACCACCATCAAGATGCTCAACACCCTGCTCCTGCCGACCTCCGGCACGGCCCGGGTGTTCGGCCACGACGTGGCCCGCGACCCCGTCGCCGTGCGCCGCAGGATCGGGTACGTCTTCGGCGGCGACCGGGGGCTCTACGACCGGCTCTCCGCGCTCGACAACCTCCGCTACTTCGCCGAGCTGTACGGCGTCCCGGCGCGCGAGCAGAAGCGGCGCATCGCCGAACTCCTCGGCCTGGTGGGCCTCCTGGGCCGGGAGAAGGAGCGCGTCGAGGGCTACTCGCGCGGCATGCGGCAGCGCCTCCACATCGCGCGCGGCCTGCTGCACCGCCCCGACGTCCTCTTCCTCGACGAGCCGTCCATCGGCGTCGACCCGGTCGCCGCCCGCGACCTGCGTCGCACCGTCGCCGACCTGGCCGCGGCCGGCACGACCGTGCTGCTCACCACCCACTACATGGCCGAGGCCGACGAGCTCTGCGACCGGATCGCCGTCATCGCGGGCGGCCGGATCCGGGCCCTCGGCACCCCCGACAGCCTCAAGTCCCTGGTGCGGGAAAGGGACGTGCTGGAGATCGAGGCGTACGGCGTGGACGAGGAACGGCTCGACCGGGTGCGGCGGGTGCCCGGGGTGCGGGGCGTGTCGGCCGAGGACCGGGGCGCGCTCCAGACCGTGACCGTGCAGACCGGCCGCGGCGCCTCCGACCTGCACGGACCCGTCCTCGCCGCGCTGGACGGCATACGGATCGGACGGGTCACGAGCCGTGAACCGTCCCTGGAGGACGCCTACATCGCGATCGTGGAGGACGCGGCGGGCGGGCGCGCGGGCGCGACCGGGTCCGGGGCTGGGGAGGCCGCGTCCGCCGCCGGGTCCGGGGCTGAGCCCGGCCCTGAGTCCGGCGCCGCGTCCGGCGCTGAGTCCGCCGCCGGGTCGGGGGCTGAGTCCGGCGCCGGGTCCGGGGCGACCGAGGCCGACGGCCGCGCGGAGGTGTCGGCATGAGGCGCGTCCCCCGGCTGATCCTCGTCGGAGTGCGCACCCACGTCGCGTACATGACGCGCTCCCCGATCGAGATCACCTTCGCCGTCCTCGTCCCGCTCGTCTACGCGACCCTGGCCGTCTACCTGTTCCGCGCCGCAGGCGACCCGGACCGGCTGCTCACCGCCTCCGTCGGGGCCGGACTCATGGGCATCTGGGGGTCGGTGCTCTTCGGCTCGGGCGGCGCGGTGCAGAACCAGCGCTGGCTCGGCACCCTGGAGACCCTGGTCGTGGCGCCGACGCCGCTCGCGCTCGTGCTGCTCCCGATCACCCTCGCGACCGCCGTCATCGGCACGTACGCGATGGGGGCGACGGTCCTGTGGGGCGTGCTGCTCTTCGACGTGCCGCTCGACTTCGCGCACCCGCTGCTCTTCCTGGTCGCCGTCCCGGTCTGCGTCCTGGCGCTCGGGATGACGGGGCTGCTGCTCGCCGCCACCTTCGTCCTGCTGCGCAACGCCAACGCCCTCGCCAACCCGCTCGACACCCCCGTCTGGCTGCTGTCCGGGCTCCTCGTGCCGGTGACGGTGCTGCCCGCCTGGACGCACCCGATCTCCTGGGCGCTGCCCACGACCTGGGGCGCGCGGGCCGTGCACGCGGCGACCTCCGGCGGGGACGTGGGCGCGCCGCTGCTCGCGGCCGTCGCCCTCGGCGCCGCGTACGCCCTGGCCGCCGTCCTCGTCCTCGGCCGTGTGGAGCGCCGGGCGCGCGCCGCGGCCACCCTCGCCCTCACCTGAAAGGCCAGAGAGACATGTTCCGTTTCCTCGGCACCGCCCGGCGCGTCGTCGTCGGCGGGGCGATCTCCTACCGGGCGCTGTTCAACTGGACCACCCCGCCGATGTTCATCGGAACCCTGCTGGTCGGGCCGCTGCTCCAGGTTTTCTTCTTCGTCTTCCTGGGCAGGGAACTGGGTGTCGCCGACGACCGCTTCCACCTCGTCGGAAACGCCGTCCTCGCAGCTTCCGCCTCCTGCGTGTACGGCGGCACGATGGCCGTCGCGAACGAGCGCAGGTACGGCACCCTCGGGGCCGTCCTGCTCTCTCCCCGGCACCGGGTCCCGCTGTGGATCGGGCGCGCCCTCCCGTACGTCCTCAACGGGCTGTTCGTCAGTGCCTTCGTGCTCACCGCGGCCTCGCTCGTGCTCGGGCTGCCCGTGCCCGCCGGGGCGCTGCCCGGGCTCGGTCTGGTGCTGCTGGCGGCGGCGGGCGCCTGCTCGGCGTTCGGGCTCGCGCTGGGGGCGCTCGGGCTCCGCTTCCGTGACGTGTTCCTGGTGTCGAACGTGGCCAGCTCGGTGCTGCTCCTCCTGACGGGCGCCGCCGTGCCCCGGGAGACGCTGCCCGGATGGATGCGGACGACCGGTGAGCTGCTGCCGCTCACGCACGCGGCGGACGCGGCGCGCGGGCTGACCGCGGGCGCCGGCCTCGACGGGGCGCTGCTCGGGGCCGAGCTCGCGGTCGGAGCCGGGTGGGCGCTGCTCGCCGTCGCCCTGCTCGGGGTCTTCGAGCGCGGCAGCCGGCGCCGGGCCACGCTCGACACGATGTGACGGAAGAGACGTGAGGCCAGGGAGAGGGGGTAGGGAGGGGTGGAGCGGGGGGGTGGGGGAGGGAGGGGAGGGAAAAAAGAGGGTGAGGAATGGGTCACTACCGGCCATCTTCGTGAAACCGTCCGGGGCGCCCCTCGTCGTTCACCCGGAATTCGCACCCATGACGCCCGGAGGTGCCAGCCTCGGCCCCGGGAGACGAACACCGCACGTGGACGGAACGGGGTAGGGGCATGGAAAGCGGGCCGGCGATCTTCGCGGGGGCGGCGTTCACGCTGTTCGGAGGCGCGCTTCTGCTGTGGACCGCCGTGCGCTCACTGCACCGTGAGCCCGTGGTGTACGGGGGCGCCCCGCGTACCGCGGCCGCGCTGACGGCCCTGTCCGGTGCCGCCGTCCTGACCCTCGGCCTCTGGTGCTTCGGACGCGTCTGAATCCCGCCCGGGGTGCGGCCTCGGTCCCTCCGGCGACGGCACCGGCCCGACCGCCCGCCCCGCCCGTCCGGGAGTCCGGGCGGCAGGAATGCCAAAACTCGGGTTACCGTTCGAGTGGCCGTTGCGGGCTTTCGCCGTTTGACACGGGGGCGGGTTGTACCGTCACACTCCGCAGCGACGGGAGCGTCACCGTCCGTGCCGCTGCCGTGCGTGCCAGCGCCGTACGTGCCAGTACGTGCCAGAGAGTGCCGATCCGGAGAGAAGAGCGAAGTTGTCCCCGACCAGCGAAGCCGCACACGGCGGCCGCCGACTCGTCATCGTCGAGTCGCCTGCCAAGGCGAAGACGATCAAGGGCTACCTCGGCCCCGGCTATGTCGTCGAGGCGAGCGTCGGGCACATCCGCGACCTCCCCAGCGGTGCCGCCGAGGTGCCGGAGAAGTACACCGGCGAGGTGCGCCGGCTCGGGGTCGACGTCGAGCACGACTTCCAGCCCATCTACGTCGTCAACGCGGACAAGAAGGCCCAGGTCAGGAAGCTCAAGGAGCTCCTCGCCGAGTCCGACGAACTCTTCCTCGCCACCGATGAGGACCGCGAGGGCGAGGCCATCGCGTGGCACCTCCAGGAAGTCCTGAAGCCCAAGGTCCCGGTCCACCGGATGGTCTTCCACGAGATCACCAAGGACGCGATCCGCGAGGCCGTCGCCAACCCGCGCGAGCTGAACCAGCGCATGGTCGACGCCCAGGAGACCCGCCGCATCCTCGACCGGCTGTACGGCTACGAGGTGTCGCCGGTCCTGTGGAAGAAGGTCATGCCGCGGCTGTCCGCCGGCCGCGTGCAGTCCGTCGCCACCCGGCTCGTCGTCGAGCGGGAGCGCGAGCGCATCGCCTTCCGCTCCGCCGAGTACTGGGACCTCACCGGCACCTTCGGCACCGGCCGTACCGGTGACGCCTCCGACCCGTCGTCGCTGGTCGCGCGCCTCGCGACGGTCGACGGCAAGCGCGTCGCGCAGGGCCGTGACTTCGGCGCCGACGGCCGGCTGAAGAACGACAGCGTGCTCCACCTGGACGAGGCGAACGCCCGGGCCCTGGCCGCCGCGCTCGCCGACACGGCGTTCGCCGTGCGCTCGGTCGAGTCGAAGCCGTACCGCCGCTCGCCGTACGCGCCCTTCCGGACCACCACCCTCCAGCAGGAGGCGAGCCGCAAGCTGGGCTTCGGTGCGAAGGCGACCATGCAGGTGGCGCAGAAGCTGTACGAGAACGGCTTCATCACCTACATGCGTACGGACTCCACCACCCTGTCCGAGACGGCCGTCGCGGCGGCCCGTGCGCAGGTCACGCAGCTGTACGGCGCCGACTACCTGCCGGAGAAGGCGCGTGTCTACGCGGGCAAGGTCAAGAACGCGCAGGAGGCGCACGAGGCGATTCGTCCTTCGGGTGATCGTTTCCGCACTCCGGCGGAGACCGGCCTGACCGGCGACCAGTTCCGTCTCTACGAGCTCATCTGGAAGCGGACCGTCGCCTCCCAGATGAAGGACGCCACCGGCAACTCGGTCACCGTGAAGATCGGCGGCCGCGCCGCCGACGGCCGCGACGCCGAGTTCAGCGCGTCCGGCAAGACGATCACCTTCCACGGCTTCATGAAGGCGTACGTGGAGGGGGCCGACGACCCGAACGCGGAGCTCGACGACCGCGAGCGGCGCCTGCCGCAGGTCGCCGAGGGCGACGCGCTGACCGCCGACGAGATCACCGTCGACGGGCACGCCACCAAGCCGCCGGCCCGCTACACCGAGGCCTCGCTGGTCAAGGAGCTCGAAGAACGCGAGATCGGCCGCCCGTCGACGTACGCGTCGATCATCGGCACCATCCTCGACCGCGGCTACGTCTTCAAGAAGGGCACGGCCCTCGTGCCGTCCTTCCTGAGCTTCGCCGTCGTCAACCTCCTGGAGAAGCACTTCGGGCGGCTCGTCGACTACGACTTCACCGCCCGCATGGAGGACGACCTCGACCGCATCGCCCGCGGCGAGGCCCAGTCCGTGCCGTGGCTGAAGCGCTTCTACTTCGGCGAGGGCGAGGGAGCCGCGGCGGGCGGCGCCGCGGACGCCGGAAACGGCGACGGCGACCACCTCGGCGGCCTCAAGGAGCTCGTCACCGACCTCGGCGCCATCGACGCCCGCGAGATCTCCTCGTTCCCCGTCGGCAACGGCATCGTGCTCCGCGTCGGCCGCTACGGCCCGTACGTCGAGCGCGGCGAGAAGGACGCGGAGGGCCACCAGCGCGCCGACGTCCCCGACGACCTCGCGCCCGACGAGCTGACCGTCGAGCACGCCGAGGAACTGCTCGCCAAGCCGAGCGGCGACTTCGAGCTGGGCACCGACCCGGTCAGCGGCCACCAGATCGTCGCCAAGGACGGCCGCTACGGCCCGTACGTCACCGAGATCCTGCCCGAGGGCACCCCGAAGACCGGCAAGAACGCGGTGAAGCCGCGCACCGCCTCCCTCTTCAAGTCGATGGCGGTCGACACCGTCACCCTGGAGGACGCCCTCCGGCTGATGTCCCTCCCGCGGACCGTCGGCGCGGACGCCGAGGGCGTCGAGATCACCGCCCAGAACGGCCGCTACGGCCCGTACCTGAAGAAGGGCACGGACTCGCGGTCGCTCACCGACGAGGAGCAGCTCTTCACGATCACCCTCGAAGAGGCGCTCGCGATCTACGCCCAGCCGAAGCAGCGGGGCCGGGCCGCGGCCAAGCCGCCGCTGAAGGAGCTCGGCACCGACCCGGTCAGCGAGAAGCCCGTGGTCGTCAAGGACGGCCGCTTCGGCCCGTACGTGACGGACGGCGAGACCAACGCCACCCTGCGCACCGGCGACAGCGTGGAGGAGATCACGCCCGAGCGCGGCTACGAGCTCCTCGCGGAGAAGCGGGCCAAGGGACCGGCGAAGAAGGTCGCCAAGAAGGCCCCGGCCAAGAAGGCGCCCGCGAAGAAGGCGGCCACCAAGACGGCGGCGAAGAAGACCACCACCGCCAAGAAGACGGCCGCGAAGAAGACCACGACGGCGAAGAAGACGACCGCGGCCAAGAAGACGGCGGCGGCCAAGCCGGAGTAGTACCGCACCACGCGGGAAGACGGGGGCGGAGACCGGGTGTCTCCGCCCCCGTCGCCGTCCCGTCACAGCCTCGTCCGGATGTTCGGGCGGGGGCCGCGATGAGGGAGGCCGTCCGGATAGGGTGGACGGATGACGCGAGCAGAGCAGCCAGACCGCCTCGGCGATTCCGACGCCGCACTCGTCGCGGATTCCAGGGAGCGCGCCGTCAGCGCCCTCTTGCGCCATCAGCCGTTGCGCCGGCTGTGGAGCGCCCACGCGCTCGGCAGCACCGGCGACGTCCTCGCCCTCCTCGTCCTCGTGCTCCTCGGCCTTCAGGCGGCCGTCGCCGAGGGCGCGCTCGGGGGCGGCTACCGGGGTGCCGCGTTCGCCGTGGCCGCCGTCGTCGGCGTACGCCTGCTGGCCTCGGTCGTCTTCGGAGCGGTGCTCCTCGGGCCGCTGACGGCGCTCACCGGACCCGGCGGCGCGTTCGACCGGCGCTGGACCATGATCGGCGCCGACGGGGTGCGGGTCGCGCTGCTCGTCGTCGCCCCCCTGTGGATCGACTGGGTCCCCCGCGACGCCCTCTGGTACGTGCTCGGCACCGTGTTCGTCACCGGTGCGGCCGAGCGGCTCTGGACGATCGGCCGCGAGGGCGCCGCGCCCGCGCTGCTGCCCGCCCCGCCGCTCGAAGGCGCCGCCGTACGGCCGCTCCCCGACCACCTCGGCGCGCTGCGCCGGCTGTCCCAGCGCACCGGCTTCCTCGCCGTCCCGGCCGCGGCCGCGGCCCTGCTGGTCGCCACCCTGGTCGGCAACCTGCTCGGCGCCGGACTCGACTGGTTCTCGCTGCACCAGGCCGCCCTCGGCTCGTACGTCGCCGCCGGGCTCTTCGCCGCCTCCGTCACCGTCGTGTACGCGATGGCGCTGCCCGGGGGGGAGACCCCCCGGCCCCGCTCGCCCCTCGAAGGCCTGCGCCGGCCGTCGGCCGGGAAGGGCACCCAGGAAGAGGGGAAGGCCGCGGCCGAGAAGGGCCGCACCGGCGCCCTGCCGCTGCTCGTCCTGACCTGCGCCACCGTCGCCGGCGCCATCGCCGCCGCCGCTTCCGTGTCCGTCCTCCACGCCTACGACCTCGGCGGCGGGCCCGTCACGTACGCGCTCCTGGTCCTGGCGCTCAGCGGCGCCACCGCCGTCGGCATCCGCACCGCGGGCTCCGTCCTGCCCGTCCTGTCCCGGCGCCGGCTGCTCGCCCTCGTGACCGCCGTCACCGGCGTCGCCCTGATCGCGATGGGCCTCGTGCCGGACACGGCGACCGTGCTGTTCCTCGCCGTCCTCGCCGGTTACGCCGCCGGCGTCGCCGCGAACACAGGACACCACCTCGTCGACCAGGAGACCGAGGAGCCCCGCCGGGCGCGCACCACCGAACACCTCCAGGCCACCGCCCGCGTCGGCATGGCCGTCGGCGCGCTCGCCGCGCCGCTCCTCGCCGCCGCGATCGGGCCGCACCGGCTCGCCTCCGGCGACTTCGTCTTCGCGCACGGCGGCGCGGCCTTCACGCTCGTCCTCGTCGGCGCGCTGCTGCTGCCGGTCGCCGCGCTCGTCCTCGCCAAGACCGACGACCGCGCCGGGGTCCCGCTCCGCCGCGACCTGCGCGACGCGCTGCGCGGCTCCGACCCGGCCCAGGCACCCTCGCCGACGGGCTTCTTCATCGCCCTGGAGGGCGGCGACGGGGCCGGCAAGTCGACCCAGGTCGAGGCGCTCGCCGAGTGGATCCGCGCCAAGGGCCACGAGGTCGTCGTCACCCGCGAGCCCGGCGCCACCCCGATCGGCAAGCGGCTCCGCTCGATCCTCCTCGACGTGTCGTCGGCGGGGCTCTCGAACCGGGCCGAGGCCCTGCTCTACGCGGCCGACCGCGCCGAGCACGTCGACTCGCTGGTCCGGCCGGCCCTGGAGCGGGGCGCGATCGTCCTCTCCGACCGGTACATCGACTCGTCCGTGGCCTATCAGGGCGCGGGCCGCGACCTGTCCCCGACCGAGATCGCCCGCATCTCCCGCTGGGCGACCAGCGGGCTCGTCCCGCACCTGACCGTAGTGCTCGACGTGTCCCCGGAGACCGCGCGGGAACGGTTCACCGAGGCCCCCGACCGTCTGGAGTCCGAGCCGCCGGAGTTCCACGCGCGCGTGCGGTCCGGATTCCTCGCCCTCGCGGCCGCCGACCCCAGCCGCTACCTCGTCGTCGACGCCGGCCAGGAGCCGGAGGCCGTCACCACCGTCGTCCGCCACCGGCTCGACCGGATGCTGCCGCTCTCCGAGGCCGAGGTGAAGGCCGCCGAGGAGGCGCGCCGGAAGGCCGAGGAGGAGGCGCGCCGCAAGGCCGAGGAAGAGGCGGCCCGCAAGGCCGAGGAGGAGCGCCTGGAGCGCGAGCGGCAGGCGCAGCTCGCCAAGCTCCGCGCCGAGGAGGAGGAGCGCAAGCGGCGCGAGGAGGAAGAGGCGCGCCGCCTGGAGGCCGAACGGCAGGCGGAGGAGGCCCGCCGCCTGGCCGAGGAGGCCCGGATCGCCGCGGAGCTCGCCGCCGAGGAGGAGCGCAAGCGCCTCGCGGCCGAGGAGAAGGCCCGCCAGGAGGAGCAGGAGCGGCTCCGCAAGGAGGCCGAGGAGGAGGCCCGGCTGCGGGCCGAGGCCGAGGAACGCCGCCTGGAGAAGCAGCGCAAGGCCGAGGAGGCCCTGCTCCGCGCCGAGGAGGCCCGCCGGATGGCCGAGGCCGCCGCCGCCGCGAAGGCCGCCGAGGAGGCCGTGGTGCGGGCCGCCGCGGAGAAGGTCGCCGCCGAGGCCGCGGCCAAGGCGGCCGCCGAGAAGGCCGCGGCGGAACGTGCCGCCGCCGAAGTGGCCGCGGTCCAGCGGGCCGCTGCCACCAAGGCCGCGCACGAGAAGGCGGCGGCCGAGAAGGCGGCCGCGGAGAAGGCCGCAGGAGAGCGGGCCGCGGCGGCGAAGGCCGCTGCCGAGAAGGCCGCCGCGGAGAAGGCGGTCGCAGCCGAGAAGGCCGCCGCCGCGCGTGCGGCCGCCGAGGCCTCGGCGAACGACGTCACCGTCGAGACCCCGATCGTGAAGCCGGACGAGCCGAAGGTCTCGCCGAACGAGGTCACCGTGGCCACCCCGATCGTGCGGCCGGGAGCCGACGAGACGGCCGTCCTGCCCGTGGTCGGGGAGACCCGGGAGATCGACGAGACCGCGGTCCTGCCGCCCGTACGCGACACCGCTCCCGTACGCGACACCGCTCCCGCACGCCCCCGCGCGGCCGACCCCGCCGACCGGGTCCCGCAGGGCATCTTCCGCGACGAGCCCGCCGGGCGCGCCGCGCGGGAGGAGCCGCAGGGGGCGAACGACCGCACCCGCGAGCTGCCCCAGCTCGACGAGGACGGCCGGCCGCGCCGCCGCTCCGACTGGGCCGAGGAGACCCCGCTCGACGATCTGCCGACCCTCGCGGACGAGCTGTTCGGCCCGCACGACGACGAGGACGGCGGCCGCCGCCGCTGATCTCCCCCGGTGGGGGGTGTAGCTAGCTCCACCCCCCACCGGGCAGCCAGCCCCATACCGTTGTGACCTGCGCTTTTCTAGCGTTGTCGGCATGTTGACGACAGCAGTGACGGAGAGCGGTGCGGCCCTCGCCCTGGACGGGGTGACCCGGACGTACGGAAGCGGCGCCCCCGCCCTCGACGGGGTGAGCCTGACCGTGCCGAGGGGCCGGTTCGTGGCGGTGATGGGCCCGTCGGGCTCCGGAAAGTCCACCCTGCTGCGCTGCGCGGCCGGGCTCGAACGGCCGACGACCGGGACGGTACGGATCGGGGGCACGGACCTCGCCACGCTGAAGGCGTCCGGACTCACCCGGCTCCGGAGGGACCGGATCGGCTTCGTCTTCCAGTCGCTCAACCTCGTCTCCGCCCTGAACGTCCGCGAGAACGTCACCCTGCCGCTGCTCCTCGCCGGAGCCCGCGGCGGCCGCGAGCTCGACGCCCGCGCCCTCGCCGGCCTCGACGCGGTGGGGCTCGCCGACCGCGCCGACGACACTCCCGAGCACCTCTCCGGCGGCCAGCGGCAGCGGGTGGCCATCGCGCGCGCCCTCGTCAACGAACCCGAGGTCGTCTTCGCCGACGAGCCCACCGCCGCCCTCGACCCCGTCACCGCCGCCGGCGTCCTCGCCCTCCTGCGCCGCGCCGTCGACGAGCGGGGCCGCACCGTCGTCCTCGTCACCCACGACCCGGTGGCCGCCTCCTGGACGGACCAAGCCGTCTTCCTGGACAGCGGCCGCCTCGTCGGCCGCCTCGACCACCCGGACGAGACCGGCGTACGGGAGGCGCTGGGCGTGCGGCCCGGGGCCGGGGCGCGGGAGGAGCGGGGTGCGGGTGCCGGCGCGCGGCTGGGGCGGGGTGGCCCGGCCGGGGCCGGCGATCGGCAGGGGATGGGTGGCTCCGCCGGGGCCGGCGCTGGGCTCGGGCTGGGTGGCTCGGCCGAGCCTGGTGCGCAGCTGGGGCTGGGTGGCTCCGCCGGGGCCGGGCGGTTCGTGGCGGTGGCGCGATGAGCCGGGTGGGGAACGCCGCGGTGGGGCTGCTCGCCGGCCGGTCGCTGCGGACGCACCGGAAGGCGTGGGCGGCCGTGTTCGCGGCCGTCGCCGTCACCTCCGCGCTGCTCGGCGCCCTGGCCCTCGCCCTCGGCTCGGCCGGGCTCGGCCACGCGCGCGTGGACCGGTTCGCGGCCGCGCCCGTCGTCGTCGCCGGCGACCAGGAGGTCCGCTGGAGGGCCACCCCGTGGGGCAGCGAGCCCACCACCGTGACAGCCGGTCTCACCGAGCGGGTCCGGATCCCGGCGGCCACCGCCGACGTACTCCGTAGGGTCCCCGGCGTTCGGGCCGCGGTGCCGGACGACACGTTCGTCGTACGGGAGCGGGGGGCGGGTGTCGGGGCGGGCACCGCGTCCGGTGGCGGGAAGGGTGCCGCCGACAGCGCGGTGACGGACACCGCCACCGGTGCCGGGACGCGGACCCACACCGGCCGGTCCTGGGAGGCCGCCGCGCTCGCTCCGTACCGGCTGGTCGACGGGCGGGAGCCCCGGGGGGCCGGGGAGATCGTCGCGGGAGGCCACTACGGCGGGTCGGGGTCCGGGGCTGGGGCCGGGGGAGGCGTTCGGATCGGGGACACCGTCGCCGGGCACACGGTCGTCGGCCTGGCGGACGGGCCGGCCGCGCTGTACTTCACGGCGGGGGAGGCGCGGCGGCTCGCCGGGCATCCGGGGGCCGTGGACGCCGTCGGGGTCCTGGGGGAACCCGGTGTGCCGGTGGAGACCCTCCACGCGCGCGTGCGGGCGGCCCTGGACAGCGCCCGTCTGAAGGACACCGCCGCGGGAATGCCGCTCCGGGCGTTCACCGGCGACGGGCGAGGCGGTGCCGAGCACCTCGCCGCGCTCCCCGCGCGCGGGGACCTCCTCATGATGCTCGCCGCCGTGTCCGGGACGGTCGTCCTCGTCGCCGTACTCGTCCTCGCCTCGCTGGTCGCGCAGGCGCTGGGACAGCGCTCCGCCGAGCGGGACCTGCTGCTCTCCGTCGGCGCGACGCCCCGTCAGGTGCGGGCCGCGGCCGGACGGGAGGTGGCCCGGGTCGCGGGTGCGGCGGCGCTGGTCGGCGGGCTCGCGGCCGTACCGGGGTTCCTCGCCCTGTGGTCGGCGCTGCGGGGCCGTGCGGGAGTCGTGCCGGAAGGCCTCGAACTGCCCGCCCCGCCCTGGCTGTTCGTCGGCGTCCTGATGGTCGCCGCCGTCGTCGTGGGGATCGCCAGGCTCGTCGTCCTCTTCGCCGCCCGACGGCCGGGACGCCCGGGGAAGGGCGCCGCGCGCCGCGTCTCAGGGATCGCGCTGCTCGTGCTCGGCGCGACGGCGGCCGGCACGGCCACGGTCCAGGGCGGCGACGCCGCCGCGGCCGCCGCAGGGGCGGCCACCGTGACGCTGGTCGTCGGGTGCGCGCTGCTCGGGCCGTGGATCGCGCGGGCCGCGATGACCGTCCTCGACCGGCCGTTCCGGTGGCTCGGCGGCGCGCCCGGCCGGCTCACGGCGGCCGGGGCGAGCGCGCACTCGCGCCGCCTCGGGGCCGCGCTCGTCCCGGTCGTCCTCATCACGGCCTTCGCCCTCGTCCAGCTCTCGGCGGGCACCACCATGGAACGGGCCGCGGGGGCGCAGGCGCGGGCCGCGACCACCGCCGACCTCGCGTTCTCCGGGACGACGGCGGAGCGGGTGCGACGGCTGCCGGGGGTGGAGTCGGCCACGGACGTGCTGCGTTCGACGGTCGTCCTGGCCGGGACCCAGGCCGGCTCGCCGCGCCTCGACCGGCTCCCCGTCCTCGGCGTGGACGCCGCCGGCCTCGCGGGCACGCTCGACCCCGGCGTCGTCGCGGGCGACCTGGCGGGGCTCGGCCGGCCCGGCACCGTCGCGGTCGGCGCGGCCACGGCCGACTCCCTCGGCTTGAAGCCCGGTTCGCCCGTCGAGCTGCGGCTCGGTGACGGGACGCCGAAGCGGCTGCGGGTGGTGGCGGTGTACGAACGGTCGCTCGCCCTCGGCGAGTTCCTGCTGCCGAAGTCCGAACTGGCCCCGCACATGAGCGATCCGTACCCCGCGCGCGTACTGGCGTCGACCGGCCGGACGCCGACAGGAACCCCGAAGCCGGGACCGGCCTCGGCGGGCACTGCCGTCGCGCCCGAGCAGGTGACGCTCCCCGGGGCCGAGCTGAACGGGATCGTCTCGACCGCAGTCGTCGGCGCCATCGGCGGGCTCACCCTCCTGTCCGTCCTCAGCACCCTCGCCCTCATCGGCGCGGGGCGGCGCGGCGAGCTGGCGCTGCTCCGGCAGGTGGGCGCCTCGGCCGGCCAGCTGCGCCGGATGCTCGGCCTGGAAGCCGGGTTCCTGACCGCCACGGGCCTCATCATCGGAGCCGCGGTCGCCGCGCTGCCCCTCACCGCCTTCGCCTGGGCTCTCACCGGCGGCCTGCCGTATCTGCCGCCCGCACAGGCCGGGCTGATCACGGGCACGGTGGTGGTGACGGTGGCCGCCGGAGTGTTCCTGCCCACTGCGGGGCGCCGGGCGGGGCGCTGACGGGACCCGCCGGGCGGGCGTCGAGGAGCGGATGCCGCCCCGGCACGGGACACCGGCCGGGGCGCTGCCCCGCCCCGATCAGGCGTCGAGGTACGCCAGTACGGCGAGGACCCGGCGGTGGCCGCCGCCGTCGCTCGGCGGGAGGCCGAGCTTCGCGAAGACATTGCCGATGTGCTTGTGCACGGCCCGTTCGGTGACGACCATCGAGCGGGCGATCGTGCCGTTGTCGAGGCCCTGCGCCATCAGTTCGAGGACCTCGCGCTCGCGGGGCGTGAGGGAGTCCAGCGGGTCGTCGCGGCGGCGGGCCAGCAGCTCGGTGACGACTTCCGGGTCCAGGGCCGTACCCCCGGAGGCGACGCGGTCCAGGGCGTCCAGGAACTCGTCGACCCGCCCCACCCGGTCCTTCAGGAGGTAGCCGACGCCCCGCGCGCCGCCGCCCAGGAGCTCCGCCGCGTACGTCTCCTCCACGTACTGGGAGAGCACGAGCACCGGCAGGTCCGGCAGCTGCTCGCGGGCCGAGAGCGCCGCCCGTAGCCCCTCGTCGCGGAAGCCGGGCGGCAGCCGTACGTCGAGGACGGCCACGTCCGGGCGGTGCTCCAGGAGCAGCGGCAGGATCTCGGGCCCGGTGGCCGCGACCCCGACGACCTCGTGGCCGGAGGAGGTCAGCAACAGCACCAGGCCCTCCCGCAGGAGGGCGTTGTCCTCGGCGATCACCACACGCACGGAAGCTCCACTTCGATCACGGTCGGGCCCCCTTCGGGGCTGGTCAGTCGTACGGTGCCGTCCAGCGCGGCGACCCGCCTGCGCATGCCCGTCAGCCCGGAGCCACCACTCTCCCCCGCCTCCGCCCCGCCCCGGCCCTCGTCCCGCACGCGCACGCGTAGCCCGGTCCGCTCACGGGCCAGGGCCACGGAGGCCCGCGCGGCGCCGCTGTGCTTGGCCGCGTTCGTCAGCGCCTCGGCCACGACGAAGTACGCCGCGGCCTCGACGGCGGCGGGCGCGCGGGGTCCGTCGTCGGAGGGGGTCGAGGGGGCTGCGGGGGTGCCGGAGGCGGTGGGGTCTGTGGGGTCTGCGGGGATGGCGGGGGCGGTGGGGTCTGCGGGGGTGGCAGGGGCAATGGGGTCTGTGGGGTCTGCGGAGGTGGTGGGGGTCGTCCGCGGGGTGCGGTCTGTACGGGGAGCGCTGTCCGTACGCGTGGTGGGGAGGGCGGCCAGGCCCGTCACCGTGACCGCCACCTCCAGGCCGCTGCTCGCGGCGAGGGCCCGCACCGCCCCGGTCAGACCGCGGTCGGTGAGGATCGGCGGGTGGATGCCGCGCACCACGTGCCGCAGCTCGGCCAGCGCCTCCTCGGCCTGCGTCTGGGCGTCGTCCAGGAGCTTGAGCGCGGTCGCGGGATCGGTGGCGTACGCACGCCGGGCAAGGCCGATCCGCATGGAGAGCGCCACCAGACGGGCCTGCGCGCCGTCGTGGAGGTCGCGCTCGATCCGGCGCAGCTCGGCGCCGTGCGCGGCGACCGCGCCCGCCCGGGTGGCCGTCAGCTGTTCGATACGGGCGGCCAGCGCGGCGTCCCGGGCCGCCGACGGGGTCGGCGTGAGCAGCGCGCGCGACCATTCGGCCGCGAGCCCCGCGAGCCTGCCGATCAGCGGCAGCGCCACCGGCCGCCGCCCCGCGAGCCCGGTCCAGACCCCGTCGACCAGCAGCGCCGGCCCCCACAGAATGAGCGAGAGGTACCAGAGCACCGAGCCGTAGAGCAGCTGCGCGGCGGCCCAGACCAGGTCCCGCCGGGTGCCGGGGTCGGTGACGGCCGTCCGCACGCGCGCGGGGAGCGGCCCTTCCAGGGGCAGGTACGCCTCGGGGACCGGCGACCCGGTCCACCCGGCCGTACGGCGCCGCTCCCAGCCGGCCACCCGGCGCAGCAGCAGGACGCTCTCGGGAAGCACCCCGGCGCCGATGACCGTCACCGTGAGGAACGCCGTGAACAGTGCGACGCCCACCATCAGGTAGCAGAGGAGGGAGAGCGCGGCCCCGATCGCGAGATGGAGCCACGCCCGGGCCGCTTCCTTGATCGCCTCACGCATGGAGCCAGCCTAGGCGGCCTCCGCGGGGCAGACGGTGGAGCGGGCTACACCATCGCTCCGGGGGCGGGCACCGCTGTGCGCGGGCCCGGCACGGACGAGGATCGGAGAGGCGCCGGGAACGACCGGCGGCCCACCCCGAACCCCCTTCACGGAGGCATCCCATGCGCGCCCTTCTCTGGCTGCTGCTCACCGCGAGCGTCCTGGCCAACGTCTTCGTCGGCACCTTCTCCGACTGGACCGGTGGCCTCCGGATCGCCGGAAGCGTCTGCACCGGCGCGGTCCTGCTCGGCTCCGTCGCCGGCCTCTGGCTGACCCGCCCCCGCGACAACCGGGCCCGCGTGTGACATGAGGTGACACGGAGTGCCGTTCCGTCGTCCGGCGGGGGTTGTCAGAGGACTGCCCCACAATGGAGGGCGTACCTGAGGAGGGGCAGACATGGCCGTATGGGACGACCTGGTCGGACAGGCACGGGTCGAGGAGCAGCTCGCCGCCGCCGCGCGCGACGCCGACGCGCTCGTGACCGCCCATGCGGCCGGGGAGCCCGCCCCCGAGGCCTCGAAGATGACCCACGCCTGGCTCTTCACCGGCCCGCCGGGAGCCGGCCGGGAGACGGCGGCGCGGGCGTTCGCCGCCGCGCTGCAGTGCGTCAGCCCCGACCGGGCGCTGGGCGGTGCGCCGGGCTGCGGGTTCTGCACCGGCTGCCACACCACGCTGGTCGGCACCCACGCCGACGTGACCACGGTCAAGGCCGTCGGTGCCGTGGTCCGTGCGGAGGACATGCGCGACACCGTGCGCAAGTCGTACACGGCGCCGGCGAACGGCCGCTGGCAGGTCATCCTGGTGGCCGACGCCGAGCGGCTCAACGAGAAGTCGGCCAACGCCGTCCTGAAGGCCGTGGAAGAGCCCGCCAAGCGGACCGTCTGGCTGCTCTGCGCGCCCTCCATCGAGGACGTGCTGCCCACGATCCGCTCCCGTTGCCGCCACCTGAACCTGAGCACGCCGTCGGTGCGGGCGGTCGCCGACGTACTCGTACGGCGCGACGGCATCGAACCGGAGGCGGCGTACGCCGCGGCCCACGCCACCCAGGGGCACGTCGATCGGGCCCGCCGGCTCGCCACCGACGAGCGGGCACGCGCGCGCCGGGCCGCCGTCCTCAAGGTGCCGCTGCGCGTCGGGGACGTCGGCGGTTGCCTCAAGGCGGCCCAGGAACTCTTCGACGTGGCGGAGGAGGACGCGAAGCAGCTCGCCGAGGAGCTCGACACCAAGGAGGCCGAGGAGCTGAAGACGGCCCTCGGCGTGGCCCCGGGCGGCCGGCTGCCGCGCGGCACGGCCGGCGTGATGAAGGACCTGGAAGCCGACCAGAAGCGGCGCAAGACCCGGACCCAGCGCGACAGCCTCGACCTCGCCCTCACCGACCTCACCGGCTTCTACCGCGACGTCCTGGCCCTCCAGCTCCGCTCCCGCTCCGCCCTGGCCAACACGGACGTGCGGGACGCCATCGAGCGGATCGCCCGCGACACCACCCCGGAGCGCACCCTCCGCCGCATCGAGTCGATCCTCGCCTGCCGCGACGCCCTCGACCGGAACGTCGCCCCCCTGCTCGCCATGGAGGCGATGACCCTGGCCCTGCGCGACTAGGGCCGGTCGTCAACTCCCGTCGTCGCCCGCAGGGCAGACGGGAGTTCGACGACAGGCCCTGGGGAGGGGGAGCGCACGGCGGGGAGCGCGATTGGACACGGTCCGTACTCGTCCGGATACGCTCCGGGAATGGATTCCAGGCGCTTGCTCCGCACGTCCGCCACGGCTCTCGCCGCAGCCGGACTGATCCTCTCCGGCTGTACGGGCGGAAGCGACGCCGCCGCGTCGCGGAGCACCCCGTCGGGCGCCTCGGCCGCCGGCACCACCGCGGCCTCGCCCGAGGCGGCGGCACTGAAGAAGTACTACGCGCAGAAGCTGTCCTGGCGCGACTGCGGGGTCACGGACTTCCAGTGCACGACGCTGCTCGCCCCGCTCGACTACGCGAACCCGGAGGCCGGCGACGTGAAGCTGGCCGTCTCGCGGGCCCGGGCCACCGGCCCCGGGAAGCGGCTCGGCTCGCTCCTGGTCAACCCCGGCGGGCCCGGCGGCTCGGCCGTCGGCTACCTGGAGGGGTACGCGGGCATCGGCTACCCCGCGCCCGTCCGCGCCCGCTACGACATGGTGGCCGTCGACCCGCGCGGAGTCGCCCGCAGCGAGCCGGTCGACTGCCTGACGGGCCCGCAGATGGACGCGTACACCCAGGTCGACCAGACCCCCGACGACACGGCGGAGGTCAACGCGCTCAGCGCCGCGTTCAAGGACTTCGCGGCCGGCTGCGAGAAGAAGTCCGGCACGATCCTGCCCCACGTCTCCACCGTCGAGACAGCCCGCGACATGGACATCCTGCGGGCGGTGCTCGGCGACGAGAAGCTCACGTACGTGGGGGCGTCGTACGGCACCTTCCTGGGCGCCACCTACGCGGAACTCTTCCCGGCCCGGGTCGGCCGCCTCGTCCTCGACGGGGCGATGGACCCCTCGCTCTCCGCGGTCGACCTCAACCGCGACCAGACCGCGGGATTCGAGACCGCCTTCCGCGCCTTCGCCGCCGACTGCGTCCGTACGCCGGACTGCCCCCTCGGCACCGAGTCGGTCACGGCGGCCGGCGAGGCGCTGAAGTCGTTCTTCCGCGACGTCGACGCCGAGCCGGTGCCGACCGGCGAGAGCCGTGCGCTCGGCGAGTCCCTCGCCACCACCGGGGTGATCGCCGCCATGTACGACGAGGGCGCCTGGCCCCAGCTGCGCGAGGCCCTCACCCGCGCGATCGGCGGCGAGGGCTCCGGCCTCCTCGCCCTCGCCGACAGCTACTACGAACGCGAGGCGGACGGCACCTACGCCAACCTGATGTTCGCCAACGCCGCCGTGAACTGCCTCGACCTGCCGCCCGCCTACACCGGCCCCACCGACGCCTCCAAGGCCGTCCCCGCCTTCGAGAAGGCCTCCCCGGTCTTCGGCGCCGGCCTCGCCTGGGCCGCCCTCAACTGCACCTACTGGCCCACCCGACCCACCGGCCACCCCCACCGCATCACCGCCGACGGCGCCGCCCCCATCCTCGTCGTCGGCACCACCCGCGACCCCGCCACCCCCTACCAGTGGGCCCGCTCCCTCGCCGACCAGCTCTCCTCCGGCACCCTCCTCACCTACGAGGGCGACGGCCACACCGCCTACGGCCGCGGCAGCGACTGCGTCGACACCGCCATCAACACCTACCTCCTCGAAGGCACCCCTCCCCAGGACGGAAAGCGCTGCTCATAGCCCTGATCCAGGGGTGGTCGGAGCACCCCCGGAAACTGTGTAGACTTGGCGGCGCTGCTGCACCCACGATGTGACCGCACAGCATGCCGCCTTAGCTCAGTTGGCCAGAGCAACGCACTCGTAATGCGTAGGTCTCGGGTTCGAATCCCGAAGGCGGCTCGGAATTACCCCAGGACTCACTCGCCGTGACCTGGGGTTTTTTCATGCCCGGGGCATGCCGAGCCGCACGACAGGGATGCCGTGGAAGTGCTTGCGTGAGCGATGCGTGAGCGGAGCGGCTGTCAGCCCTTGCGTGCGGCCTTCTTGGCCTTGCCCTTCTTCTTCCCCTTGGCCTTCGCCTTCTCGGCCTTCTTCGCCTCTTTGGCGGCCTTCCGGGCCCGCTCCTCCTGGTCGGCCTTGCGTTGGAGGGGGACCAGCTTGGCGGTGGCCTCGGCGGCGCTCTTGCCGACGTGGGGGAGCACGCTCTGGTAGATGTCGCGCGTGATCCGGGTGTCACTGTGCCCGAGCGTGTCCGACACGATCTTGATGTCGATGTCGGCCGCCAGCATGAGCGTGGCGGCGCCGTGCCGGAGATCGTGCAGCCGGATCGGCGGGAGGCCAGAGGCGGCGACGAGGCGCTCGAAGAGGTCGGTGACCTTGCCCGGGTGGAGCCAGGATCCGTCCTCCTGGGTGAAGACGAGTCCGGTGTTGACCCAGGCCGACCCCCACTCCGCGCGGTCGGCCTCCTGCTGTTCGCGGTGCCGCTTCAGGACGTGGACGGTGTCGTCGTCCAGGGCCACGACACGGAAGCCGCTGTCCGTCTTCGGCTCGGATGCCTCGACCTCCCAGCCGTCCTGGACAAGCTGGCCGGTGACCGTGAGGGAGTGCCGGTCAAGGTTGGTCTCCGACCAGGGCTGCCCGCACGCCTCACCTCGTCGCAGGCCGCGGAAGGCGATCAGGTGCCACATCGCGTACAGCCGGTCCTCGGCGACGAAGTCCAGGAAGGCCCCGGTCTGTTCCGGCGTCCAGACCATCACGGGGGACGGCTTCTCGCCGGTCTGCTCCCACTTGGCGACCCGCTCGTCCGTCCACACGAGAGCCTTCGGTTTGCGGACCGGGTCGATCTCGACGTGGGCCGCCGGGTTGAACGTGATGATCTGCTGCCCGATCGCGTCGTTGAGGGACGCGCGGAGCGTCGCCTTGATGTGCTGGCGCGTGGCGGGTCCGGTGACGCGGCGGAAGGGCGGCATCGCGTCGATCGCGGCCTTCATGGCCTTGCGGCGGGCGCGGTTCGCCACACCCTTCCACGGGACGGTCGCCAACTCCTCGACCGCCGCACGCCTCTGGGCGTTCTGCTCCAGGATCTCGGCGTTGGCGTCGGTGATCGCGGTGAACATGTCGCTCAGGTGGCTGACGCGCAGCCGGTCGAGACGTCGGTGGCCGATGTGCGGCTTGAGGTGCACGCGGACGTCGGTTTCGTACCGGCTGATGCCCGACTTCCGGATGCGCTTGCCGGCGAGCCACCGGTCCAGCCACTCGGCCACGGTCAGGCTGCCGATGAGATCCTGGCCGGCCCTGAGCCGGCGCCGGGTCTCCTCCACGTCGGGCAGGGGCAGCTTCTCGCCGCTGACCTCGGCCAGCATCGCGGCGACCAGCTGTATGCCCTCGGGGTCGTCGACCTCGGCGAGCCCCAGGAGAGCCCGCACGTGGTCGAGATCGGCCTGGGCGGCCTTGAGACTGTCGTACCCGCCCCGCGCGAAGGACCGCCGGCCGCCGTCCTCGCGGGGCGGCAGCTCCTGGCGTATGGAGTAGGTGCAGTGATTCCTGCTGTTGCGCTTCGGGCAGGCGGAGCCGAGTTCCTTGCCGGACTTCGGGTCACGGCAGGAGCAGCGGCGGTAGGTGGAGCCCTTCAAAGGCTTTCCTCCATGGTGGTGTTGGGGTCGGTTTCGGGCGGGTCGACATCGCCCAGTGCGGGTGGCAGGTCGGGTGGGGTGGCTCCCTCGTCGCGGATGTCCCGGCGGAGGTGGCGGAGGTTGTACTTGGCGGAGATGGCCTGGTCGGCGTATTCGGTCCGCCTGCGTTCGGCTTCTTCCTGCTGGGCGCGGCTGGTGGCCGTCTTGGCGGCGAACCGTGCCCGTTCTTCCTCTTCGAGCGCGGCGAGCGCGGTGCGCGTGAGTCTGGCGTGAAGCTCGAAGTCGGGGACCATGCCCGCGTCGCGTTCGGGCACCTCCTGTTCGCCGGTGAAGCGCCGTAGGGCGTCCCAGGTGGGGACGAGTCTCTGGAATGGAAGTTCCTGGGTCTGATCGACGTACCCGATCGGGAAGATCAGGCAGACCGGGTACGTCTCCAGGGCTGCGGCAAGGACGATGACGTCCACCAGCGGAAGGGTGGCCCGGCGTCCGGACTCCATGTTGGCGATCACGTTGCGTGGGATCGGGTGCCCGAGCCGCTCGCACTGGTCGGCCAGGTCCTGTGCGCTCCATCCCATCTCCTTTCTCCGTCGCCGGACCTCGCCGGCCACGTTGGCCTTGATCCGGTCCACCCACTCCGGGAAGTCGTCGTCCTCTTCATCATCGAAACCGCGTTGTGTCATGCAGACACAGTAGCTCGCTCATGATGGTTCCTAGCCGCCTGGAGCCGGACGTGTTGGGCATGTTCGCCGAGGGCTGTGACGAGAGGAGCGCTGCATGCGCGATGAGGCGATGGCCGAGCAGGCGAAGGGCATGACTCGCGAGGAACTGCTGACCCTTCCAGTCGCCGTTGACCTGGACACGGGCAACCGTGCGCTGGGCCTCGGGCGGAGCAAGGGCTACGAGCTGGCCAAGCGAGGCGAGTACCCGTGCAAGGTCCTGCGCCTGGGCAAGGCGTACCGCGTGGTGACCGCCGATCTGCTGAATCTGCTGGGGCTGGCCGCTTGAGGGCGAAGCAACATAGCAGGCAGTTCTGCGCTGAGCTGACACAGAAGCGCTGGACTGTGGCCAGGCGTGGACGTACTGTCCGTGTTCCCTCGCGGTGGCCTGACGCCCGCGAGAAGGGGATGGGCCCCCGGCGGTGCGACGCCGGAGGCCCGAGCAACCCCGAACGGCCCTGGAAGAACCAACCCGGCGGCAAGGGCGTGCGAGCCCGCCACCGCCAGACGAGGAGCTGCCCTGTGGAACACCCCGAACCCCAGCCCTATTCCAACTCCGACAAGCCCGCGTGGCCGCCGGTTGTCGCCCCCGGCAAGCCCGGCGAGTACATCGGCCAGGCTTCTGCCGCTGACGGCGTCGAGGGCGCCGTGGCGGACGAGCCTGCCGAGGAGACGGAACCGGACCCCGAGCCGACGGCAGGATCGGCCCTGCTGGACGAACTGCGTCGGCGGATAGCGAAGTTCGTGATCCTGCCCTCCGAGCAGGCTCTCGACGCCGTCACGTTGTGGGTGGCGGCGACGCATCTCCAGCCCTCGTGGCAGCACGCCCCGCGCCTGGCGGTGGTGGGGCCGGCGAAGCGGTGCGGCAAGTCGCGGCTGCTTGACGTGCTGACCGAGACGGTCCACGAGCCGATGCTCACGATCAACACCACGCCGGCGGCGGTGTTCCGCTCGATCACCGAGGAGCCGCCCACGCTCCTGGTGGACGAGGCGGACACGATCTTCGGCACTCCGAAGCAGGCCGAGAAGAACGAGGAGATGCGTGGCCTGCTGAACGCCGGCCACCAGCGCAACCGCTACGTGACCCGGGTGGTCGGCAACGACCACACGCCTCACCGGTTCGCCACCTTCGCCATGGCGGCCATCGCCGGGATCGGCGACCTGCCTGACACGATCATGGACCGGTCGGTGGTCATCCGTATGCGCCGACGGGCGGAAGGCGAGAGCGTCCGGCCCTTCCGGTCGCGGCGGGACATCCCGTCCCTCCATGACCTGCGCGACCGCATCGCCGCCTGGGCGGCGCCCCTGGTGGACGAGGCCGCAGATCTGGAACCGGTGATGCCGGTCGAGGACCGGGCCGCCGACACCTGGGAGCCACTGGTCATCGTCGCCGACCTCGCGGCCGGTACCTGGCCGCGCCGCGCCCGTACCGCGTGCGAGCAGATGGTCGCCTCCGAGGCGGCGGCCGAGGAGGACCACCCCAGCGGGGCCCGCATCCTGGCCGACATCCGGCGCGTCTTCGTCGCCCAGCGCGAGGTCGACAGCCTCTCCACGGAGGAGCTGATCCACCACCTGCGCCAGGACCCGGAGAGCCCGTGGGCCGAGTGGGGGCGCAGCGGGCTCAGCCCCCGCGACCTCGGCTCGATGCTCCGGCAGTTCGGCATCAAGCCCGGAAACGTCCGCATCGCCGACGGAACCCAGCGCAAGGGCTACATGCGCAACAAGTTCCTCGACCCCTGGCGCCGCTACTGCCCGACCGTCCACCCGGTCGAAGTCACACCCACTCTCCCCCAGGGCTGACCCCGCCCCGCCCCCGCTCGTTGCCGTCCTTGCCGTCCCTGCCGTGATCGCGCAGGTCAGAGGGCATACGCGCAAGACGGCAACCGGGCCCAAGACGGCAACACGATCACCGTCGCCCGTGTAGACCGCCGGGACGTCGCCCGCATCCGTCTCGTGCCGTCCCACGCGTACGTGCCGTATCGCCGCAGGTCACCGGCCGTGAGGCCAAGACGGAAAGCAGTCCCGTACCGTCCGCGCCCCGCCTCCGCCCGGGGCGCGGCCGAGACGGACACCGACCGGGCCTGCCGTACCGGCCCTGGCCAGCGCTTGCAACGGCCAAGACGCCCAAGACGCTTCACACCACTACCCCAAGGAGTATCCCCGCTTGACTCTCCTCTCCCGCCTTCGACCACTACGCCGCACGCAGCCGGGTAGCAGGCCCGGTGAGGGGCGGCCGACGGCAACTGGCCACACTGCCGAACGGTTCGCGCTCATCGCGGCCGGAGTCGTCATCGTCCTCCTGACGGCCGGAGCGTTCTGGCTCTCCTACGCGCACCTGGCCGACGTTGCCGGCCAACACGGCCTCGGCAATTCCCCGATCCGCCGCTGGGCGTGGCCCGCAACTCTCGACGCGTTCATCGTCGCGGGCGAACTGCTCATGCTCCGCGCGAGCCTGCGCCAAGTCACCGACTTGTGGGCCATCGCTGTGACCGCCATCGGGTCGGTCGGATCCATCGCGCTCAACGTGGCGGGCGTGAGCGGAACGAGCGACGCCCGCACTGTGCACTGGCTCGACTACGTGGTCGCCGCAGTCCCGCCGACCGCCGCGCTCCTTGCTTTCGGCGTCCTGATGAGGCAGATCCACCAGCTCGTCGAGCGGCCCGACGGCCACCGAAAGTCCGTGTCCGTCCCGGAGTCGATGCCCCCGGCCAAGGTGGTCGTCCCGCTGGCCCCTCCTGGCGAAGGCAGGGATCACGGCGACGGGCCGACGGAGCATCCCGACCCCGATCGTCTGGCCGACACCGCAACCCCGCCGGGCGGCGAGGCCACCAGCAAGCCCCCCAATCCGACCGGAGCACGGCCTCGGCGTACCGGGCGCCCGCAGGACATCTCCGATGACGAGATCCGGGCCGTCGCGCGCGAGGTTATGGCCCGTACGGGAACCGCTTCCCCCACCGAGGTCGGCGAAGAGATCCGCGTCAACCGCGGCCGCAAGGTCGGCAACGCCCGCGTGAAGAACGTCTGCGACGAGCTGAACGCCCAAATGGTCGAGCCGGGCCCCGCGATCGCAGTCGGCAGCAGCACCGGCTGACCCGTCCGCAACGACGCCCTTCGGTGGCACCGGAAGTACTTCCGGTGCCACCGAAACCCGGCCGGCCCACACCCCGAAACCGCCGGAATCCCACCGGACCCCGCCCGCAGCGCCCACTCCTCCACAGCTGTGGACAGCCAACTACCGGCTGCACGTCGCCCGGCCTTCCCCGCCGACCTGCCTGCCCCTTCTGCCTCATCCGGAGAACTGCCCATGACGCGCCACCCGCACGACGCGCACGATGCCGAAGTCGTCCCGGGCGAACTGCCCATACCGACGAAGTCGCCTACGCTGAAAGAGCGTTTGTGGAACGCGTTCGGACGGCCTGCCCCTGGCGGAGCCAGTAGTACCCCGAGTCCGACTCAAGGCCGGTCTTCGGGGATCTCCGCCCCGGGGGTGGCGGAGACGGCCCGACGCCAGGGGGCGCCGGACCGGGAGGTCGGGACCGAGGGCGGCCCCGACCAGGACGAGCTCCACACCGTCCAGCAGCAAATCCTCCGCCCCACACCCGCCACCGAACCGACGGCCGGCGAGCGAGCGGTGCAGAGCATGCAGCCGGCGATCCGCCGTTTCACCGGCACCAAACGGACCGTCCGCGTCGGCCCGCTGCGGTTCACCGGCGACGAGTACAACGTGCTGCAGGAGGCCGCTGCCGAGAACGGCTACAAGGGGGAATCCGGCTTCGCCGCCGACATCGTCCTCGCCTTCATCACCGGCCGGTTCACCGCCAACCTCCCGCTGTCCGAGGACCGCCGCCGCACCCACATGTTCCGCGCCCAGGTGCTGCGCGAGCTCAACCGCATCGGCGTCAACGTCAACCAGATCGCCCGCGCCCTCAACAGCGATTTCACCCCGCCCGACATCCGCCGACGCCTTGGCGAGCTGCACGATCTGCTGGAGCTGATCGCCGAGGCCCTGCGTGAACCGGACATCACCAGGAAGGACCTGGCCGCGTGATCGCCGCCATCAAACCGGCCGGGTCCAACACCCGTGGCCTGCTTGCCTACCTCTACGGCCCAGGCCGCCACGACGAGCACACCGACCCGCACATCGTCGCCGGCTTCGCGATGCTCGGCATGCCCGACCCCGGCCGGGACCCGGACGCCACTCTCACCCAGCTCGCCCGCCACCTCGACGAGCCCGTCCACCTTCGGAACAGCGAGTTCGGCAAGAAGGTCTCCGACCACGTCTGGCACTGCCCCGTCCGCACCGCACCCGAAGACCGCCACCTCTCCGACGCCGAGTGGGCCGAGATCGCCCAGCGGATCGTCGAAGCCGCCGGCATCGCCCCGGCCGGAGACGACCTCGGCTGCCGATGGATCGCCGTACGCCACGCGGATGACCACATCCACATCCTCGCTACCACCGTCCGCGAAGACGGCCGCCGCCCCAGGCTCCACGACAGCGGCATCCGCGTCGGCGACGCCTGCCGCCAGATCGAGGCCGATTACGGGCTGCGCCGACTGAAGAAGGGCGACGGTACTGCCGCACGCCGGCCCACCCAGGCCGAGATGCACAAGGCCCAGCGTCTCGGCTGGGAGCAGACCAGCCGCGACTGGCTCCAGGACCGCATCCGCGCCGCCATCCCCCACGCCAGCAGCGCCGAGGAACTTCTCGCCTACCTCGAAGCCGACGGCCTCGCGGTCAAACCCCGCCGCGGACCGTCCGGAGACCTCCTTGGCTACGCCGTCGGCCGCCCCGGCGACCTCAACAAGGACGGCGAACAGATCTTCCACCCCGGCGGCAAGATCGCCCCCGACCTCACCCTCCCCAAGCTCAAGGCCCGCCTGGAAGCCAGCCAACCCGAGGAACACCCCACCGCCCGGCGCAACCGCCCGACCACCGCTTGGCACCAGGCCACCGAAGCCCTCGACAGCTTCCGTACCGACCTTGCCGACGACACGCACGCCCAGGCACACATCACCGCCCTCGGTGAACTCCTCGAAGCCACATCCCAGAAGGCGCCCATCCACCTCCGCGCCGAACTCCAGGCCGCATCCAAGGCATTTGCACGCGCCCAGCGCTCCCAGACCCGGGCAGAAGACCGCGCTGCCCACGCCATCCGGAACGCGGCCCGCGACATCGTCCACACCGCCACCGGCCCCGACGGCAGCGCCCTCGTCGCCCTCATTGCCGCCCTCCTGTGGGCCGGGATCATCGCCAACCGCTGGCACGAGGCCAAGGGCCACGCCCACCAAGCCGACGCCGCCCGTCAAGCCCTCCACCACCTACAGGCAGCCGCCGACCAGGCCCTCACTCCCACGCTCGTCGTACTCGAACAGCATCAACCTAAGCAGGAGACCCGCCGCACCCTTGCCCACGACGTCCGCGCCGCCGTCCCCGACCAAGCCGACCGCATCCTCACCGACCCCAGCTGGCCCGCCCTCGCTGCCCTCCTAGCCGATGCGGAGGCCCGAGGCCACCAACCCCACCACCTCCTGAAGGAGGCCGCAGCCCAGCGCGAACTGGGCACAGCCCGCCAGCCGGCCCGCGTCCTGATCACCCGACTCCAGCACACCAGCCGCAACCCAAGTCCCAACCTTCGGGCTGAAGCCGCACGCCTCCGGACCACGGCGTCGGTGACTGGCCAGCAGGCCACCGCCGCACAGCCGCCAGCAGTCCCCGGAGTCCGGCCCAACCGCCCGCGACGCTGACCCTGAAATCTCCTCAGTGGTACCCGCGCTGCGCCTCAGCAGGACACGTCTGCCCCGCAGCGCACCGCGGCTGTGCCCATATGGCCGACCGCCACCGTGGCCGTTCTGCGGGCCGAGGGGCACAGGCGGATCCGGGACGCGATCGCCGTGGGAGGGCCGACGTACACACCCGACGATCCCCGGTTAGGCAAACCGGGGATTCCCCAGACCATTTACATGCCCGGGCCCTGCGCCCAACCCCACCAAGCCGCACAGCACCGCACGGCGCTGTCGGCACACCCACACCACAAGGAGCACCACCCTGAAGTTCCACCCCACCGCTGCCATGTTCCCGCCGCTCACCGACGAGGAGCTCCACGAACTGACCGAGTCGGTCAGGACCCACGGCCTGCGTCACGCGATCGTCCTCGGCCCCGATGGGACCATCCTCGATGGCCGCCACCGACTCGCCGTCTGCAAGGCTCTCGGAGTCGAACCCCGCTTCACCACCTACGAAGGCGATGATCCCGACGGATACGCCTTGTCCGTCAACATCCGCCAGCGCAAACTGACCACGGGACAGGCCGCGATGATCGCTACCAAGGCCCAGGCCGGCACCAAGGCGCACGAGCACCTCTCCCCCGAGGAGGCGATGCGTTCCCTCAGTGAGACGACCGGTGTCTCCACTGGCCGACTGGAGCTCGCCGACATGGTCATGCGACACGAGCCCGAGCTCGTTGAACCGGTCATCACGCGTACTGTCAGTCTGGACAAGGCCCACGAGGTCGCACTCGCCAACAAGGCCCGGGCACATGCCAGCCAGGAGTACCTGGCCCGGTTGCACACCGAGGCCCCTGACCTCGCGGACTCGGTCGTCATGGGCGAACTCACCGCGCTTCAGGCATGGACCAAGCACCGGGATCGCCTCAAGGAAGACGCGCGACAGCGCAGGGTCGCGACCTATCTCCTGTGCGACGTCGTGACGTCTCTGGCACAGACGCGGGGCACCAGAACCTTTGCCAAGTACGACCCCCAGTACCAGGCTCCGGGCCGCTCCGTCACCCGCGAGACCATCGCCCACGCGATGACCGCGCTGACCGAAATGGACGCTGTATGGCGGGAGCGTGACCTCCCCTGAGCGCCGTGGGGCCCGGCAACGGAAGGTCATTCGGCAGGTGGGCCACGTCCGCCCCACACCTCACCGGGTCCTTCGAGATGGATGGCCGGCACCTCCGGAGTCGCGTCCTCATCCCGTGACTCCATAGCCCGACTTGACCTCATGATGCCTCTGGGGGCCAGCGCCGAAGCGCCTTGGCCCCCAGAGGTTTGCGCCTACCGGCGCGGCTCACCCTCGATGAGGCGGGCAACCTGCGGCCATGGAAATCGGAGCTCGCCGAACAGAGCCCGGTACGCGCTACGCCTCCGGTGTTCCGTCCGCCGAGATGCGGCGGAAGCCGAGGTACGGGAAGAGGGATTCGGGCAGGACGATCGAGCCGTCCTGCTGCTGGCGCTGCTCGAGGAGCGCGGCCAGGGTGCGGCCGATGGGCAGGCCGGAGCCGTTGAGGGTGGCGACGAGCTTGGGCTTGCCGTCCTCGCCGCGGGTGCGGATGTTGGCGCGGCGGGCTTGGAACGTGCCGAAGTTGGAGACCGAGGAGATCTCCCGGTAGGTGCTCTGGCTCGGGATCCAGACCTCGATGTCGTACGTGAGCTGGGCGGAGAAGCCCGTGTCACCGGCGGCCAGCTTGACGACGCGGTACGCGAGGCCGAGCTCCTTCAGGCACGCCTCGGCGTGGTCGACCATCGTCTCCAGCGTGGCGTCCGCGTCCGCCGGGTCGACCATCTGGACGATCTCGACCTTGGCGAACTGGTGCTGGCGGATCAGGCCCCGGGTGTCACGACCGTACGAGCCTGCCTCGGACCGGAAGCACGGCGTGTGCGCGGTCAGTGCCAGCGGCAGGTCGGCCGGCGGGATGATCTCGTCGGCGTAGAGGTTGGTCAGCGGTACCTCGGCTGTCGGGATGAGGAACAGTTCACGGTCGGCTACGCCGGTCTTGAACAGGTCCTCCTCGAACTTCGGCAACTGTCCGGTGCCGGTCATCGTCTTGCGGCTGACCAGGTACGGGACCGCGTGCTCGACGTACCCGTGCCGGCGGGTGTGGATGTCGAGGAAGAGCGTCGCCAGTGCGCGCTCCAGGGCAGCGCCCGCCCCGCGGGAGACGACGAACCGGGGGCCCGACAGCTTCGTCGCCCGGGCGAAGTCGAGGATGCCGGTGCTCTCGCCGAGGTCGACGTGGTCCTTCGGTTCGAAGGTGAAGGCCGGCGGGGTGCCGACGCGCCGGACCTCGAGTGCGAACTCCTCGGAGTCGCCGTCGGGGGCCGCGTCGTCGGGCAGGTTCGGGATGGTGAGGAGCAGATCGCGCAGCTCCTCCTGTACCTGCTCCTGCTCGGCGTCGATGTCCCGGATCTGGTCCTTCAGCTCGCGGGCGCGCTCCTTCAGCTTGGAGATGTCGCCGCCCTGCTTGGCCGTCTGCTGGACCTCGCTCGCCACCCGCTTGGCCTCCGTCCGCAGCTCGTCGGCTGAGCGGATGCTCTGGTTGCGCCGGGACTGGAGGTCTTCCAGCCGGGACAGGTCCAGGGAGTAACCGCGACGAGCGAGCCGGCGAACAGCTTCGGCACCCATTTCGATCAGGGCGCGGGCGTCATGCATGAAGGGATCCTTTTTATCCAGCGAGTGGGATGGGGATTCCAGAGCGACGGTAGCAACAGCCACCCGTCGCTGATCCGGAATATCGCCGTGTGATCTCTACGGCGCAGCGCCACCGGGCCCATGTATTGTCCAGATCCCGCCAGCCTCGACCAGGGCCGGGATGGTGCCCGTCCGGTGCTTCGTGGCAGGGTCGACCCCATGCGGATTTTGGTGATGGGCGGCACCTGGTTCCTCGGCCGCGCGATTGTTGACGAAGCTCTGCGACGGGGCTGGGAGGTGACAACCTTCAACCGCGGCCGTTCCGGTGTGGTGGAGGGCGCCGACACGGTCCGCGGTGACCGGACTGACCCCGATGACGTGAAGCGGCTGGCCAGCCAAGGGCCGTGGGATGCCGTCATCGACACCTCCAGCAGCGAGTTCTCGCCTCGTGATGTACTCCTCGCCACCGAGGCCCTGCGCCCGGTTGCCGCCCGGTGGGTGCACGTCTCCACGGTGTCCGTTTACCAGGGCTGGCCCCACCACCCGCTCACTGACGATTCTCCGCTGCTGGAGTGCCCACCGGATGCTGACGAGTCGTTCGGTCACACCGGCGCCGACGGCAGCCCGACGAAGTACGGATTCCAGAAAGCTGGTGGAGAGGCCGCGGTGAGGACCGTGTTCGGGGACGATTCGGTGTTCGTACGACCGGGGGTGATCCTGGGCCCCGGCGAGTACGTCGGCCGCCTCCCGTGGTGGCTCACCAGGGCCCTTCGCGGCGGCCCGATCGTTGTCCCGGCGCCGGGCGAGCAGCGCATCCAGCCCGTCGACGTGCGCGACGTCGCCGTCTTCGCCGTCGACCAGGCCGCGGCCGGTACCCCCGGGCGGGCCTTCAACATCGCCCACCCCGAGGGCATCAGCTGGGCGGACTTCATCAGCGCATGCCTCGCGATCACGGGCGGCGTCGGCCATCCGGTGTGGACCGACGCTGCGACCCTCACGGCGCACGACGTCAAGCAGTGGACAGAGCTTCCGCTGTGGCGTACCCATGCCGGCGTGTGGTCCGTCGACGCCTCCCGTGCCGCAGCAGCCGGGCTCCGGTGCCGTCCGCTCGCGGACACCATCGCCGACACCTGGGCGTGGATGCAGGCGGATGGACGACCGGTCGAGCACCCGAGGTGGTCCGAACACGGAGTGGCCCCGGACAAGGAGGCCCGGATCCTCACTGCCCTCGGGCAAAGGTAGGAAGGGCGGAGCGGGTCAGGAGTCGATGGCGAGCAGTCCTCGCCCAGTACCCAGCTGCCTCGGCGCTGAGCGGCGGCCGAACTCCTCGATCCGCTCGCCCAGCGTGATCGCCGCGCCCGCCCCCCTGAAGGCGGGGGCGGTTAGCGCCCGCCTCAAGGTCCCGGTGCGCTCCAGCAGTCCCGCCACGCGTTGGTCCTCAGGAATCGCCCAGACCGTCTCCAGCGTCACGGCCGCCGCGTCCAGGTCGCCCCGCAGGAGCTGCGCGGCGGCGAGGTCGGCCGCGGCCTTCCCGCGCACCGACGCCGACTGCCGGGCCGGCGGCCGGGACGAGACAAGGGCCAATGCCTGCTGCGCGGTGGCCTCGGCACCTACCCCGTCGCCGACGAGCAGGGCCGTCGTGCCGTTGGACATCAACAGGCGCTCCTCGCTGAACGCGAACTCACCGCCCACGCCGTCGTGCAGCTCGTCGCGCTCCCCTCGATCCTGGCGGGTCGATGCAACAAGCGCCCGGTTCGCCCGCTCGTGATCTCCGAGGTGTCCGTGGGCGCGAGCCTCGATGGACAGCAGCCGGCGACGGGCCGTGTCCCCCAACCCGGCGTATGCAAGCGCCGTCCGGGCCTGCCGTACGGCCTCCGACGGCCGCCCTGTGAAATAGGCGCAGATCGCCAAGGACCCGGTCGCGTAGGCGCGCAGTGGATCGAACCGAGCCATCTCCCCGTACAGGGCTGCCGACCGGGCGAGGCGAGCCGAGTCGTCCAGGGAGCCGAGGTCGAATGCGGCGGTCGAGAGCAGCGCGCACGCCTGCCCCGCCACGATCAGCAGGTCCTGTTGCTGGGCAGGCACCTGCGTCAGCCCCCGCTGGTGTTCCGCCTCCGTGCGAAGCACTCTGGCGCGCCGGAAGATGTCGAACGCGCTCACCGCCCCATACGAGCGGGCGAGGGCAAGAGCATCGTCGCGGAGCTGGTCGATGGTGGTGTCGGATACGGACTGCGCGGCGGCAGCACCGGCTTCATCTGCGGCGTCACGTGCGGTCATGGCGATGTCACTTTCGAGGTCGTACACAGCGGGAGCCCCCGACATGGTCGGGGACGACGCAGGTGGAGGACCGAAAAGGGCTACGGTCTCCACCTCGAACAGGTGCTCAAGCACGCGGCATGTATCCGGTCCCGGCAGGGTTTTGATCCGGCCCGACGTCCACCGTCGGAACTGCGCCTCCGATACCGACAGGCCCGGTAAGCCGGCCTGCGATGCCGCCCGTGCGAAGGCGGTGGCGAAGTCCCGGTACCGCCAGCGTCGTTGCTGGACTAACACCCGCAGCAGCGTGGCCGGATCTTGCATCGGTCGCTCCCTCAAAGTTAGGAGACGGACCACATCGCCCCGTCCCTATGCGTTGCCTACCGGCCAACAGGCTTGATCTGCAATGGAATCCGCGCACATGACATGCCGATGCCACCTCCATGACACCCCACACACCCAAGTCGGCACCAGATGACACTGGCCGCGTCATGGCCGTGACACCCGCACCGGAGCGACTCTTACGCCACCCCAAAGAGACCAGCGAAGGGAACGGACCGTGAGCAGCCCCCGGCTTCCCCGCCGAACCCCCGGCGCGACCAACCCGCAGTACGAGGCAGCCGTAGCCCCGTACGCGGAGTCGGACGCGGCCCCGTCGTTGGAGAGGCGCCGCTTGCCGCAGGCGGCGGAGGCATTCCGGACCGAGCACGGTGATCCCGCCACCTGGAGCTCCGCCCAGTTCGACGCCTTCCTCGGTCTCGGGGGTGCCCAGTGATCACGGCCAACGACGCGAATCTCTGGGTGGCGGACGACCGTGGCCACCAGCTCCTCGGCCGAGAGGTCGTCCAGCCCTCCAGCGGACGACGCGGAACCGTCGCCACCGTCCTGATCTACACCTCGAAGACCACCGACAAGGTGGTCAAGCGGGTCGCGCACATGCGTCCGATGGACGACTCGGGCCGCGAGTGGACGGCGGATCCCGGATCGCTCCAGCCCCTGCTCCCGAGCGCCTCGAACGTGGCGGCGGACACTCGGTGACCACCGTCCAGTCGGCACGGGGCAACGGCACCCGGAGCTGAACAGACTTCCCGCCCGTTGCCGGTCAACCAGACGACCACGCGTGGGAAACGGCGCCCCTGGGCGCCGAGCAACAAACCGGTCGGAGTGCAGTCGGCGCTCCGACCGGCGGCCAGCAGAGCGGATCAGAGCTGCCCAACCCGGGCAGTCACCCTTCCATCAAGGAGATCGGCATGCCGAAACCCAGGAAAGAGAAGCAGAACCACCTGATCTACGCGGACGTCGTGGACTCCAAGTCCAAGGCGGGTGTGTGGATGGGCGAGCGCGCCTCCTTCCGCGAGAAGCAGGGTCGCATCCTCGACGCGCTCAAGGAGCGCACCGACTGGGTCGAGCTGAACGACGCGATCATGGTCATCAGCACCGAGCCCGCCGGCCTCACGGTCATCGTGCCCAACCCGACGCTGCCCGGCGTCATCGTCCTCTCCGACGGCGGCAGCCCCGCGGCCTCGGCCCAGCTCCAGGCCGGCGCCGAGGAGCAGGTCCGCGCCGTGATGGCCGAGCTGGGCATCGCCGAAGAGGAAACGGCGGCCTGACCCAGTGGCCGCTCCCCTGCAGCTGTGGGGGAAGTACTTCCAGTACGACCGGGCCGGGGAGGCTGTACTCCTCGACCCGGTCACCCTGGAAAGTGTGCTTCTCGACTCCGGCGAGGTCGCTGACCTCGCCGGGGTCTCCCCGACCGCGACCCATGAAGCCCTCGCCGGGCTCGGCTTCACCCAGGACGGCCCCGCCGCCGACCGCCGTGAAGCACTCCACAACCGCCTCAACGCCCTCGGTTTCGACCCGACACCGCAACGGATCAGCGGGCTGCGGGTGGTCCTCACCGACCGCTGCAACATGGCCTGTACGTACTGCTTCGTCGACACCAACAGCGGCAAGCCGGACATGACCGAGGAAGAGCTCGCCACCGGCCTGGAGTTCCTGTTCGAGCAGAACGCCGGCCAGGAAGAAGTGTCGATCCAGTGGTTCGGCGGCGAGCCGACCATCCGCTTCGACCTCATGAAGTACGGCGACGAACTCGCCGACACCCTCGCCGCCCGCCACGGCATCGCACGCGTCCGCCGCACCGTCGTCACCAATGGCGCCCGTCTTACGGACGAAGCCCTCGACCACTTCGTGCAGCGCGAGTACGGCGTCGGCATCTCCATCGACGGCCCGCCCGGCATCAACTCCGCTAACCGGCTCCTCCTGGGCGGCCAGCCTGCCGACGACCGGATCCGCCGCAACGTCGGCCGCCTGGTCGCGGCCAAGGGCCTGCACGTCGGATGCAACCTCACCCCCACGGCATCGAACATCGGGCGTCTGGCCGAGACCGTGCGGTGGATCATCGACGACCTCGGCCTGAAGTTCATCTACGTCAACACCCCCATCCCCACGGGGGGTGAGTGGCGAGTCAACGGCGCCGATCTGGCCCGCGAGCTGTACGAGGCCCGCCTGACCGCACTCGGCAGGGGTGGGATGCTCTTCTCCGTCCTCGACCGCGCGTTCCAGGCCCTCGACACCCGCCGGCCGATGCTGTTCGACCACATGCAGGGCGACCGCAGCCTGAACGCCGCACTGCTGCCCGGCAACCGGGTCAGCGTCTGCGACATCAACTTCACCGAGTCCTCGTTCCTCCACACCGTCGACGAGCTCCGCCAGAACCCCGGCCTGCTGGCCGCCGCGGCCAAGAAAGTCGCCCCGATCCCCGCCTGCGGCAACTGCCCGGCCCTGGCCATCTGCGGCGGACCGTCCCGAAACGAGCAGGCCCTCATCGGCGGCGACACCCCGGACCCGCAGATGTGCGCCTTCTACACCAGCACCGTGGCCATCGCGGTCTGGGACAACACGGGGGTGCAATGAGCACCCCCGCCCGCACAGCGCTGATCTCGACGGCAGGCCACTGCAAGGTCGCCTGCGGCTTCTGCTTCCGCGCCGACCGCGCCCACGGCTTCCTCAGCATCGACACCTACACCCGGGCCCTGTCCCGGCTGAAGGAGACCGGGGTGGAGGGCGTCTGCCTGACCGGAGGCGAGCCGACCCATCACCCCCAGCTCCCGCAGCTCGTCCGCTTGGCCCACCAGTTCGGCATGGCGGTGTCCATGGTGACCTCGGCCCGCACCGAGGCCGAGGTCACCGCCCTCGCGGAGGTCGAGCACCTTCTGACCAACGTCACCGTCTCGGCCGATTCCGAGGGCGCGATGGCCCTTGGTCGGACGACCCGGACCGTGCCCTCCGCCGTTGCGACGCTGCTGGCCGTGGACGTTCCCGCGAAGGTCCTCCACTTGACCTATTTGGACGTGGCGGAGGAGGAGGCAGCGCAGATCGCCGGCCTCGTCGCCGGGACAGGCATTGAGGTCCAGCTCAGCCCCGTACTCCTGAACGAGCAGGGCTTGATCAGGGCCGGCGGATCGCTCCAGGACTCTGTGAAGCTCAGAGAGGCTGACACGGCGACCCTTGCCGGACGCTTCCGTCTGTCCAACGCGTACCGGTCCTACCTCGATGATCTACGTCGGATGCAGCTGTCCGGCGACGAGGGCCATCCCTGCCGGTCAGCGACCCTCTACATGTCCGCCGAAGGCGAGATACGGCGTTGCCCCTACGGCGCGGGCGGGGTCAGCGTCCAGGCCCCGCGTGCCGAGATCAGGGGCTTCCTCGAAGCGCCGTCGAAGGACCGTGTCGGACCCGACTGCGCCGCCATCTGCCGCCCCGCGTCGCACGCCTGCGCGGCGGCCTGAGCCCAGGGAGCCATCGTGCACGCACCGGTCTCTGTCACCGACCCGCACAACTTCACCGCCTGCTGGCGGCAGCCGCCGAACTTTCGCCTGCACGTCCCGTTCGACTACCTCTTCATGCCCGCCATCGACATACTCGACCACATCCGCCAGGACGAAGAGGTGCGGTTCACCATCCTCGGCGAGGAGGACTGGCAGGTCCGCATGGACCGCACTGCCGCCTTCCGGACGGCTTCAGTCGAGGAGATCATCACCTGGCCCTTCCGCCTGGTGCACTTCAACCTCTCCCGGTTCTACGGCGAACTCCTGGAGGGTTTCCAGGACGAGGTCGTGATCCCCTGGCGCACGTACCTCGCCTCCCAGGGATTCACCTGGCAGCGGTGCGCGCCCATCCTCTTCCTGTCCTCGCAGAGGGCCACCTCCACGTACCACAACGACAACTCGCACGGCCTCGTCTGGCAGGTCCACGGCACCAAGACCTTCCACAGCTACCACAACCCCGACAAGCACCTGTCGGCCGAAGCCGCCGTCCTCGGTGAGACCACAGCCGAGGAACCGCCGGCCCACGACGAGACGGACCGGCAGTCCGTGACCATGCACCCCGGTGACCAGTTGTGGAGCCACGCCCTGACCCCGCACTGGGTCACCACGGAGTCTCCGCTCGCCCTCAGCGTCACGTTGTCCCATGGCGGCCTGTGCCACCAAGGCCGCTACGCCGACCGCGAGGTCGCCCTCCGGTCCCACTGGGACAAGAACCCGGCCGAAGCATGGACCCTCGACCTGGGCCACACCCGCTACTGATCAACCCATGCTGCTGCCCCCCACCGCCAGTCGGCGGTGGGGGGCAGCAGCACGTACGCACTCAATCAGGGAGTCAGCCGGTTCGGGCCGCGGAAGAGGAAGGCCGCCTCGCGAATGGAGTCCAGACCGAGCATGACCATGAGGATCCGTCCGAGGCCGGCTCCGAGGCCGCCGTGGGGCGGGCAGCCGAAGCGGAAGATGTTCATGTAGTCCTGCATCGGCTCGGTGTTCATGCCCTTCTCCTCCGCCTGCTTCAGCAGGACGTCGGAGCGGTGCTCGCGCTGGGCGCCGGTGGTGACCTCCAGGCCCTTCCACAGCAGGTCGAAGCTGAGCGTCAGGTCCGACCGGTCCGCCGGGCGCATGTGGTAGAAGGGCCGGATGCTCGCCGGGTAGTGCGTGATGAACGCGAACTCGTGCCCGGTCTGCTCCTTCATGTGCGCGGCGATCCGACGCTCACCGTCCGGGTCCAGGTCCTCCTTCACCCCCTCCGGGTCCCAGCCGCCAGCCCGCAGGATCTCCTGAGCCTCGGCCATCGTGATCCGCGGGAACGGCGTCTCCGGCACCGCCACCTCAACCCCGAAGACCTCCCGGATCCGCTCCCCGTGGATCTCGGCGACCTTAGCGATGGCGTGCGCCAGCATCCGCTCCTCGAAGACCATCACGTCCTCGACGTCGTCGATCCACGACAGCTCCACGTCCACGCCGGTGAATTCGGTCGCGTGCCGCGAGGTGTACGACGGCTCGGCCCGGAAGACGGGCCCGATCTCGAAGACCCGGTCGATGCCGGCCGCCACCGCCATCTGCTTGTAGAACTGCGGCGACTGGGCCAGATAGGCCGACCGGTCGAAGTACCCGAGCTTGAACACCTCCGCCCCGGACTCCGAGGCGGTCCCCATCAGCTTCGGGGTGTGCATCTCCGTGCAGCCGTGCTCCATGGCGTACTCGCGCAGTCCCTCTTCCAAGGTCGTCTGCACGGTGAACACGAGCTGCGCGGTCTCGCGCTTACGGACGTCGAGGAACCGCCAGTCGAGCCGGTGCTCGGGCCCGGTCTGCTCGTCGATCGGCAGCGGCGTCTCCGCCAGGTTCAGCACCTCGACCGACTCGGGGACAAGCTCCAGACCGCCGAGCTTGACCTGGGCCGCGTCCACGACGCGCCCGGTGATTCGAACGGCGGACTCCGGGGTGAGGGACTCGAGGACAGCCTCCAGCGGGCCGCCGTCGCGCTTGTGAGTCACCTGGACCATGCCAGAGTGGTCGCGCAGGATCACGAACTGCATCTTGCGCTGCAGCCGGAGTGCGTTCACCCAGCCGGAGACAGAGACGGTCTGGTCGATGTGGCCGCGTAGGTCAGAGGTCAGAACGCGGCTCGTAGTGTGGATCATCGCAGCCCTCCAGGGGCGTCGTCATGATCCCTTGGGAGTGCGGGCGAGAAGGGAACTCGCGGTACCACCGCACTTTCGCCGCCACCCGAGGGCAGCAGCCTCATTCAGCCCTGTGACGGGGGCGAACCGGCGGGGCATTGGGCCAGGCGGCCGTTCCTCCCCGCGCTCAGGAGGGTCTTCACCTCGGGCGCGAGTCCGCCTTCCCAGCTACCGGCGGCTCTCTCTGTTCGCGTGATCCTCGGCTACTCGTCTCCATCTACGCGTTGCCCACGAGAATAGGGATCCTGATAGTCCCCTGCAACGTAATCACGACGATGGCGCACGACCTGGCCGAATCAGGCTCCTCCGTCAGCGTCCGCGCACAGCTGTGCTTCCGCGACCCCACCGGAAGGTCGGTAGCTGTCCGGGGGCGGGAGGAAGGCATCGGCGACACCCTCGCAACCAAGATCCGCGCCTCCCTCACGTACTACCGCTCGTTCCTGGGCAAGCCAGGGTGCGAGGTACCGCTGCACGACACGACCCTCTGCACATCGCTGTTCCTCTACGACGAGAACCTGCTGTTACCCCCCCATGTATGGGGAGGGCCAGCCAGTGCTAACCCGCTGTTCCACCTCAGGCAGGGCGCCGAAGGCGGCTGTTCGACAACTACGCTCAGAGCTTCGAAGCCGTCTGGACCAGCGCATGGCCCTGGACGCCCGACCGGGAGGGGACACCACCGCACATGGGCAGGACTGAGTACTACAACGACCCCGACGCCCCCAAGGCCAACACCCTCATCCCCGCCAGCAACCTGCTGGTCGTTGACGACAGTGGCGCCATCCTGCTCCAGCGCCGCCGCGACACCGGTCAGTGGGCGCTGCCCGGCGGCGCCCAGGACATCGGCGAGACGGCGGCCGAGTGCGCGGTACGCGAGTGCCTGGAGGAGACGGGGATCGTCGCCGAGATCACCGGCTTCCTCGGCGTCTACACCAACCCGAACCACATCGTGGCGTACACCGACGGCGAGATCCGCCAGCAGTACGAGAGCACCTACATCGGCCGCCCCGTCGGCGGCGAGCCCAGAGTCAACGACGAGGCCGACAGCGTCCGCTTCGTCCTGCCGGCCGACCTTGACCAGTACGACATCCACGCCAGCATGCGTCAGCAGATCGGCGACTATCTCGCCGGCACCTACCCCTACCTCGGATGAGCCGCCAGCACCGCCTCCACCCGCCCCACGGTGGCGAAGTTCTCCGCCGCCCCCGACGGATGAACCGCCCGACCACACTGTCGTCCCCGTAGCGGCCCAGGATCTCCGCAACACGCTCTTCGGCGGTGGTCTGGCCGCCGTCGCACGAGCGCGTCCACCAGCAGCGGCTCCTTCAGCAAGGGAACCCGCTCGCGAGCTCCTCCCGCAGCCCGCGCTCCTCGGCCTCCAGAAGCGCGAACGAGTGGTTCGCGACCAACCGCACCAGCTGCTCGTCGGCCCCCTGCTCGTCGCGAAGGAACCGGGCGCCGTCCAGAGGGTGGAACCCAGTAGCGGCTAGGCGCGGCGCGTACCCGACGTCGTGCGGTATGGCTGCCGCCGTCAGCAGGTCGCCGTCCTTGCCCAGGAGCCGCCCGAGCTCCTAGCCCGGCTCGTGACCCCCTGGCTGTGTGCCCACCGACGGGGAAGCGCCTTGCCGTCCTGGTGCGCCACGCCCTGCGACCGGTGGGCGTCTGAGGCACCTGCAGACAGCTACCGGTCCTGCGGGGCCGATGGCTGGCGTGTGCGTCTTGACATGAAGCCGAGTCTCCGTGTTTCGCTTTCAATTCGTGCTACTCCGCGGTATGGTTTTTGGATGTCTGAACAGCATGAAGACCGATCGCTTGACCGCACGGCGGTTGAACTGTTCGCTGGCGGCGGCGGCCTGGCGATGGCTGTCGGGCGAGCTGGTTTTAGGCCGCTCCTGTTCAGCGAGTTTGCTAAGCGCGCTTGCGAGACCCTGGAGGCGAACGGCGCCAAGGAGCGGGGGCAGGAGGAGTGGGTTCCAGAGCCCGGCGGCCCGTGGCCCCTTGTCTCTGGTGACGTCCGCGACCTCGATATGCGCTACCTCTGCGGCAGGGTGGACGTCCTGGCCGGCGGGCCACCCTGCCAGCCGTTCAGCCTGGGGGGCGTCGCGAAGGGGGACGAAGACAAGCGCAACATGTTCCCGGAGATGTTCCGGGCCGTGCGCGAGATCCAGCCCAAGGCTGTCATCTGCGAGAACGTCGTCGGGCTTCGCAGGAAGTCCTTCGAGCCGTACTTCCAGTACATCCTCCGCGAGCTGTCGTACCCCTACCTCAAGCGCGACCCCGATACGACATGGCAGGAGCACGATGCCCTCCTGCGCGCATACGACGCCAAGGTCAGAGCTGGCCGTGGCTCTGGGGCATTTCAGGAGCACGAGTTCTACGACGTGGTTGCCACGAACGTGAACGCGGCGGATTACGGCGTTCCTCAGGTGAGGAACCGCGTGATCATCGTCGCGTTCCGCCGGGACCTCGGCGTCGACATCGATGAGTTCAAGCGCAGCGTGCGCCGCACGCATTCGTACGCCGCCCTCGTGCGCTCAATGCGGGAGGGGCACTACTGGAAGCGCCACGGTTCTGTCCCCCAGCATGTACAGGACCGGGTCATGGCTGGCCTGCCGAAGCAGCTCTCGCTTGAGGCCGGGGATGAGTCCCTTCTTCCATGGAGGACGTTCCGCGACGCGCTGGCCGGGCTCGACGGGGAGGAGCCGGCCCTGCCGCTCGATCTGTGGGATTACCTGGACCGGAAGGAGCAATACCTCGGCGGGGTTACCAACCACATTGGTTGGCCAGGTGCTCGGATCTACAAGGGCCACACCCCGAACGAGTTGGATCGCCCGGCGAAGACCGTCAAGGCTGGCGTGCACGGCGTGCCCGGCGGCGAGTCAGTCTTGTTGACCGATGACCTTGAGCCCGACCCTTCCGTGCCGGGTGGCTGGCGCTACCGCCATCGATACATGACCGTGCGTGAGACGGCCCGCGTGATGACGTTTCCCGATCGCTGGGTGCTGGAGGGACCCCGCGGCGAGCAGATGCGCCAGCTGGGTAACGCGGTGCCGGTTCGTCTGGGCGAGGTGTTCGCGAAGGCGGTGGCGAAGGCTCTGGACAACGCCGGGCGGCAGTGATGACCAGCTTCGAGGGAGTCGTGTCTCCCAGCCGCTGGAAGGATAAGCCGCCGCCGGCCCGCGCGTGGAAGGGACGGGTCGGGAGGACGCGAGCGCAAGCCACCGCTGAGCAGGACAAGGCGGCAGGTGGTTCGGACAGGCGCTGGGTCGATCTGGGTGAGGGACGGCGGGCGCGTGCCTCGGTCGAGCTGAAGGTGCTTGCCAAGACTCGGCGGATCCGCGCCTATTTGCGCTGGTCGGACAAAGGGAGTACTCGACGGCCCGTGTATCTTGGGGAGGTTGAGCACGACCGCCGATCGGAGAATCTCGCCGAGGCGTGGAGCCGGGCCATCGAACGCGGACTCGTACTCCCTGGCGAGCAGTTGCCAGAGTCCTCGTGGGCATCAAGTCGGTCGGTGCGTGCTTCCATGCAGGGAAACCGGCCTCGTGACACGGCCCCTGAGAAGCTCCTGCGTAAGTCTCTGTACGAGCGCGGGGCGCGATACCGGGTTTCTCATCGACCTCTGCCTGGGCTTCGGCGGACCGCCGACGTCGCCTTCCCCGGGGCGAGGGTGGCCGTTTTCGTCGATGGCTGCTTCTGGCACGGTTGCGCCGATCACTGTCGCTGGCCAGGAACGAACGAGGAGTTCTGGCGGCACAAGATCGAGGGAAACCGCGCGAGGGACGCTGCGACGAACCGTGCGCTCGAGGAGTCCGGGTGGACCCCGGTGCGCGTTTGGGAACACGAGGACCCGTCGGAAGCGGCTGAGAGGATCATCGCCCTGGTGAGGGCGAAGCGACGTCTGGCATCCACCAGGTTGCCGCATTCGCAGCGTGCCATCTCGCAGGAGGTCGGCGATGGCGTCATCCGCGCGACGGAGCATGATGCGGCCGTCGCCAAGGCTGTAGGCAAGAAGGCGACTGCCACAGCTGAGGCCGGCCTCCGCCAGCAAGCCCATGGGCAGCTCGACCCGGCCGTTCTCGTCGATGGTGACCTCGGCGGGTTCTCGGATCATGGTCAGCAGTCTGGCATGTCCTGGTCTGGCGAGCTGTGAGGGTGCGCACGGTGTAGATGACGGACTGAAGTAATCCGCACGTGGAGTGTCAGTGTGTGTAAGTAGGGTGGATCCATGCTGACGCGAGGTGTTTCGGGGGGCGAGCCGCGAGCGACGCTGGGCTCCAATCCCGCTGGTCGAGTGCCCTCTTCGGATTGTGGCGTGCTGCCTCACGGGTGGAGGGCGAACTCATATGTCTGACGGGCAGTACATCAACGTCACACCGCACCCTCGCATCCTGGCCGTGTTGGGCGACATCGAGTTCGCAGCGTGGCAGTGCCTCGCGGAGCTCGCTGACAACTCCTTCGACGAGTTCCAGGCCGCTCCTGATACGACCGGCGAACGCCCGACCTTGACCATCTCGCTGCCCACCGCGCAAGATTCGCGATCCACGGCCCAGGTGGTGGTCCAGGACAATGGCCGAGGTATGAGCCTCGACGCCGTGAGCAAGGCCATCAGCGCCGGCTGGAGTGGCAACGGCCGACACGGCGCGCTCGGTCTATTCGGCATGGGCTTCAACATCGCCACCGCGCGGTTGGGACGTAAGACCACGGTGCGTACCGGGCAGGCCGGCGATCCGTTCTGGACCGAGGTCACGCTCGACCTTCCGGAGATCGAGGCGTCGGCTCAGTACCGGGCTCCGTACCGGCAGGTGCCCAAGGCGAGCCCCTCTGAGCATGGCACCACCATCACCATCAGTGACCTCAAGGGGGAGCAGTTCGAGGCCCTTCGTCGGCCGAAGGCGCTCCAGGTGATCAGGGAAAAGCTGGGCGATGTCTACAGCTACCTGCTCGCCGAGCGGGGGTTCCTCTTGACGATAAACACGAGGAAGCTCCCGCCCCGCAAGCCGTGCATCTGGGATGAGAAGCGCACGGTCACGCGGCGAGGGCGTGAGATCAACGCCGTGCAGCGCATTGACGTGCCTCTCTCGGACAAGAAGGCCTGTATGGCCTGCGGCTACTGGAACCCGCTGGACGTGGACCGATGCCGCGAGTGCGGCCAGGGGCGACTGGAGGTTCGCCCTCGTCGGGTCTGGGGCTGGCTGGGCGTACAGCGCTACGTGCACCGCTCGGACTACGGCATCGACTTCCTGCGTAACGGTCGCAAGATCCTCCTCAAGGACAAGCGTGTGTTCTCGTGGGTGGACGAGGATGGTCTGGGAGAGCCTGAGTTGGAGTACCCGATCGACTCCAAGGCCGCGACGGGGCGCATCGTCGGCGAGATTCACTGCGACCACGTGACGCCGAACTACCAGAAGACCGCCTTCGAGTTCGAGACCGCCGAGTGGCATCAGGTGCTGCGGGCTGTTCGAGGCGAGAGTCCACTGCGGCCGGACATCGCGAAGAGGCGCCAGCTCCCCGAGAACGACAGTCCGCTGGCCATTCTGTACGCCGGATTCCGTCGTCAGGACCCGGGGCTGAACTACCTGGTGCCCGGCAACGGCAAGGACCCCATCCACGAGAAGACCAATCAGTGGGCCAAGCTGTTCCGAGACGGGAACCCTGAGTACCAGAGCGACGAGATTTGGTACGAGGCGGCTTATCGGCACGAGAACCCGGTCCAACACGAGCCGGAACCTGACGACGGTGACGACACCGATCAGCTGCTGCCCGGACTTGGTCCCATCACGACCGACGAGGACGGTGCAGGAGAAGAGACCGAGATCGACAGCGGCGAGGCACCCGCCGAGGTTCCAGAACCGACAGAGACCTTCGAGAAGCGCCTTCAGCGCTACCGTGACAACGCGGATCAGCTGCCGGACCTCGCGGGTGAGTACGTGATCCCGGAACTGGGCCGAGTGGAGCTTCGCGTGTGGGCGGTGCGTGGCCACCGCCTCGCGAATGCCAAGGAGCAGGAGACGCCGGCCTTCGCGGTGATGGTCCGCACCCCGCGACTCGAGGTCTTCATCGACTCCGAGCACAAGCTGTACCGGGAACACGGAGCCGACATGAGGGATGTTGCTCTTCTTGAAGCCGCTGAGTACATGCGGGTCCGCAAGAACGACAGCACGACTCCACTGGCTCAGCTCCTTCTCCTGTTCAAGGAGCGTTCCTCCAGCCCGAGCCTCACTCCGACCGCGATGGCGGACGAGGCAGAGCGGCTCCTTGAGCGGATCCGGTCCCTGATGACCCCCGTGATCGCGGAGACCGCCGCAGTCCATTGGCTGCAGCTCCAGGCCGATGAGCGCGAAGCTGCCCAGGAGCGCTTCGCCCTCGAGTCGGAGCCTGGCTCCGACTGGAATGACGCCATCAACAGTGGCGACTTCATCCGGTTCGCTCCGGCCAGCGCGATCCTGCGCGTGATCGGTGAAGCTCCCGCACTGTTCATGGACGGCAAGGTCTTCCGGCGCTCGTACGCGGCGCTGTCGGCGTCGGACGCGCGTGATCTCGTGGTGGAGCGCCTGATGAATCCCCTCAGCGATCTGGTCCTCTTGGCGCAGCATCGCCCGAGGGTCAGCCCGGAGGAACTGGCCCGTATCCGCATCAGCTGTCGCCTGGTCGCCCGCGACCTCGCGGATGACAGCTGAGAGCGGAGGCCCAGATGAACAGTTTTCTGGACCCAGGGCCTCTTCTCGACGCGGGGCCGCTGCAGTTTCCACGGCGCATCGAGAGGCTTCTTTGGCACCTCGGCTTCACGGACGTCTCAGTGATCGACGGATCCGGCGACGAGGGGGGAGACGTACTCGCCCGTCGACAGGGAGAGCTATGGGTCTTCCAGTGCAAGTGGAAGCGTCGCGGAATCGTCGGCGCTGAGGCCGTCAACGAGGTCGACAGGGCACGCGAGCACTATCGTGCTGATCAGGCTGTCGTGGTCACGAACAGCCGGTTCAGCACGGACGCCCGACGCCGAGTCGATGTACTGGCCCGTATCAGCCCCAAGATCCACCTGTGGGAAGGCGGGCATCTCGCTCGAAGCTTCAAGGGACTCGCGTCCCGCTTTGGGGAGGTGACTCCTCGGCCTTATCAGGCAAAGGCGTTGTGGGCTCTGAACCGGGACCTGGACTCTTCCGGTAGGGCCCTGCTCATCCTGGCCACGGGGCTTGGGAAGACCGTGGTGGGTGGCGAGGTCATCGCCTCGCACCTCCGTCACCACCCCACCGATCGAGTATTGGTGGTGGCTCATGCCAAGGACCTCGTCCAGCAGCTAGAGCGCGCCCTGTGGCGGCATCTTCCCAAGAATGTGCCCACGCGTCTGCTGACTGGAGACACGCGACCGGACGACTTGTCCGGCGTCACCTGCGCGACCGTGGGGTCGGCGCTGCCGGCGGCTCGCTTCGGTTACCGGCCGGCACTCGTCATGGTCGACGAGGCGCATCATGTTGGTGCGGACGGTCAATACGACGAGCTGCTCGATGCCCTGTCCGGCTCGCAGCAGTTCGGCGTTACTGCGACGCCTTGGCGCGGGGACGCGCACGACATCAGCCATCACTTCGGTTCAGCGAGCTTTACGCTCGGCATCGAGGAGGGCATGCGTCGGGGCTACCTGGCACAGGTCGATTACCGCCTGTACGTCGACAACGTCGACTGGGATGTCGTGAGGGCGGCAAGCGAGAACGAATATGGCCTTGCGGATCTCAACGCCCGCCTCTTCTTGCCGCAGCGGGATGAGTCGATCCGCGATGAGCTCGCTGCCGCATGGGCCGCAACTGCCAACCCTCGGGCGATCGTGTTCTGCCGCACGGTAGAGCACGCCGAAAGGCTTGCTGAGCTTCTTCGCCGCATGCCCCTGTGGTCTGGTGCCTTGGCCTTGCACGCCGACCTGCCCAAGAGAGAGCGACAGAGGCGACTGCTCGCCTTCCGTAGCGGCGAGGTCCCCATCCTCACATCGGTGGACATCCTGAACGAGGGGGTGGACGTTCCTGACGTCAACATCCTCTGCTTTGCCCGGGTGACCCACTCCCGCCGGATCTTCGTCCAGCAATTGGGGCGTGGGCTCCGGCTCCGGGAGGGGAAAGAGCGGGTAACCGTCCTCGATTTCGTCAGCGACCTCCGCCGCATCGCCGCAGCCCTCAACATCAAACGGAGTCTCGAAGGCGGCGAGGTGGAGACACTCGACCAGGTCGCACCCTCACGGATCGAGTTCAACGACCAGAGGGTTGCAACGCTGATGGAGGAATGGATCAAGGACGCGGCTAGCCTCGAAACACAGTACGACGAGCACCGCCTGCAATTCCCCTCCGTCCTCAACGCCCTGGAGTAGTGACCTTGCCTCAGCTCAACCTCCCCGAAGACCTGCGTCACCGCATCCTCCTCAGCATGTACCGAACCGCTGACGAGCTGGATTGGGAGTTCCTCGGAAACCCTGGGAAGACAGCGCAGTATCGACGATGGTTCGACGACCCGGGCATCGGAGGGGAACTGCGCAACTTCGCCAGCGACAAGGACGTCCGGGTGTGGTTCAAGGACGTCCCGATGAAGGAGTACGCCCGAGCTCAGGAGGGCATCGGCAACTTCGTCCCGTACGTCCAGCGGCGCTTTCGCGGGGCGGACGAGATCGTTCAGGGCCTTTGCGGGAGCAGCTGGAAGGTGATTCCGGAATCAGTCGAGGGCAAGCCCAACCACTGTCGTGCCGTTGATGGAGACAGCACCCGTTACGTCTGCTGGGGCAGGAGCGGGCGTCTCAGCGACCTCATTTGGGCATCCGTGAACGAGGCGCTCGACGCGTCGGTCCGGCCGGGCATTGTCGTCACCACCAGGGACGGCGAAACGGTGAACCAGCGTGAGCGGGAGCGTCATGTTCGGCTCGCTGAACACTGCGGCGTGGACTTGATCCATCTGCACCGCAGCATGATCGACAACCCGGACCTGCTGGCACTTTCGTAGGGCACGCTGGCAGGTCAATGCCGGCTCGCCTGAGTCCGTGGGGGCTGGAGGCGATTGCCGAGGGTCCGGTTAGGCGGTGCATGACCGGACCCTCATCCTTGAGGCACGCGGTACGAGTGATGCCAGCGAGCATGCTGGATGGGACCGCTGTGCACCCAACCGACGTTGATCAGGCAGCTGCCCTCGCGGACGCTGCCGCCCATGCGGCCCGATCCCCAGTCACCTGCAGCGGTACGTGCGCCGCGTTGGGCACTTCCCGCCTGAGGGGCGCCTCGAACGCTCCCGCGAGGAGACACCGGATGGTCTCTTCCCGCAGATCGGAGGGCAGCCCCTGAGGGATGCAGACCCACATCCTGCCGTCAGGGCTCGTGTCCGCGAGCGCGTACCCCCGGTATTTGGGCTCCAATTTCGGATCGTCCGCGATCTCGGCTCTCATGTGTGCAGCCACCATCTCCAGCGGAGGGAGAGCGGTCGGGGTGGCGCAGACCTCTGCCTGTGCGATCAGCTTTCCGAGCACGGCACGGAGCTGTCGGGCCTCTGGCAGCGAGAGGCTGCAGAAGCTGCCGGCCTCGCGCTCAATGGTGAGGGCCACGGCGGGTAGCCTGTGGTAAGCCGCCTGTTCGAGATTCACCAGAACCTCGTCGAGCGCGAGGTTGCCGCGGTGGTCGGTCCGCGGTTGGTGAAGGCTGAGTTCCACCACCTCGTGCTCGCTGCAGTGGAAGCGGTCTTCCAGCGCTTCGTCCGAGTGCTGCATCCCGTCCTCGTCGCGATAGTTGCACCAGGCCGGGCAGAGAGCCGTGATCTCGGCAGGATGCTTCGGCCCGTTGGCATAGGCATCCCGACTCGCGAGGTCAGTGCCATGGAGCACCGCCGCGTAGCGGTACCTCAGTGCCCGCAGAGCGATGACGTACTCCTCCAGCTCGTCGATGGCGGAGCCGAACTGCGTCAGGTTGAGCTCGGTCCACGATCCAGAGGAGCCGAACCAGATCTCCGGCTGGAGCGACTCCGGCCCCTCTTCCAGGAGAGCAATGGACGCGGACAGCGCTGGCCCGGTGCGACTGCTGCCGGGCTCGGGGCCGAGCCACTCGATCCTGGCGCCCTCGTGCACTTCGTGGAGCGTTTCGTCGGCCTTGCCGACGCACCAGGGCGGGCAGACGGGTTCAGTGAGTTCGATCGACTTGTTCGTCAGGGCTGGCGAAAGTTCGGATGACATGGTTCCTCCGGCTGTGTGGTTCTTAGCCCTGAAGGAGAGTTTGAGGTGAGAAGCGTCCGGCAGTCCTCAATTATCCGGAAACTGCGCTTTGGGATGGAACGGCTCGCTAGCATGAGCCACCCGCTTGAGGAAGCTCCGCCGCTGCGCAGCACCTGCACTGCGTGAGCGCTGCGTGAGCGGACGGGGTGGCACACGCTGGACTCGGCGGCATGCCGATCAAGATCGAAAGCCTCTGATCTGGGAAAATGGGATTCTGCGGTATCACCCACCACCACCCGGGATGATCTTGCGGGCCCTCGTAATGCGTAGGTCTCGGGTTCGAATCCCGAAGGCGGCTCGGAATTACCCCAGGACTCACTCGCCGTGACCTGGGGTTTTTTCATGTGCGGAGGGCGGGGGCGTCCTGTTGGGCGAGGAGGTAGCCGGCCTGGAAGCGGCTTTCGGCGCCGAGGGCGGACATGACGTCGGCGACGTGGCGGCGGCAGCTGCGGACGGAGAGGCCGAGGCGGCGGGCGATGGCGGCGTCGGTGAGGCCTTCGGTGAGGAGGCGGACGATGGTCTGCTTGAGTTCGTCGGAGATGTCCATGATGGTCTGGCGGTCCCACTCGGTCTCGAACGGGAGGGCTTCGAGCCAGAGGCGTTCGTAGGCGCCGACCATGAAGGCGACCACGTGCGGTTCGCGGATGAGGACGGCGGCCTCGGGGTCGTCGGGCACCGGGATGACCGCGGTGGTGCGGTCGAAGACGAGGAGGCGCATGAACTCGTCGTCGAGGGTGCGGACCTGGGCGCCGAGCCGGCCGACCCGCTCGACGTAGGCGCAGGTGCCGGCGGAGAAGCGGGCGGTGTGCTGGTAGAGCATGCGCATGCGGACGCCGCGGTGCAGGAGTTCCTCGTCGCGGGCCACGGCCTCTTCCAGGACCTCGGCGCGCCGGCCGCCGCCGGGCTGGGCCGTGAGGACCTCGCGTTCGCAGGTGCGGCCGAGTTCGGTGATCGCCTCCCGTACGGACCGGAGGTCGGTGAGCAGCTCGACGTGTTCCGCCTGGCGCAGGTGGGTCTGCCGGCGCAGGTGTGACTCGTAGAGCGGCATGAACGCCATCAGTTGCTCGCGGCTGCGTTCCATGTGCCGGCGGCGGGCGCGCATCTCGCGTTCCAGCGGCCCGAGCGTGCGCTGGACGGCGTCGTCGGGCGCCACGGGCAGCACGGCGCGTTCCGGGGTGCGGCGCAGCAGGCCCATGTCGAGGAGGGCGGAGACGGCGGACTCCACCCGGGCCAGGGGGAGTTCCAGTTCCTCCGCGAGCTCGGCGGAGTGTGCCGCGGGCCGCGCCGGGTCGCGGTCGAGGACGCGGCCGTAGACGCGGGTCAGCGGGTCGTCGTCGGCGGTGGCCGCCTCGGCCGCGGGAAGTGCGGGGAGCGGGGTTCCCGGGTCGGCCTCCCGGACCGTTCGAGTGCTGCCGAAGCCCTGCCTTCTGTCGGTTATCGACACTTTGTCCCCCGTTTGTCATGGCGTCCTGTTGCTGCCATGCAGGCTCATGAGCCATGCGGTCGGACCCATAGGCATGCAGTCGCGGGATACGTTCATCCCACCGCCCAGAAGGTCAAAGCTCACCAAGCTCGCACAGCCCGTGAAGCTCGCAATCCCGCTCAGACCATCACGACCTCCTCGTGACCTCCTCGCGGCGTCCTCGCGACGCCCCCTCGCGGAAAGAGACACCCGACATGAAGCGGCGGATCCGCAGCAGCCTCCTCGCCACCACGCTGATCACCGGCCTCGCGGGTCTGGCCACCGGCACCGCGACCCACGCCGCCGGCGGCGCCGGAGCGCACGACACCGGATGGGGCGCGGCCGTCCTGAGCGGCCCGAACGGCACCGAAGGCACCGGAACGGGCACGTCGGTCGCCGGACCCGGCACGCACGACACCGGCTGGGGATGAACATGACCCTGCTCGACTGCACCCTGCGCACCGGCGGGCAGCTCACCGGCGGCTCCGTACCCCCCGCGCTGGCCGCCGACTACCTCGCGGTCTGCGCGCGGATCGGCGTCGACATCGTCGAGTTGGGCACCGTCCACGACCCCGCCGGCCCCGGCACCCCCTTCGGCGACCTGCTGCCGGTCCCCCTTCCCGGCGACCACGACGAGCGGTACGGGCCGCGCTTCTCCGTCCTGCTCGACACCGCCGCCCTGCCCGCCACCGACACCGCCGCCACGGCCGCCGCCGGCCGGATCGCCGAGGCGCTCGCCGCCGGCTCCGTCCCCGTCGGCCTGGTACGGCTCGCCGTCCGGTACGACCGGGTGGCCCGCGCCGCCGCCCCGCTGCGGCGACTGCGGGAATCCGGGCTCGGCGTCTGCCTCTTCCTCACCGACATCGACCTCGCCTCCTACCGCGAACTCGACGGCTGTCTCGGCGAGGCCGCGGCGCTCGGCCCCCTCGACGCCGTGTTCCTCGTCGACTCGCTCGGCTCGTTCCGTCCGGAGCGGGTCATCGAACTCGTCCAGTCCACCCGCGCCGCCGTCACCGCCCCCGTCGGCATCCACGCCCACGACAACCAGGGCTTCGCCCTGCACAACACCGTCGTCGCCCGCAGCGCCGGCGCCACCTGGCAGGACACCGCCGTGCACGGGATCGGCCCGGGTGCCGGACTGACCCGCACCGAGCAGCTCCTCGCCCTACTCGGCGCCGCCCCCGCCGACCTCACCCCGCTGCTCGCGCTCATCGCCACCCATGTCGCCCCGCTGAAGCGGCGGTACGGGTGGGGGGCCGGGCCCCGCCACATCATGGCGGGCCTCGCCCGCATCCCGGTCTCGGCGGTACGGGGACTGGACCCGCACGCCGGGGCCTGAGCGGCGGGGGCTGAGCCGGGGAGGCCTGGGCTACAGGGGCCTGGGCGGCGGGGCCGCTCGGCCTCGCCTCGCTGTGCCGCTGTTCCGCCCTGTCGGTCTTCTGCTGTGCCGCCCAGTCGCTGTGTCGCTGTGCCGTGATTCCCCCTGCCCGTCGCCGTCGCCGTCGCCGTCGTCGCCTGCCGCCCGCCGTCGTCGCCCGTCCGAGGAGACCCGTATGCCGTTCACCGCGCCCATCCCGCCGCCGGGAGAGCAGCCCCTCGCTCCGACCCCGTACGGCGATCTCGCCGAGACCACCGGAGCCGCGGCCTTGGCCAACCGCTTCCGCATCGACCGCAGTTCCGCCACGGAGGAGTTCGGTCTCGCCTGTCAGCGGCTGATCCCGTGGTCCGGCGGGGAGGAGACGCCCGTCGGGGCGATGGCCTGCTTCCTGCGGCCCGGGGGCGATTCGGACCCGGACTGCCACAACCAGGACGAGGTCATGATCATCCTGGCGGGCTCGGGGGCGGTGACGCTCGACGGCGTGCTCGAACCGCCGTTCCGCGCTGGCGACATCGTCGTCCTGCCGCGCAATCAGGAGCACGTCGTCCACAACACGGGCGACACCGAGCTGAGTTGGGTCTCCCTGTACTGGCCGCTGCGCGAGCCCGCGCTGCCCGCCGACAGCACCGACAGCTCCGATCGCACCGGCGGCACCGAAAGCACCGAAAGCGCCGACCGCACCGCCAGCGCCGACGACACCGAACGCACCGACGAGAACGAGGAGGTTGCCGCATGAGCGACAACGTGACGACCCAGACGACCGAGGCGACCCAGACGACCCAGACGACCCGGACGGCCCAGTGGATCACCGCCACCCCGCCCACCCCCAACGGCGACCTGCACATCGGCCACCTCGCCGGCCCGTACCTCGCCGGTGACGTGCTGCGCCGCTTCCTCGCCGCCGAGGGCACCGGACCGGTGCGGTACACGACCGGCCTCGACGACCACCAGAGCTACGTGCCCGTCCGCGGCATCAACGACGGCGGACGCAAGGGCGAGGAGGTCGCCGACGGCTACGGCGCCTCCATCGAGGCCGTGTGGAGCCGGGCCGGCGCGGACTTCGACGCGATCGTCCGCCCGCGCCGCGACGTCGGCTACCAGGCGGCCGTCCAGGAGTTCTTCCAGCGCCTGTACGACGCCGGGCACATCGTCGCCCGTACGGCACCGCTGCCGTACTGCACCGGCTGCGAGCGCTGGCTGTACGAGGCCTATCTGAAGGGCGACTGCCCGCACTGCGGATCCGGCTCCAACGGCAACGCCTGCGAGCCCTGCGGCCGCCCCAACGACTGCGCCGACCTGGCGAACCCCGTCTGCACCGGCTGCGGCGCCACCCCCGAACTCCGCGACTGCGAACGGCTCTACTTCCCCCTCGCGCCCTGGGAGCAGCAGCTCGCCGACTTCTGGGAGCAGGTCGACATGCCGCCGCACCTGCGGGCGCTGTGCGAAGGGATGCGGGCCGAAGGGCTCCCCGAGATCGCCGTCAGCCACCCCTCCGAGTGGGGCGTGCCGGTGCCCGTCGCGGGCTTCACCGAGCAGCGGATCTACGTCTGGTTCGAGATGGCCCCCGGCTACCTCCTGGAGTGGACCGCCGCCGGAGGCACCGGTCGCGCGCCCGCCCCCGTCCAGTTCTTCGGCTTCGACAACGGCTACTTCCACGCGCTGCTGTTCCCCGCCGCGTTCCGGGCGTACGACCCCGAGATCGCGCTGCCGAAGGCCTTCGTGGTCAACGAGTTCTACCGGCTCGAAGGCCTCAAGTTCTCCACCAGCCGCCGCCACGCCATCTGGGCGCACGAGGAGCTCGCCCGCACCGGCGCCGACGTCCTCCGCTACCACGTCCTGGCCGACCGCCCCAACGGCCGCCAGACCAGCTTCAGTTCCCAAGCCCTCGAAGTCAGCCGCGCCCGTCTCGCCGACCGCTGGGACGGCTGGCTCGGCCGCCTCCTCGCCGCCGTCGCCGAGGACACGGACGGCGTCGCACCCGCCGAGGCACCGCACGGCCCCGCATGGGAGCGGCTCCGCGACCGCCTCGCCGGAACCGTCGGCCAGCTGAGGGACGCGTACGGCATCGAGGGATACGACGCGCGGCGCGCCATCGCGCTGCTCGACGAGATCGTCGGTCTCGCCGAGGACTTCGGACACGTCACCGGCTTCGAGCGGGAGCGCCCGGCCGGCGGCCGCGCCTACCGGGCCGCCCTCGCCGCCCAACTCGCCGTCGCCGCCGCCCTGTCGGCCTGGGCCGCGCCCGCCCTGCCGTACGGCTCCGCTCGTCTCGCCGGCCTGCTCGCGCTCGCGCCCGAGCCGCGGCGGGTGGACGTGGACGCCCTGGCCCCCCTCGCCCCGGGGACGCCGGTGGCCGCCTGGCCCGGGGCGGTCTTCAGTGCCTGAATTCCTCTGGGACGCCGAGGCCGGCATCGGGGCCGCGGACACGGCCCCGGGCCCGATCGAGACCGAGGCCGTGTCCGGGGACGCGTCCGCGGTCGTCACCCCGGGCGGCGTCGTGTCCGCCCTCGGCACCTGGGCCGGCGCCGTGACCGGCCTGCGGTCCGCCGAGGCCGAGGCCGCGGCGGACGCGCTGCCGCGCGGGGCGGTGGTCGGCCCGTTCTCCGGCGAACGGGCCGCCTGGGGCGAACACCTGGAGCGGGCCGCCGACCACTACGGGTCCGCCGTCACCTGGGAGCTGTACGACGACCGGGGCGAGACGGAGACCGCCCGGCAGATCGCCGAGGCCGTCGTCGCCGAGGGCCGGCACACACTGGTCGTCGGGCACTTCAACAGCGCGGGCGCGCGCGTGGCCCTACCCGTCTACCGGGCCGCCGGACTCCCCGTCCTGCTGCCCCTCGCCACCACGCCCGACCTGCTCGCCGACAGCGCCGGCACCATCCTGCGCTGGTGCCCGGACGACCGGGCCCAGGCCGCCGACCTGCTGGCGGCCGTGCGGTCCGCCGGGCACACCCGGATCGCCGTCGCCCACGACGGCACCCCGTACGGATCGTGCCTCGCCCGGCTCGTCCGCGAACCCCGGCCCGCGCCCCCGGGAAGCCCCGCCCTGCCGTCGGGCGCCGTCGTCTCGGACGGCAGCGGCCCCGCGACGGGCGCGGTGGCGGTACCGGCGGTACTGACGCGGAGGCCCGGAGGCCCCGACGCGCCGTCCGGCACCGGACCCGACGCCCCCGACGGGCCCGCGGCGGTCGAGGTGCTCGACGGGAGCGGCGGGCCCGCCGCCGAGACCGCCGCCCGGATCACCGCGCTCGTCGTGTGCGGCACCCACGCCGGGGCCGCGCGGATCGGGCGGGAGTGGCGGGCCGCCGGGTTCGGCGGGGCGTTCTACTTCACCGACGACTGCGCGGTGGACGAGTTCGCCGCCCTGCTCGCCGAGCCGCCCGGCCGCCCCACCGCCCACGTGGCCCGGATGCGCGGGGGCCCCGAGACCCACGTCGACGCGGCGTTCGCCGCCGCCACCGCCGCGCTCACCGAGGACCCGGAACGGACCGGACGGACCCTGGTCGCCGCCGTCCGGGCCCATGCCGACCGGGGGTTCACCGCGCGCGGAGAACCGGAGGCCGGGAGCGTCGGATGGGACCTCGTGCCCGTGGCGGCCGCGCCCCGCACCAGCGCGCCCGTCCGCGGCCGGGCCTACGACGTGATCATCGTGGGCGCCGGGGTCGTCGGCGCCGCCACCGCGTCCGTACTCGCCCGACACGGAGCCCGGGTCGCGCTCGTCGCCCCCATGGACGGCGGCCAGGACCACGCCACCGCGATGTCCGGCGGGCTCGTACGGTCCTACGAACCCGACCCGTACCTGCGGGGGCTCGCCCTGCGCAGCCACCAGCTCGCCTGGGGGCCGGCCGCCCTCGCCCCCGGCCCGTACGGCTTCATGGCCACCGGATCGCTCGTCCTCTGCGGCGACCCCGACATGGAACAGGCCCGGAAGGGCGTCGCGGAACTCAACGGTGCCGGCGTGCCCGCCGATCTCCTCGCCCCCGACGAGATCGCGGCCCGCTTCCCCGGGCTCGCCGTCGACGGCGTCACCGCCGCCGTCTGGGAACCCGAGGCCGGCTACGCCGACCCGCCCCGCGCCGCCCGCGCCTACCGCGACCGCGCACTCGCCCACGGGGCCCGACTGCTGCCCGCGCTCGTCCGCGAACTCGTCGCCCCGCCCGGGGCCGACCGGGTCCGCGTCCTCCTCGAACCCGGCGGCCCCGTAGAAGCCCGCGCCATCGTCCTCGCCGCCGGCGGCGGCACCGGTCGCATCGCCGGACACCGGCTCAGCGGCGCGGACGCCGGACGCACCAAGAGCATCCGCTACGGCTTCTTCCACCACCCCGCCACGGTCGGCCTGCCGACCGTCGTCGACCTCGTCACCGGCGTCTGGGGCCGGCCCCAGCTCAGCGGCGAAGCCGCCGGCGGGTACATGGCCGGGCGGCCCGTCGACGAATGGGACGTACCCCCCGGGGGAGACGACACGCTCACCGACGAACAGGTGGCGTACATCCGCCAAGGTGCCGCCGTCCGCTGGCCCTGGCTCGCCGACCCCGCCACCCGCTTCCTCGCCGGGCGCCAAGGCGTCGACCTCTACACCCCCCACTCCCGCCCCCACCTCGGGCGCTCCCACCCCGGGAGCCGCGTCGTCCTCGCGACGGGGTGGTCCGGCGCCGGCTTCAAAACCGCGCCCGCCGCGGCCGAACTCGCCGCCGCCGAAGCCCTGGAGGCCCTCACGAACCTTTGACTCCAGCCGGTGCTGAACTCCGCTCCCGGCGACCCTGGGCTCCGCCCCGGCGACCCTCCGAACAGGGGCTTGCGCCCCGGGCTCGGGCTCCGGCCGGCTCCCGCCCGGTTGTGGGCAACTGTTCCGCAAGGGCGGAACGGGTGGGCACAACCCGACCACGGCGATCAGCCGCCCCCTGTCTGTAACCCGGGCCTTTTGGTGGGGGCGCTGGTCAGAGGTCTGGGCCTGGTGGGTGCCGTAGGTGCGGGGAGCCTAGGCCCGGCAGGGGCGCCGTCCGTTGTGCCCACCCGTTCCGCCCCAGCGGAACGATTGCCCACAACGGGGGTGGGCCCCGACCCGGCGGAACGCGTGCCCGTAGCGGGGTTGGCCCGCCCGGCGGAAGGAGTGCTCACGGCGGTGGGGAGGCCCGCGGGGCCGTGGGTGGTGAGTTGGTTGGTTGGTTGGTTGGTTCGTTGGGATGGAGGTGGCGGTGTGACGGATGTGGTGGCTCGGCCGGAGGTGGTCGAGGGGGGCCGTGAGGGGCTCGGGGTCAGGGCGTTGGTGGTGTTCTACGTCAGCAGTTTGGTGGGGACCGGCATTTTGCTGGTGCCGGGGCTGACGGAACGGCAGGCGGGTCCCGCGGCGCTGGTCGCGTGGGTGGCGCTGGCGGTGAGTTCGTATCCGTTCGCGCGGTTCTTCGCGGAGATGTCGGCGTGGCGGCCGGACGCGTCGGGGCTGGCCGCGATGGTGGAGGCGGGGTTCGGGCGGAGGCCGGGGCGGGCGGCGGGGCTGCTGTTGGTGGCGACGTACGTGATCGGGAACCCGGTGATGGGGATCGTGTCGGCCCGGTGTCTGCTGGGGCTGCTGGGTGAGCCGGACGGACCGGTGTACCCGATCGCGATCGGGTTCATGGTGGTGTCGGCTGCGTTCACGCTGCTGGGCCTGACGGCGGGTGCCCGGGTGCAGGCCGCCGCGCTGGTGGTGCTGCTGCTGGGGTTGGGCGGGGCGGTGGTGCTCGCGGTGCCGCGCTTCGACGCGGGGGAGTACACGCCGTTCGTCACGCACGGCTGGGGCGGGGTGGGGATCGCGGTCGTGACCGCGTTCTTCTCGTTCCTGGGCTGGGAGAACGTCTCGACGCTCGCCGAGCAGGTCGACGATCCGGCCCGGAGCTACCGGCGGGCCATCCGCTGGGCGGTCCCGATCGTGGGGCTGCTGTACGTGGCGGTGACGGCGGCGTATCTCGCCGTCCCGGGCGACGAACCGGTCGTCATCACGGCCCTGTTGGGTGCCTCGCTCGGCGAGGGCGGTGCCATGGCCGGTGATCTGCTGGCCCTGGGGCTCGCGGTGGTCGCCACCAACGCGTGGGTGCTCGGAGCGACGCGGGTCGTCCGGGCGGCGGCCCGCGAGCGGATCCTGCCGGGGCGGCTGGCGGACCGGCCGGTGTGGGCCACGGTCGCCCTGGCCCTCGCCTACGCGGCGGTGCTCGGTGCGCTGACCGTCGCGGGGACCGGCGAGGAGCCGGTGCTCGTCGTCACCAGCAGCGCCTTCCTGCTCCTGTACGTGGCGGCCGCGGCGGCCGCTCTGAGGGCGCGCGGCACCGGCCGCGCGCTGCGTGTGACGGCCGTCGTGACCCTGCTGATCGCGGCCGTGTTCCTGTCCTTCGCCGGCAAGGGGCTGCTGTTCGCCCTGGTCCTCGCCGCCGGGTGCGTGGCGTTGACGGCCGGCCGTACCCGTACGCCTACCCGTACCCCTGCCGGCACTTCCACCGGCACTTCTACCGGCATCCCTACCCGTACCCCTACCCGTACGTCCTGAAGACGTTTCTCCGATTCCGAAAGGCTTTTCGCCATGAGCACGAACGAGACCACTCCCGTCTACGACGTCGTCGGTGTCGGCTTCGGGCCCGCCAACCTCGCCCTGGCCATCGCGATCGAGGAGCACAACGAGCAGGCCGCGCCCGGCGAGGAGCTGACGGCGGTCTTCCTGGAGAAGCAGCCGGCGTTCGGCTGGCACCGGGGGATGCTCATCCCGGACGCCACCATGCAGGTCTCGTTCCTCAAGGACCTGTCCACGATGCGCAACCCGGTCAGCCGCTTCGGGTTCGTGCCGTACCTGCACGACCGGGGCAGGCTGGTCGACTTCATCAACCACAAGGCGCTGTTCCCGACCCGGGAGGAGTTCCACGACTATCTCCAGTGGGCGGCCAACGGCGTGGACCACATGGTCCGTTACGGCCTTGAGGTCACGGCCATCCGCCCCGCGGACCAGGCGGACCGGACGGACCGGGGCGGGCCCGTCGTCGAGGTCGACGTCGCCGCGCTCGGTGGTGCCGGCAGCGGCGCCGAGGCGGAGGCCGTCACCTACCGGGCACGGAACCTGGTCATCGGCACCGGCCTGGTGCCCCGGCTCCCCGAGGGCGTCGAGTCGTCCGAACGCCTCTGGCACAGCAGCGAGTTCCTGCACCGGCTCGCCGCGCTGCCGAGCGCGAACCCGCGCCGGTTCGTGGTGGCGGGGGCGGGGCAGAGCGCCGCCGAGATCGCCGACCACCTGCACCGTACGTTCGAGGACGCGGAGGTCGTCGCCGTGCACACCCGCTACGGGTACAGCCCGGCCGACGACAGCCCGTACGCGAACCGGATCTTCGACCCGGAGGCCGTCGACCTCTACCACGGCGCCGATCCGTCCGTCCGCCGCACGCTCATGGACTACCACCGCAACACCAACTACGGCGTGGTCGACATGGACCTCATCGAGGAGCTCTACCGCCGCTCGTACCAGGAGAAGGTGCGCGGCGAGCAGCGGCTGCGGATCCTCGGCGTCACCCGGCTCACCGGGGTCGAGGAGGGCCCCGACGGCGTACGCGTCGAGGTGCGGAACCTCGCCACGGACGAGACGGAGACGATGACGGCCGACGCCGTCGTCTACGCCACCGGCTACGGCGAGCCCGACCCGACCGTGCTGCTCGGCGAGCTCGACGCCGCCTGCCTGCGCGACGAGGACGGCCGGCTGCGGGTCCGCCGCGACTACCGGGTGGAGACCGCTCCGGGGATGGAGGCCGGGATCTACCTGATGGGCGGCACCGAGCACTCGCACGGCATCACCGCCAACCTGCTGTCGATGGCCGCCGTCCGGGCCGGCGAGATCTGCGACTCCCTCGCGGAGCACCGCCGTTCCGACAGGCGGGCGCCGGTGGCGGTGGCGGGCTGAGACCCCGTACAACATCTCCACACCGGTATGCGGAGCGAGAGGGAACCATGAGCACCACCATCGACACTCCCGACGACCAGTTGGTCGTCACCGAGCGGACCCGGCTGCGCCGCCTGCGCGAGAAGGGCAGTCACCGCCGCGCCGACCTGGACGCGGTGCTCGCGGCGGGCTTCCTCTGCCACCTCGGCGTCACCGTCGACGGGACGACGATGGTGGTGCCCACCGCGTACGGCGTGGACGGCGACCGGCTCTACCTGCACGGGTCCGTCGCCAGCCGCAGCATGGTCCAGGCCCCGGACGCCACCGTCTGCGTCACCGTCACGCACGTCGACGGCCTCGTCCTGGCCCGTTCCGTCTTCGAGCACGGCGTCAACTACCGCTGCGCGATGGTCTACGGCGTCCCCCGGCTGGTCACCGACCCGGACGAGAAGCTGCGCGGCCTGCGGGCACTCACCGAGCAGAGCTCCCCGGGCCAGTGGGAGTACGCGCGTCAGCCCAGCCGCAAGGAGCTGGCCGCGACCTCCGTCCTCGCGCTCGACCTCACCGAGGCCTCGGTGAAGACCCGCAGCGGTCCGCCGGACGACGGCGACTCCGAGGACGCGGCGCTCGGCCTGTGGGCGGGGGTCCTTCCCGTGGTGACCACCTTCGGCGAGCCGGTCACCGACCCCGTCCTCCCCGCGGACCTCGCCCCGCCGGCCCACGTCTCCTCGCGCACGGGCCGGCCGACGGACGGCCGCTGAACGGTTTCGTCACGCGACGCGGTCGGGGGTGCCTTACGCGGCCCGCGGGGGTGTCCTCCAGCGGCCGGGCGGGGTGGCCTGACGCGGTCCGGTCTGTCCTGATGCGGTCCGGTCTGTCCTGAGGTCGTCCGTCCTGACGCCGTCCGTCCTCCCGCCGTCTGTTCCGACGCCGTCCGTCCTCCCGCCGTCCCCCGTCCTCACGCCGCCGGGGGCAGCCGCGTCCCGTCGAGGAGCTGGAGGTCCAGACGGCTGACGTGGTCCTCGTCGGCGAGGAGGTCGACCGAGGTGATCAGGTCGTGGAGGACGGTGAAGCCGAGGACCGTGGCGTCGCCGGTGCCGGCGGGGTCGCCCTCGACCAGGCCCGCCATGCCGTCCACCAGGGCGGGGCGCGCCGCCCGCGCGTGCCGGGCGACCGGTCGGGCGACCGCCGGGGCTCCGTGCGCCGCGGCCGTGCCCGCGCGGACGGCGGCGGCGTCGGCCCTGAGCACCACGTCCGGGTCGAGCAGTACGAGGAGGCCGTCGAGGTCACCGTTGCGGGCGGCGGTCAGGAGGGCCGCGACGATCTCGCGGCCGCGGTCGGGATCGGGGTGCGGCATCTCCTCCGCGCCGCCCACCCGGTGCCGGGCCCGGCCGGCCAGCTGACGGGCGGCGGACGGGGAGCGGTCCAGGATGCCGGCGATCTCCTCGTAGGGTTCGGCGAACAGGTCGTGGAGGACGTACGCCAGCCGTTCGGAGGGCGTCAGGCCGTCCAGGACCTGCGGGAGGTCCGGGGCCGTGGAGTCGCTGTCGGCGGCGAGCAGGGCCCGCCGGCCGGGGTCGGAGACCTGCTCGGGCCGGTGCGGCCGGTTCGGTGCGCCGACGGCCCAGGGGTCCCAGGGATCCCACGGCTTCCCCCGGTGGGTCTCGCGGGCCCGGAGCCGCTCCAGGCAGACCCGTGCCACGACCTCGGTCGGCGGGTCGCCGCGCCGCACCGAGGCCCGTACCGCCTCCCGTGCCGCGCGCAGCACCGCCTCCCGTACGGCGTCGTCGGCCTCGTCGAACGTGCCGAGCAGGCGGTACGCGACGGCCCGCAGCCGCTGCCGCTCCTCCTCGAAGCGGGCGGTGACGGCCCGGTCGTCCCTGTCGTGCGTGTCGTCATCCACGGGGTGTGACCTCCGTGACGCGGGGTGCGGCCGCCGTCGGGGTCCCGGCGGCGGCCCTGGGTTCGCCCGGCGTCAGTCGCCGTGTCCGGTGCCCCCGCTGCCGAAGCCGCCGCTGGAGATCCCGCCCCACTTGCGCTTCTCCTCGCTGGGCGGGTCGGGCGAGCTCTCCGTACCGCCGGAGCCCTTCAGCTGGTACGGCATGAGCCGGTGCTCGCCGTCGGTCCGCGGCATCTCCTCGGCCCTGCGGTATTCGGACGTCTCGCCCGGCAGGGCGTCGGTGTCGGGCCGCTGCGGCTGTTCGTCGGGCTTCGGCGGCGCGGGTTCGCGGTCGCGGACGCGGAAGCCGAGCCAGACGGCGCCGATGAGCACGGCGACGATGACGAGTCCGCCGAGAACTTGTCCAAGCCCTGACTGCCAAACCCCAGCGGCCAGGATCTCTGCTGCGCTGAGAGTGTTCATACCTTCAGGATTACCCGATTCCGCTTGTTCGGATACGTCGGGCGGGAGATCCCCTCGGAATTCGTCGCGACCCGCTGAAACATTTCTCCGCCCCCATCGCGTCAATGAGGTGTACGGCGACCACACCACGTGACCGTGAGGGAAGGGAGGGGCATGAAAAAGTCCCGCGCGGACGAGTTCCTGGAGTTCGCCGCCGCACGCACGGGGCACCTTTTCCGGTCCGCATGCCTGCTGACCAGCGGCGACACCCACCTCGCCGAGGACCTCACCCAGGAGACGCTGGGCCGGATGTACGCGCTGTGGGGGCGCATGGCCCGTATCGGCAACCCCGCCGCGTACGCCCAGACCGTGCTGGTGCGCACCTTCCTCAATCACCAACGGCGCCGGTCCGCCACCGAGCGCCCGCTCGGCGAGCTGCCGGACCGCGCCCCCGACAACGGCGAGGACCCCGCACTCCGCATCGCGCTGCTCGACGCGCTGGCCGGACTCGCACCCAAGGACCGGGCGGTCGTGGTGCTGCGGTACTGGGAGGACCGCAGCATCGAGGAGACCGCCGACGCCCTGCACGTCAGCTCCGCCGCGGTACGCACCCGCTCGGTACGGGCGCTGGCGAAGCTGCGGGAACGACTCGGCGGCAGCATCACCGAGTTCGCCGCCCGCTGACCGCAGACGGTCGCCCACGGGCGACCGACCACTGGACTTCTTCACCCACGACCCGGAGACGGTGATTTCGGCATGCCTCAGAACGACGATTCCCAGTCCCAGTACGAAGGCTTCGAGGAGGAACTCGGCGCGGTCCTGCGCCGGGCCGGCGACGGCTTCTCCGTCGAGGGCCGGGGCGAGCTCGTCGCGGGCGGGCTCTCCCGCGGCCGGCGCCGCCTCGTGCGCCGCCGCCTCGCGGTGACGGGCGGCGCCCTCGCGCTCGCCGCCGTCGGCGTCGGCGGCGTGTACGGCGGATCCCTGATCGGCTCCGGCGGACAGACGACGACCGCCTCCGTGGCCGCGGCCCCCAAGCCGGGCAACGCCTCCGGCACCGCGACCGCCGCCGCCGACCCCAAGAAGGCCGCCGAGGCGCAGATCCCCGTCAAGGACATCGCGGCCGTCCTCAAGGCCCACACCCCGGCCGGGAAGTGGGAGATCCTCGACCTCGCCGGCAAGGGCCAATCCGCGGCAGGCGTCTACGACGACGGGCGCGGCAAGGCGGCCGTCTCCGTCGGCCTCTACCGCGGCTCCGGCGACGGCGAGGGGGGCGCGAGCCAGGTCACCTGCCCCGACAAGGTCGCCGTCCCCTTCGACGACTGCACCACGGAGCGGCTGCAGAACGGCGCCCGGCTGATGATCCTCCAGGGGTACGAGTACCCCGACAAGCGCGAGGAGACCAAGTCCTGGCGGGCGGTCCTGCTCACCAAGGACGGCTTCCTCGTCGACGTGAGCGAGTACAACGCCGCCGCCGAGAAGGGCGCCGCCGTCAGCCGGGAGAACCCGCCGTTCACCCCGGCCCAGCTGAAGGCGCTCGTCACCACCGACGCCTGGCGTCCGCTGCTCAGGCAGCTGCCCCAGCTGCCCCCGGCGAAGGTCGCCCCGGGCAACGTGGCCCAGCGGGCGGCCGAGCCGGTCGGCGACTCGGTCCCGGCCACCCTGCGTTCCCTCCTGCCCCAGGGCCTGAAGGTCACGGACAAGGGCGGCAGCGGCGGGTTCGGCTTCCTCGTCGTCGACGACGGCCAGGGCAAGAGCCTCGTCCAGATCAACGTCCAGGCGAACATGCAGAACGCCACCGACGACCTCTTCGGCTCCGGTGACGTCACCACGCTGCCCGACGGCCGCAAGGTCAAGGTCACCCAGCAGGCCGGCGAGAAGGGCGGCGCCGGCGTCGTCTGGTGGACCGTCGACACCATCACCCCGGCCGGCTTCCGGGTCGTCGTCGGTGCCTTCAACACCGGCGCCCAGCACGAGGCCGCCACGCGCGCCGAGCCCGCGCTCACCCTCGACCAGATGAGGACGATCGCCCTGAGCCCGAGGTGGCAGAAGCTCCCCCGCAAGTAGGCCGCTCCACACGGGGGAGAGGGGCGGCGGTCCGACCCGCCGCCCCGCGTGCCCGCGGGGGGCGGGCAAGTGCGTACGCCGGGGGGGGAAGGGGAGCCGGGCGGAAGGGGAGTCGGGCGGACGGGGGCCGGGCGGACGGCGAGTCGGGCGGACGGGAGCGGGGTGTGCCTCTACTTGGCTTCCGAGTAGCGCTCGACCGTGGCCGTCGTGAACGGGAACCGCACCGGCGTCTCGCCGAAGGCGATCCGCCCCGCCTCGTCCCCGGCCGCCCGGATCGCCGCGGTGACCGCCTCGGCCTCCTCCGCGGGACAGTGCACGATCACCTCGTCGTGCTGGAAGAACACCAGCTCCGCCCGCATCCCGGTGAGGGAGCGCCGCAGCGCCGCCAGCATCAGCAGGGCCCAGTCGGCGGCACTGCCCTGTACGACGAAGTTACGGGTGAACCGGCCGCGCGCCCGGGCGTTCCCGGAGGCGTAGCCCGGGACGAACTCGCCGCTCTCCGGCTCCGGTTCGCCGGAGTCCTGCGGCAGGCCGGCCTCGTCGTCGTCGCCCGAGCCGACCGCGCGCGGACTGGTCCTGCCCAGCCACGTCCGGACGAGCCGGCCCTCCTCGCCGGCCTTCGCCGCCTCGTCGACGTAGGCCACCGCGCGTGGGAAGCGGCGCCGCAGCGCCGCCAGGTTCTTCAGGCCGTCACCGCTGGTCTGCCCGTAGATCGCCCCGAGCAGCGCGATCTTCGCGTGGGCGCGGTCGCCGGAGAAGGCCCGGTCGGAGAGCCGGGCGTACAGATCGTCGGGGTGCCCCGCCACCTCCATCAGACCCGGGTCCCGGGAGATCGCGGCGAGCACGCGCGGCTCCATCTGGTCGGCGTCCGCCACCACGAGCCGCCAGCCCTCGTCGGCGACCACCGCCTGCCGGATCACCTTCGGGATCTGCAGCGCCCCGCCGCCGTTCGTCGTCCAGCGTCCGCTGACCGTCCCCCCGGGCAGGTACTCCGGCCGGAACCGGCCGTCCCTGACCCAGTCCGCCAGCCACGACCAGCCGTGCGCCGTCCAGATCCGGTACAGCTTCTTGTACGCGATCAACGGCTCCACCGCCGGGTGGTCGACCTCCTCCAGCTCCCAGCGGCGGGTCGACTTCAGCCGCACCCCGGCCTGCGCGAAGGCCTTCACCACGTCGGCCGGCAGATCCGGCCGGACCCGGCGGCCGAACGCCGCCGACACCTCGTCCGCGAGCTCCGCGAGCCGCCGCGGCTCGCCCCCGCCCGCGTACCGCTCGCCCAGCAGCTCGTTCAACAGCTCCCGGTGCACGTCCGCCCGCCACGGCAGCCCCGCCCGGTGCATCTCGGCGGCCACCAGCATCCCCGCCGACTCCGCGGCCGTCAGCAGCAGCATCCGCCCCGGATGCCCCGTCCGCTCATGGCGGCGCAGCTGCTCCGCGTACACCGCCAGCAAGCCCTCGAACGGTACGGACACCACCGGGCGCGGCTCGAACAGCGAGTCCTGCGAGCCCGGCTCCGCGCTCCGCTGCGGGGGATCCGGCGGCACCGGAGCGTTCCGCAGGCGCGCCCACGCCGCCGCCGCCGAACGGGGCTCCCCCAGCCGCCCCTCATGCCCCAGCAGCAGCTGCTCGGCGTCCTCCACGTCGTAGCACCGCTCCACCCTCACCCCCGCGGCCAGCAGCCGCGGGTACACCTCCGCGGTCGACCGCCACACCCACCGCGCCACCCCCGGCCGGCGCCGCACCGCCTCCACCAGGTCCGGCTCCCACAGCACCTCCCCCAGCGGCTCCCCGGCCGCCCCCACGGGCACCACCCACACCCCTTCCTCCTCGACCCCCAGCGCCCATCTCTCACCCATACGTCCGAGTCTGGCACCCGCCACTGACACACCCCTGGGCAGCGGGAGCGCGGGTCGCGGGGCCGGGTGGGGGGCCGGCCCGGCGGGGCCGGCCCGGCGGGGTCAGGCCGCGGCGTGGAAGAGGGCGGCGGCCTCGCCGCGCGAGTCGACGCCGAGCTTGCCGAGGATGTTGGCGACGTGGAACTTGACGGTGGACTCGCTGATGTGGAGCTCCTCGGCGATCCGCCGGTTGCGGTGCCCGAGCGCCAGATGCCGGAGGACCTGCACCTCACGCTCGCCGAGCCCGGCCAGGGGGTGCGCGGCGTCGGCCGGCGCCGAGGGGGTCGCGAGGGGCAGGATCGCGGTGAGGGTGGTGCCCCAGCCCGGGACGGCGTCCATGTCGAGGCGGCCACCGAGGACGTCGAGGCGGTCGCGGATGGTGCCGGCGCCGAGGTCGCAGGCGGCGAGCGCTCCGGCGCCGTCGTCGCGTACGGAGGCGCGCAGTTCGTGTTCGGTGAGCTGCCAGCCGACGTGGACGCGGCGCACCGAGTCCTGTTCGAGGACGACGAGGAGCAGGGCGCGGACGATGGCCCGCGCGCTGTGGGCGACGTCCGCGGCCAGGCCGCGGGTGGAGTCGGGGGCGCCGAGGTCGAGCCGCACGGTGCTGTGGCGCAGCATGGGCCGCAGCTCGCCGGCGAGGCGTTCGAAGGCGTCCTGGGCCGGCTCCTCGGCGAGTGCCCGGTCGTGCCGCTGGGCCGCCCGCATGTCGATCAGCGCCGAGGCCGCGAGATCGGTCGCGGTGGCCCGGGCGGTCGTGTCGCCGAGGGCGCGGCTGCGGAGCACGCCGAGGACGCCGGAGAGTGCGGCCGTGTGCGAGGCCGTCAGTTCGGCGATCACGCGCGCACGTGTGTCGGCCGCGGCCCGCGACCGCGCCAGCGCACCCGGCATGGCCTCCGTGGCGAACCGGTCGAAGTGGCTGGTCACCAGGTCCCACAAGGCCTGGGCGACGGCGAGTCCGGCCGCGTCCGCCGGCGCGGTGCCGTCCTCCCGTACGAGCACGAGGAGCGCACCGCGCCGGGTCGCGTGGCTCGTCACGGCGACGACCTCGCGCTCCCGGCCGCCGATCACCGCCACGCCCTGCCACGGACTACCGGGCACGCCCGCCGCGAGCAGCGGCGCCAGTTCGGAGCCGGTCAGCCCCTCCGTACCGCCGATCGCCTTGAACGGGGAGTGCGCGCAGTGCGTGGACAGTTCGGCCGCGTCCACATGCGGCACCACCGGCGCGAGGGCCGCGGAAACCCTCGGAAGGATCTCCCCGAGCGGCTGCCTCAGGATCTCGTACGCGGCGGTCAGCGTGAGCGCGTCCATGCGGTTCAGCCTAGTCGGGAGCGGCAGGTCGGGGCCGGTCTTTCGGCCAGGTGGGACTGGCCGTTGGGAGGGCGGGGGCGGGGTGCGCGCGGGCGCAGGATGAAGGCGTCGGAGATCGGAAGACAGTCCGGGAACGGGTCCGAGGACGGGTCCGAGACGGTTCCTGGATCTGGTCCGAGAACAAGTCCGAGAACAGCTCCTGGAAGAGTTTCGAGGACGCTTCCGACGGCAGTGCGGAATTCGGTAACTAGCAGCGGTGGAGGCTGAGATGGAAGCGATCACATACGAGGAGTTCGGCGGCCCCGAGGTGCTGCGCCACACGACCGGTGTCGACGTGCCGGAGCCCGGCCCCGGCGAGGTCCGCGTGAGGGTCGCCGCGGTCGGCCTCAACCCGGTGGACTGGAAGCGCCGTTACGGCTGGGTCGAGGAGTTCTACCCGACGACCTTCCCCGCCGTCCCCGGCCTCGAGTTCGCCGGCACCGTCGACGCGCTCGGCGAGGGCGTCACCGACCTGGCCCTCGGCGACGAAGTCCTCGGCTGGACCAAGACCGGCGCCTACGCCGAGTACGCCATCGCCGGCACCGTCGCCCCCAAGCCCGCGGGGCTCTCCTGGGAGGCCGCCGCGAGCCTTCCGGTGGCCGGCGAGACCGCGCAGCGGGTCCTCGACCTGATCGGCGTACGGGAGGGCGAGACGCTGTTCCTGCACGGCGCCGCCGGCGTCGTCGGCTCGGTCGCCGTCCAGCTCGCGGTCGCCGCCGGGATCACGGTCGTCGGCAGCGCCTCCGAGTCCAACCACGCCTACCTGCGCGAGCTCGGCGCGATCCCCGTGGCCTACGGCGACGGCCTCGCCGACCGGGTCAGGGCCGCCGCCCCCGACGGCGTCGACGCCGTCTTCGACGCGGCCGGCCACGGCGTACTGCCCGTCGCCATCGAACTCCTGGGCGGGGAGGGGGCGGCGGACAAGAACCGGATCGCCACCATCGCCGCCACCGACGCCGCCGAGTTCGGCATCACCTTCTCCGGCGCCTCGGGCGACCCCGACGACGTGCGGCGCGGCCTCACCGCCCACGCCCGCCTCGCCGCCGAGGGCACCCTCGCGGTCCGCCTGGCCGACACCCTCCCCCTCAAGGAGGCCGCCCGCGCCCAGGAGTTGAGCGAGTCCGGCCACGTGCGCGGCAAGCTGGTCCTGATCCCGTAGGGCCGCCCTCTCGTGGCGGAGGAGTGAGAAGATCCCTCCGCTGTGAGTGCTGGACCCCGACCGTGGAAGGCGACGACGATGTACGCGATATCCCTGGGAGACGACGGCGCGGAACTCCGCCCCCTCGAAACCTGGCAGGCCGACGAATTCCTCGCCCACATGGACCGAGGACGCGACTTCATCGGCGCCCGCAACGGCCTCCCCGACGTCGTCACCGACCTCGAGTCCAGCCGCGCCTTCCTCCGCCTCTACGCCGAGAAAGCCGCCGCCGACACCGGCCGCATCCACGGCATCTGGTCCCACGGCACCCTCGTCGGCGCCGTCATCCTCCGCACCCTCGACACCAAGAACGGCACCGCCGAAGCCGGCTGCTGGCTCGAACCCGCCGCCACCGGCCGCGGCCTCGTCACCCGCGCCGCCCACGCCCTCATCGACTGGGCCATCCGCGTACGCGGCATCCACCGCGTCGAATGGATCGTCAACTCCGACAACGCCCCCAGCATCGCCGTCGCCCGCCGCCTCGGCATGACCCTCGACGGCACCCTCCGCGAAAGCGCCCCCTACCGCGGCACCCGCCACAACCAACAAATCTGGTCCATCCTCGCCCCGGACTGGCCGAAGGCTTAGCCCTTGGGGCGCAACGGCGGACCCCACCCCCGCCCGGGTCGCTGGGCGGGGTCGGCGGGGGGCGGGGCGGTGACCCGGCTCCGACCCTTGTCACCGCCCCGTGGTCCCACCTTGGGGGGTCAGCGGGTGAGGCGCCACGCGGGGAGGGCTGAAGAGGCGAGGGCGACGAGGGTGCAGAGGGCGGTGGAGGTGGCGAGGGGGGTGAGGGGGAGGGCGAGGGCGACGGGGGCGGAGAGGGCGGAGAGGGCGGCGCCGAGGGTGGAGAGGACGGCGGCGGTGACGGCGAGGCCGAGGGCGGCGCCGATGGCGACGGCGAGGGTCGCCTCGCCCGTGACCGTTCGGAGGATCTGCGCCCGGGTGGCCCCGGCGAGCCGGAGCGAGGCGAGTTCGGCGCCCCGTACGGACGTCGCCATGAGGAGCGTGTTGGCGAGGCCGATCACGGTGTAGAGGAGTGCGATGCCGAGGACGAGGATCATGCCGAGCCGGGTCTGGGGGGTGTTCGTCGCGTGGCCGGCGGCGGCCCAGGCGTCGGCGGTGCGGACCGTCCCGCCGGCGGCTTCCAGGGCCCGTGTCGTCGCCGTGCCGCCGCCGCTCGCGTCGATGCGGTCGACGCCGGAGCCGGGGGCGTTGGCGCGGGTGACATAGGGGCCGTTGTCGCCGGTGCCGAGGGCGAGGACGGCGGCGACCCGCAGGGGCACCGGGCCGCTGCCGTCGGCCCGCCACACGTCGACGGTCTCGCCGACGCGGTGATGTGCGAACTCCTCGTTGACGACGATCGACCGGTCGTCCAGGTCGTGGAGGTCGCCTGCGACCACCGGCAGGTGAGCGAGGGCGGCGAAGGCCGCCGGGTCGGTGACCGCGCGGGCGCCGTACTTCACGACGGCCTCGTCGCCGTCCCGGACGAAGACGGAGGTGGCCGCGGTGGGGGAGATCAGGGCTTCGTCCGGTGCGGCCACCGGCCTCAACGCGGTTCCGGTCGCTACGTACTGAGCGGTTGTCTGCTCCCGCGCTTCGGCGCCACGCGTGCGCGTGACGCTCGTCGCCGCACCGAAGAGGGTGCCGGCGAGGGCGACGGTGACGAGGACGGGGGCGGCGACGGCGGCGGTGCGGCGGACGGAGGCGGCGCTGTTCTCCCGTACGAGTGTCGCGACGGCGCCCGGGAGCCGGAGGAGCCGGGCCGCGGGGCGGACCAGGAGGGGGGAGAGCAGGGCGACGCCGCCGATCAGGAGCATCGGGAGCGTGGTGTACGTCTTCCGCTTGAGCAGCTCGGACGGTTCGGTGGCGTAGGTCCAGGCGAGCAGTGCGGCTCCGGCCACGAGGAGTCCCGTGCCGAGCAGGGCCCGGCCGAGGGGCAGGGTGTCGGTGTCGACGTCCGCGTCGCGCAGTGCGGCTGTCGGGCCCACTTTCCCGGCCCGCCGTGAGGCGGCGACGGCGCCGCAGAGGGAGACGGTCACTCCGGTCCAGAAGGCCGTGTGGAAGGGCCAGCCGGCCCCGCCGATCGTGAACCACGCGGGCGCGAGGCCGCCGTCGACGAGGGTGCGGGCCAGCAGGGGCGCGCCCAGGGCGCCGAGCGCGCACCCGGCGGCCGACGCGATCACGCCGAGCGCGGCCGCCTCGGCGAGGAGGAGTCGCCTGACCTGCCCGGGGGTGGCCCCGGCGGTCCGCAGCAGCCCGAACTCGCGGCGGCGCAGCGCGACAGCGAACGCGAACGTGGAGGCCACCACGAACACGGAGACGAAGCCGGTCACCCCGCCGGCGGTGCCGAGGAGCGCGTTCAGCGCGGTGAGCGCCCGGGCGTCCCGCTCGGGGTCCGGGTCGGCGCGCACCCGGTCGGCGCCGGTGAGGACCTGGGCCCGGTCGCCGACCAGGGCCCTGACCTCGTCGGCGGGCGCGTCGACCCCGACGGCGTCCACCCCGACCCCGACGGCGTCCGGGCCTGCGGCGCGATCGCCGGCGACGCCCGAGCCGGCGGCATCCACACCTGCGCCGTCCGGGCCGCCGTCGCCCGTGGTCACCGTCCACCGGACCCGCAGTTCCCGAAGCAATTCTTTGTCCACAGGCTGTGGACGATCGAGCGGCAGCGCTACGGACACCGTCTCGGGCCCGCGCAGTACGTCGAGCACCAGCCGGTCCCGGCCCTGCACCACGACCGGCGACGAGGCGAACCGCTGGGGGGAACGCTCGGGCGCGTGAAAAGTGGCGGACAGGCCGAGGCCCATCGTGGTGAGCAGCCCGACCCCGAGGGCCAGCGCGACGAAGCCGCCGAGGAAGGAGGCCCAGCGGGCCCGGAGCCCGGAGAGGAGGACGGTCAGCATGCGGAGCTCCCCACGAGCCCGCCGGTACGGGCCGCGGCCGTCCCCGCTCCGGGCCCCGCCTCAAGGCCTGCCATCCGGGCCGCGACCGTCTCCACCGTCGGGGTCGGCAGTTCGCCGGCCACGCGTCCGTCGACGAGGAAGACGACGCGGTCGGCGCGGGCCGCCGCGACGGGGTCGTGGGTGACCATGACGATGGTCTGTCCGTCCCGGTCGACGAGGTCCCGGAGCATGTCGAGGACCTCGCGGCTGGTGGTCGAGTCGAGCGCGCCGGTGGGTTCGTCGCCGAAGAGGACGGCGGGGTGGGTGATCAACGCCCGGGCGATGGCGACGCGTTGCTGCTGCCCGCCGGAGAGTTCGCCGGGGCGGTGGCGTTCGCGCCCGGCGAGGCCCACGCGCGCGAGTGCGTCCTTTACCCGCGTGCGGGACGGGCGGCGGCCGGCGAGGCGGAGCGGCAGGGCGACGTTCTGCGCGGCGGTGAGGGAGGGCAGGAGGTTGAACGACTGGAAGACGAAGCCGGTGCGGTCCCGCCGGAGGAGGGTGAGGCGCCGTTCGCTCAGCCCGTCGAGGGCGACGCCACCGACCTCGACGCTGCCGGTGGTGGGCCGGTCGAGGCCGGCGGCGCACTGGAGCAGGGTGGACTTGCCGGAGCCCGAGGGGCCCATGACGGCGGTGAAGGTCCCGGCGGCGAAGTCGAGGTCGACGCCGTCGAGGGCGCGGACGTCCCGGTGGTGCCGGGTGATCCCCCGCAGCCGTACGGCGACGGTGGGAGCGTCGGGGGCGGCGGGGGCTGGGGTCGTCGTGGTCATGACTCAAGCGAACCGTTCCTGCCCGCCCGGATCACGACCACTGGCGGGCGTCCGGGGGTATGCCTGGCCCTACCTCTGCCGTACGGCCTCCCTCTCTCCCGTACGGCCTCCCTCCCTCTCTCCCGTACGGCCCCTCCGCCTCTCCCCGTACGGCCTTCGCGTATCCGTCCGCCCGGCCGGGTTCCCCGGGAGGCTGTGACGGCTGAGACCATCGTGGTGGGGGCGTGGGACGCGGGAGGCGTGACCGGCGTAAGAGATGTAACCGGTGTACGCGACCTAACCGGTGTTCGTGACGTAACCGGCGTACGAGAAGCGACCGGCGTACGAGAAGTGACTGGCGTACGAGAAGTGACCGGCGTACGAGACGTAAGGGATACGAGGGGCGCGGCGTGAGCACCACCAGCATCGACAGGGCCTTCGAAGCGCTGTACGCGAGCGACGACGGTTCGCTCGACACGGCGGCGTCGCTGCTCGCCGCCGACAGGGGCGCGGACGGGGAGCTGGTCCGGCGCGGCGAGGAGTTCGTCCGCGTGCTGTGGGGGCGTGGCTGGCAGCCGGCGGATCTGGTCCGGACGGCCCGCCGCGAGTTGTCGGACGAGCACGTCCGGCTCCTCTGCGGGCTGGTCAGGACGGAGACGGCCGGGTACGGCAGGCTGCCGCACCGCTGGCAGGCGCAGCTCGACGAGCTGGACGAGGGGATGGTCCGCCCGACGGACCGCTTCTCGTACGCGACGACCGTCCTGGAGCTGTACCGGCTGCTGGTCCGGCTGCCGCGCCTGGACGCGGTGGGCCCGGTCCCGGGGGACGTCCTGCCTCCGGCGGCGGCAGGCGAGCCCCGGATGCTCACGCGCATCAGGGCGCTGCTCGCGAAGGCGGAGGCGACGGGGTATCCGGAGGAGGCGGAGGCGCTGACGGCCAAGGCTCAGGAGCTGATGGCCCGGCACAGTCTGGACGAGGCGACGCTCGCGGCGGGCGCGCCGTCCCCGGAGACGCCCGGGGCGATCCGGATCGGGGTGGAGCCGCCGTACGAGCAGGCGAAGGCGATCCTGCTCGACGCGGTCGCCACGGCGAACCATTGCCGGGCCGTGTGGAACGAGGCGTACGGCTTCTCGACGGTGGTCGGCTTCGAGGCGGACCTGGACCCGGTCGAGCTGCTGTACACGTCGCTGCTCGTCCAGGGGACGGCGGCGATGACGCGGGCGGAGGCGGAGCAGCGGGCGGGCGGCCGCAAGCGCACCAAGTCCTTCCGACAGTCGTTCCTGCTCGCGTACGCCAACCGGCTGGGCGCCCGCCTGGCCTCGACGTCCCGCCGCGTCGCCTCCGAGGCTCCCTCGCTGCTGCCCGCCCTGGCCTCCCGCGATCTCGCCGTCACCAGCCGCACCGACGAGCTCTTCCCCGAGACCCGCACCACGCGCGTGCGTGCCGCCTGGGACGAAGCCGGCTGGAACCACGGCTCCTCCGCCGCCGACCGCGCCGGGCTGCACCCGGACCGCGCCTCCTTGCGCGACCGCCCGGAGTCGTAACAGAGCCGCACCCGGACCCCACCTCTTTGCGCGACCGCCCGGAGTCGTAACCCGAGCCGCACCTGAGCCGCACCCGAGCTGCACCCGGACCATGCCTCCTTACAGGAGCGCCCGATGCCGTCGCAGATGGGCTGAATGTCGGATAAGGGGTGGATCGCGGATACGCTCGGCCCATGAGCTGGCTTCGGGCGTTGAAGGCGACCTCCCGCTCGGGGCTCACCGTGGAGCGGCGTCCGCTGGAGCCCGCCATCGCGGCGAGGGGCGCGCTGGGGCTGGCGCTGGTCGTGGGGTTCTCGCTCGCGCTGTTCGGCCCGGCGGTCGCCGCGTCGTCGGCGTTCGGGGCGTTCCAGGCAGCCATCGCCACGTTCCAGCGTTCGTGGCGCCCCCGGCCCACGCTCGCCCTCGCGTCCGGGGCGAGCCTCGCCGTGTCGACGTTCCTCGGCTACCTCACGGGCGCGAACGAGGTGCTGTTCCTGGCGCTGCTGCTCTCGTGGACGTTCCTCGCGGGGCTGACCTGGGCCGCGGGTCCGACCGCCGGGATCATCGCCGCGTCCAATGTGGCGATCATGCTGGTGACGGTCACGCTCCCCACGTCCGTCGCCGAAGCCGCCGGCCACGCCGTCGTGATCTTCGCGGGCGGTGTCGTGCAGGCCGCGCTGGTCGTGCTCCTCCCGGTGCGCCGCTGGGGCGCGCAGCGCGACGCCCTGGCGGACGCGCTGGCCGCGGAGGCGGACTACGCCCGCCGCCTCCGCCACGACCCGGTCGCGCCCTTCGATCCGGTACCGCTCATGACGGCCCGCAGCGCCGCCGCCGTCACGCCCCGCCAGGCCCGCCGCCGCCCGGCGGAGCTCCACGGCGCGCGCGGGCTCGCCGAGCGCATCCGCCCGGTACTCGCCTCGCTGGCCGACCCGGCGGTCGGCGTCCCGAAGGAGGGCCCGCAGCGGGACCGGGTGCGGGAACTGCTCGCCGCAGCGGGAGAGCTCCTGGACGCCGCCGCCCACGCCATCCGGCACGGCGAACCGGTCACGCTCCCGCCGGCCGCCGTCGCCGCGCTCCGCACCCCCGACACGGGCGCCATCCTCTCCGGCCCCTCCCGCCGCGCCGCCGTCCGCCTCGCCGCCCTCCTCGGCGACGTCGTGGAAACGGCGGAGCCGCGCACGGAGACCTCGCCACGAGAAGCCCCGGCCCCACCGCCGGAGGAGGCGACCACCGAGGCCGCAGGCTCACCAGCACCCACAGCACCCATAGGAGCCACAAGAGCCACAGCACCCTCAGCACCCTCAGAAGCCACAGAAGCCCCAGCAACCCCAGCGCCCCCACCCACCAGGCCTCCGACCCGCACCACCCGGACCCGGCCCTCCCTCGTCCGGCTCGCGCCCGTCGCGGCCGCGAGCATGCGCGCCGAGCTGCGCCCCGACTCGCCGATCCTCCGCCACGCGGTGCGGATCTCGGTGGTCACGGCGGCCGGCTACCTCCTGGGGGCGGTGCTGCCGTTCGGGCACGGTTACTGGGCGCCGATGGCCTCGGTGATGGTGATGCGGCCGGACTTCTCACAGACGTACGCACGCTCGGTGGCCCGGTTCGGGGGCACGCTCGTCGGGGTGGCGCTGGCGACGGGGGTGGTGCAGTGGGCGCACCCGGGCACGTACCTGCTGGCGGCGCTGGCCGTGCTGAGCGCGTTCGGGATGTACCTGCTGATGCGGACGGGGTACGCGGCCGGACAGGTCTGCGTCTCCGCGTACGTCGTCTTCCTGCTGGGCATGGACGGCGCGGGGGTGACGCAGACCGTGCGGGACCGGGTGCTCCTGACCCTCGTCGGCGGGCTCCTCGCGATGCTGGCGTACGCCGTCTACCCGGCCTGGGAGACGCCCCGGCTGCGGGGCCGGCTCGCGGACTGGCTGGCGGCCGCGGGCCGGTACGCGGCCGCCGCCACCGCGCGGTACGCCGACCCGGTCGGTTCCGTCTGCCCCGACGTCCGGGAGGCGCTCCTGGACACCCGCGCGGCCAAGGTCGCCTGGCAGGAGGCCCTGGAACGGGCGACCCACGAGCCGGTGCGCCACCGGGGCCTTTCGCACGCGGCGGCGGAGCAGGCCGAGCATGCCCTCGCCCAGTTCGGCCGGGTGTCGATGCTCTTGGAGGCGCATCTGCCGGAGCGCGGCGCGCCGCCCGTTCCCGCCGCCGCGACCCTGGCGGAGTCCGTGCACCGGGCGACGGAGCGGGGTGCGAAGCAGGTGCGGGAGCGTAAGGAGCCCCAGTGGGACGACCTGCGCGAGACGGTCACCGCCTGGTCCGCCGATCCGCCGGACCACTTCCTCCTCCACAAGGGCGCCGTCCTCCTCCTGGAGGCCCTGGACGAGGTCTCGGTGGCCCTGGCGGAGTCCCGGCGCGCGCGTTAGGGCGTCGTCCTGGTGCCGCGTCGGTCGAGCGTGACCCAGCTCTCCTCCAGATTATTGGCAATGGATCCCATTTTCATTTACTCTCACTTCCATGGCACGCAATGAGCTCCGCCCCGTCGTCAAGATCCGGTCCACCGCCGGCACCGGATTCACCTACGTCACCCGCAAGAACCGGCGCAACGACCCCGACCGCCTCACCCTGCGCAAGTTCGACCCGGTCGCCGGCCGGCACGTCGACTTCCGAGAGGAGCGCTGACCCCGTCGTCGCGGACCGGGAGCCGTAGGATCGCGCGAGGGCCGCGCGGGGAACCGCACGGCCCGTCAGGAACGTCTGATCAGGGGAAGTTGCCCTGAAGGCGCTGGTGGCACGCTGTGTCGCGTAGCCACTACGCCACCCCTCGTGCACGTGCATCTGCTCATGCATCGGCATGTGAACACAGCTATGATCCGAGGAAGTTGACACCTGCACCAAGCAACTCGGGGAGCGACCAGTGCACCATGCGCATCACGCGTACAACGGCATGGCTGCCACGGAGCTGTCCGGTGTCGTGTGGCAGAAGAGCAGGCACAGCAACTCTCAGGGATCCTGCGTCGAGTTCGCCAAACTCCCGGGGGGAAACGTTGCCGTGCGCAACTCGCGCCACCCCGACGGTCCCGCGCTCGTCTATACGCCCGCGGAGATAGAGGCGCTCCTGCTGGGCGTCAAGGACGGCGAGTTCGACCACTTGGTGTGACCGCGGGCGCCGGCGAAGGCACGCGGAAGGCGCTCAAAAGACGTGCGGAAGACGTGCGGAAGGCGCGCGGAAGGCGCTCGACAGACGTGCGGAAGGAAGTCGGCGGTGGCCGACCGCGCGCGGAAGACGTGCGAAAGGTGCGCGAAAGACGTTCGAAGGGCACGGCGAAGGGCCCCGGCGGTGTGCGCCGGGGCCCTTTCCCGTGTCTGTCTCTCCCGCGGCGGTGCCGCTACTCCGGACCGACCCGGAACAGCGCCCACACCACCTTGCCCTGGAGTGTGCCGGCGAGGGGGTGCCACCCCCAGCTGTCGCTGAACGAGTCCACCAGGAACAGTCCGCGCCCCGACTCGGCGGAGAAGTCCTCCTCGCCGCCGCGCGCCTCCGGGCTCTCCCCGCTGGGGTCGCGCACGGCGCACACCAGGCGCGAGGCCCAGCGCATGAGGTGCAGCCTGACCGGCGGGTTCTGGCCTTCTTCCTGGGGCGCTTCGGTGGGTACGGCGTGGCGCAGCGCGTTGGTGACGAGCTCGGAGACGACCAGGGCCACGTCGTCGAAGCGTTCCGTCAGCTCCCAGCGGTCGAGCGTGGTGCTGGTGAACTTCCGGGCCCCGCGCACGGCTTCGTACCGGGCGGGCAGGGCGCAGGAAGCGGAGGTGGAGACGGCGCCGGGATCGAGCGGCGGTAGGCCCTGCCGTAACGGCTCGAGCACGGTCGATCCATTCGTCCCCATGCGAGGCACTCCCGGGAATCGCGACTGTGGTGCGACAACACGAACGAGTACGCGGCTGCGCGGGGTCCATGGTTCCGAATGCGACCACTGGATGCAAGGGCAGATGCACGTGCACGCGCCGGACCTGTCCGTCCCCGTGCGGAATCTGTGCATAAGTCGTCCGCCTGGTGAGGGGAACTTTCCGCGATGTGCGTGCCGCGTGCCCGCGCCTGCCCGGATCTCGCCGCCTTTCCGTAATCGAATGTGTACGCGCTGAAGCGTTTGGTGGCAGAATCCGGGGCTCGACGGGGGCTCGACACCGTAAAGGGGAGGCTGGGAGCCGTGACCGCAGGCGAATCGAGCGGAGCGAGCGGGAGTGTGGTGCGGCGCATCCTGCTGGGCTCCCAGCTGAGGCGGTTGCGCGAGTCGCGCGGCATCACCCGCGAAGCGGCCGGCTATTCGATCCGGGCGTCCGAATCCAAGATCAGCCGTATGGAGTTGGGGCGGGTGAGCTTCAAGGCCAGGGACGTCGAGGATCTGCTCACGTTGTACGGGGTCGGGGACGAGGCCGAGCGCGGCTCGCTCCTCGGGCTCGCCCGCGAGGCCAACGTCGCCGGGTGGTGGCACAGTTTCGGCGACGTCCTGCCGGGCTGGTTCCAGACGTACATCGGCCTGGAAGGCGCCGCCTCCCTCATCCGGGTCTACGAAGTCCAGTTCGTCCACGGCCTGTTGCAGACCGAGGCGTACGCCCAGGCCGTCGTCACCCGAGGCATGCCCGACGCCCCGCGCGCCGAGATCGACCGCCGGGTCGCCCTGCGCCTTGAGCGCCAGAAGGTCCTCGTCTCCGAGCGAGCCCCGCAGTTCCACGCCGTGCTCGACGAGGCCGCGCTGCGCCGCCCGTACGGCGACCGGGCCGTCATGCAGGGGCAGTTGAGGCATCTGATCGAGATCTCCGAGCACCCCGGCGTCACCCTCCAGGTGATGCCCTTCAGCTTCGGCGGCCACGCGGGCGAGAGCGGCGCCTTCACGATGCTGAGCTTCCCCGAGTCCGACCTCTCCGACATCGTCTACCTGGAGCAGCTCACCAGCGCCCTCTACCTCGACAAGCGCGAGGAGGTCGCCCAGTACCAGCGGGTCATGGAGAAGCTCCAGAAGGACGGGCCTGATCCGGCCGAAACCCGTGACCTTCTCCGAGGTCTCCTTCAACTCTCCTGATACATCAGTACGATGACGCCACATCAGTCGCACTGCAGGTAGCGGGTAGAGGGGTCTTCCACCATGTCGCACTTCACCGACCTGGCCCACCAGTACATCGACGGCGAGTGGAAGCCGGGCAGCGGCTCGTGGGACATCATCGACTTCAACCCGTACACCGGGGAGAAGCTCGCGTCGATCACGGTCGCCACCGCCGGTGAGGTCGACCGCGCCTACCGGGCCGCCGAGCGCGCCCAGGCCGCGTGGGCCGAGACGAACCCGTACACGCGCCGACTCGTCTTCGAGCGCGCGCTGCGGATCGTCGAGGACCGCGAGGAGGAGATCGCCGAGACGATCGTCGCCGAGCTCGGCGGCACCCGCCTCAAGGCCGCCTTCGAGCTGCACCTCGCCAAGGAGTTCCTGCGCGAGGCGATCCAGCTGGCGCTGCGCCCCGAGGGCCGCATCCTGCCCTCGCCGGTCGACGGCAAGGAGAACCGCGTCTACCGCGTCCCGGTCGGCGTCGTCGGTGTCATCTCCCCCTTCAACTTCCCCTTCCTCCTGTCGATCAAGTCGGTCGCGCCCGCGCTCGCCCTCGGCAACGCGGTCGTCCTCAAGCCGCACCAGAACACCCCGATCTGCGGCGGCACCCTCGTCGCCAAGGTCCTGGAGGAGGCCGGCCTGCCGGCCGGGCTGCTGAACGTCGTCGTCACCGACATAGCCGAGATCGGCGACGCGCTCCTGACCCACCCGGTCCCGAAGGTCATCTCCTTCACCGGCTCCGACAAGGTCGGCCGCCACGTCGCCACGGTCTGCGCGCAGAACTTCAAGCACGCCGTCCTCGAACTCGGCGGCAACAGCGCCCTGATCGTCCTCGAGGACGCGGACGTCGACTACGCGGTCGACGCGGCCGTCTTCAGCCGCTTCGTGCACCAGGGTCAGGTCTGCATGGCCGCCAACCGCATCCTGGTGGACCGCACGCTGGAGGAGGAGTTCACCGAGAAGTTCGTGGCGAAGGTGAAGACCCTGCGCGTCGGCGACCCGGCCGACCCCGCCACCCACATCGGCCCGCTCATCAACTCCCAGCAGGCGGAGTCCGTCTCCTCGCTCGTCGACCAGACGGTGGCGGCCGGCGCCACGGCCCTGCTGCACGGCACGGTCGACGGCAACCTCGTCTCCCCGTCCGTCCTCACCGGGCTCGCCGCCGACTCCCCGGTCCTCGGCCAGGAGATCTTCGGCCCGGTCGCCCTCATCGTCCCCTTCGACGGCGAGGAGGAGGCCGTCCGGATCGCCAACGACAGCCCGTACGGGCTCAGCGGCGCCGTCCACACCGCGGACGTCGAGCGGGGTGTACGGGTCGCCAAGCGCATCCACACCGGCATGATCCACATCAACGACGGCACCGTGCACGACGAGCCGATCGTGCCCTTCGGCGGCGAGAAGCACTCGGGCGTCGGGCGGCTCAACGGCGACGCGATGGTGGACTCGTTCACGACCCAGAAGTGGATCTCGATCCAGCACGGCCGCAGCCGCTTCCCGTTCTGAACCGGCCGGGGCGGGCAGACCGAGAGCAGTTTTCCCTTGAGGACAGAAGGTGTCCGCAAGGGTTCGTAACGTGGTCTGTGTCGAAAGAAGCCACCACCACGTAAGGCGGACAGCATGGTTGCCCTTGTTCCCATCGAGGCCCCCGGTGACGAGCGCGGCGCGTTCCTCAACTTCATCGAGGAGCAGCGCGCCGCGCTCCGCCGCTCCGTCCACGGACTCACCGAGGAGCAGGCGGCCGGGCGCCCCAGCGCCAGCGAGCTCAGCCTGTCCGGCCTGCTCAAGCACGTCGCCGAGGTGGAGCTGAACTGGCTCCGCCTCGCGCAGCAGCGGCCGAACGAGCGCCAGCGCACCCAGGACACCTGGGGCGACGGCTTCCGGCTCGTCGAGGACGAGACGATCCCGGAGATCATCGCCTTCTGGGCGGGCGTGGCCAAGGAGACCGAGGACTTCGTCCGCTCCGTGCCGAGCCTGGACGACACCTTCCCGCTGCCCCAGGCGCCCTGGTTCCCGAAGGACGGGTACGTGTCGATCCGCTGGATGCTGCTCCACCTCGTCCAGGAGACGGGCCGGCACGCCGGTCACGCGGACATCATCCGCGAGTCCCTCGACGGCAAGGGCTCCTTCGAGCTGATCGCGGCGGAACGCGGCGACCAGGGGGCGTGACGCCCGCGCGTACCCTGGTCGAAATGAACCAGGGAGGTAGGGGGATGTCGGCGATCCGGCTTCTCGTCCTGGGCGCGGTGAGGCAGCACGGCCGCGCCCACGGCTACCAGGTGCGCAACGACCTCGAGTACTGGGGCGCGCACGAGTGGTCCCACGCCAAACCCGGCTCGATCTACCACGCGCTGAAACAGCTGGCGAAGCAGGGAATGCTGCACGCCCACGAGAGCGCGCCGAGCACGGTCGGCGGTCCGCCGCGCGTCGAGTACGAGCTGACGGAGCAGGGCACCGAGGAGTACTTCGCGCTGCTGCGCGAGGCGCTGACCACGTACGACCAGAAGACGGACGTCCTGTCGGCGGGCATCGGCTTCATCGTCGACCTCCCCCGCGAGGAGGCGGCGGAGCTGCTGCGCCGCCGCGTCCGCGCGCTCGACGAGTGGCGGACGCGCGTCACGGAGTACTACACCCCCGAGGACGGTCCGGCGCAGCTCGGGCACATCGGCGAGATCATGCACCTGTGGGTCCACTCGGCGGACGCGGGCAAGGAGTGGACACTCGGCCTGATCGAGCGCATCGAGGGCGGGGCGTACGTGTTCGCGGGCGAGGGCGAGCCGTTCGTGGGCGTCCTCGCCGAGGGCGAGGAGAACCCCTTCGCGACCTGAGCCGGCGTGATCGGGCACCCACTCATCAAGTTTGACTAGCCGACTTCGAGGGCATACCTTGCTCCGTCGGCGACAACTGGCACCGTCGGCGGCAACTGGTCAAATTTGACTACGAAGCTTTCGGGAGGAATCGACATGGCGGCGGACGCGATCCTCGTCCAGGGCGCGCGCAAGCGGTACGGGGAGAAGGACGCCCTGGCCGGCCTCGACCTCACCGTCGGGCGCGGCACCGTCCACGGCCTGCTCGGGCCCAACGGCGCGGGCAAGACCACGACGGTACGGATCCTGGCCACCCTGCTGCGCCACGACGAGGGCCTGGTCCGGGTGGCGGGACACGACGTGCGGACCGAGGCCGGGGAGGTACGGCGGCGGATCGGGCTGCTCGGTCAGCACGCGGCGCTCGACGAGGAACTGGGCGGGCGGCAGAACCTGGAGATGTTCGGCCGGCTCCACCACCTGGGCGCCCGACGCGCCGGGACGCGGGCCGACGAGCTCCTGGAGCGCTTCGGCCTCGGCGACACCGGGCGCAAGCCCGTCAGGCGGTACAGCGGCGGCATGCGGCGGCGGCTCGACCTGGCCGCCTCGCTGATCACCGAGCCCGAGGTGCTCTTCCTCGACGAGCCGACGACCGGGCTCGACCCGCGCGGCCGCGCCGAGGTCTGGGAGTCGGTGCGCTCGCTCGTCGGCGGCGGCACCACGGTGCTGCTGACCACGCAGTACCTGGAGGAGGCCGACCGGCTCGCCGACCGCATCTCCGTGGTGGACCGCGGGCGGATCGTCGCCGACGGCACGCCCGCCGAGCTCAAGGCGCGGGTCGGCGTCGACCGCATCGACGTGGTCGTCCGGGACGCCCACCGGCTCGACGAGGCGGCCTCGCTGCTGCCCGTGGCACGCGGCGAGGTGGACGTCGACGCGGACCGGCGGCGGCTCAGCGCGCCCGCCCGCGACCGGATGGCCTCGCTCGCCGAGACCGTGCGGGCGCTGGGGGCGGCCGGGATCGAGGCGGAGGACATCGCCTTGCGCCGGCCGACGCTGGACGAGGTCTTCCTGCGCCTGACGGAAGGGGAGCCGGACGCGGGCGCGTCCGGGTCGACGGAGGGGGAGGAGGGCCGGGACGCGTCCCGGCGGACGGACGGGGAGTCGGATGGGGGCGCCTCCGGGCGGGCGGAGGGGGAGCCGGACGCGGGCGCGTCCCGGCGGACGGAGGTGACGGCATGAGCAACGCGTATGTGGTGAGCGACTGCTGGACGATGACCCGCAGGGAGCTGGCGCACTGGGCCCGGCAGCCGGTGGCGGTCGTGGTCGGGATCGCCTTCCCGGTGATGATGCTCCTGATGTTCGGCTACCTGGTCGGCGGCGGGCGGGGCGTCGACGGCGACTACGTCGACTTCCTGGTGCCCGGGATGCTCACCCTGACCATGGTGTTCGGACTCGAAGGCACCATGACGGCCGTGACGCGGGACCTGGACAAGGGCGTGATCGACCGCTTCAGGTCGATGCCGATGGCCGACGGCGCGGTGCTCGTGGGGCGGGCGGCCGCCGACATGCTCCAGTCGACGGTGGGGCTGCTCGTGATGGTCGGCGTCGGGTACGCGATCGGATGGCGGACGCACGGCGGTCTCGTGAGCACGCTGGGGGCTCTGGGACTGCTGCTTCTCCTGCGGTTCGCGATGCTCTGGATCGGGATCTTCCTCGCCCTGGTCGCGGGGCGTGCCGAGCTGGTGCAGGCGGTGCAGATCCTGGTCTGGCCGCTCGGCTTCCTCTCCAACGCCTTCGCCTCGCCGGACTCGATGCCGGGCTGGCTCGGCGCGTTCGTGGAGTGGAACCCGATGTCGGCGACGGCGACGGCGGCCCGCGAGCTCTTCGGCAACCCGGGCGGCGAGCCGGGGCACGTCACGGCCGCCGTGGTGTGGCCGCTGGTGCTGCTGGCGGTCTTCCTCCCGCTGGCGGTACGGAAGTTCGGGCGCCTCGGGAAGTAGGGGCGCGGAAGTGGGAACCCGGAGGTGGCGAGCGGTGTATTGAAAGCAGCGGCTCATCGCGGGCCGCCCGAGGGAGGACGGGGGGGGACGTGCGATGCGCAGGCCGGTGGCAGTGGCCGGCGCCGTCGTGGCGCTGGTGCTGGTCGTACTGAGCGGGTGTACGGGGGGTTCGGGCGAGGCCCCGAAGTCAATTGCGGGGAAGGGGGGTTCGGGGGCGCCGACCGTCGCGGGGGCGTTCGGGGCGCCGCCCCGGATGCCGTCCGGGGACGGGCTGCCCGGTTGGGCGCACAGCCTGGGATTCGCCCGGGACGGCAGCGGGTTCGCGCTGCTCGTCGGGTGCGTGAGCGCCGAGGCGGCGCCGGGGACCGGGTTCTGCCGGCAGCAGGTGGCCGTGCGGGACGCGGGGGCGGAGGAGTGGGTCGTGCGGCGGTCGCCGCTGCCCGAGATACCGGTGTCGGACGGCGCCTCGGCGAACCTGCTGGCGCTCGGGCCCGGCCGGGCCCTGATCGAGGACGGCGGCGGCGACCGGCCGGAGCGGACCTGGTTCACCCGGGACGGGGGCCGGAGCTGGCAGCCCGTGGACCGGCGGACGGTCGGCGTGGCCGCGGAGATACCCGCCGGCGCGGTGCTCACCACCGAGTGCGCGGCACCCGCCGGGGCGCTCCCCGACGCGTGCGTACGGGAACGGCTGGTCGTGGTGTCGCCGGACGACGGGCGGCGCCGCACCCTGGCCGCGGCGCCGCCTCTCGGAGCGCACCCGCAGCCCGCGGGGCAGCCGGAGCCCGACGGGTCCTGGTGGGTCTCGGGGACGGATCCGCTGACCGGGCGGGTGGCCGTCGCCTTCTCCCGGGACGCGGGCCGGAGTTGGACCGTGAGCCGACTGCCGAGCCCGACGGACCGGCCGGGGTGGCGGGTCGTGGTCGCGGTCGGACCGGACGCGGTGTACGCGGCGGAGATGGGGGAGCTGACGGGCGGCGAGCCCGTCAAGAACCCGATGAGGGCGCTGCATCGCTCGGTCGACGGCGGCGCCACCTGGCAGCGGATGTGGACCACGGGTCCGAAGGCGGAGCCGCGCACGCTGATGGGTCTGCCGGTGCCGGGCCCGGGCGGCCGGGTGGAGATCGGCGGAGAGCTGTCCGGGTACGCGAGCGTGGACGGCGGCCGTACGTTCGTCAGGCTCGGCGGCGGCCACTACACCCGCCGCACCCCGCTCGGTCTGCTGCGCGAGGGGTCCCGCTGTCAGTACGCGCTGACCGCGGACGGGGTGCGGTGGTCGGAGTTCCGGCTCGCCTGCGGGGACGACGCCGGTTGAGTGCCGGCCCTCAGCGGGGCCCACCCTCAGCCGGGCCCACCCTCAGCCGGGCCCACCCTCAGCCGGGCCCACCCTCAGCCGGGCCCACCCTCAGCCGGGCCGGCCCTCGGCCGGGCAGACCCTCAGCCGGGCCGGGCCGGTCCGGTCCGAGCCGGTCCGGTCCGAGCCGGTCCGGGCCGGTCCCAGCCGGGCCGTCCCCCACCCGGGCCGGTCCGGGTCGGCTCAGTGGTGGAAGGAGGTCGCTGCTTCCGTGTCGTTGGTGAAAGGTCCTGACTGGCGGCGGAGTTCGGGCAGGAGCTGGTGCAGGTCGCGGGCGAAGAGGTCGGCGAGGTCGGCGGAGAAGCCGTTGCGGCAGACCACACGCAGGACGGAGAGGTCCTCCCGGTGGGCGGGGAAGGTGTAGGCGGGGACCAGCCAGCCCTGTTCGCGCATCCGCCGCGAGACGTCGAAGACGTTGTAGGCGGTGACGTCGGGGGTGGTGGTGAAGGCGAACACGGGCAGTTCGTTCCCGTGGGTGAGGAGGCGGAAGTCGCCCATCGCCTCGATCCGTTCGGCGAGGCCCCGGGCCACGTCCCGGGCGGTCTGCTGCACCGCCCGGTAGCCCTCCCGGCCGAGCCTGAGGAAGGTGTAGTACTGCGCGACCACCTGGGCACCGGGGCGGGAGAAGTTGAGGGCGAAGGTGGGCATGTCGCCGCCCAGGTAGTTGACGCGGAAGACCAGCTCCTCGGGGAGTTCGTCGGGCGAGCGCCACAGCGCCCAGCCGACGCCCGGGTAGACCAGGCCGTACTTGTGCCCGGAGGTGTTGATCGAGGAGACGCGGGGGAGCCGGAAGTCCCAGACGAGGTCCTCGTCGAGGAAGGGGGCGACCATCGCGCCGGAGGCGCCGTCGACGTGGACGGGGATGTCGAGGCCGGTGCGTTCCTGCAGGGCGTCCAGGGCGGCGCAGATCTCGGCGACCGGCTCGTAGGAGCCGTCGAAGGTCGAGCCGAGGACGGCGACGACGCCGATGGTGTTCTCGTCGCAGAGCGCGGCGGCGGATTCGGCGTCGAGGTGGAAGCGGTCGCCCTCCATGGGGACGAGCCGCGCCTCGACCTCCCAGAAGTTGCAGAACTTCTCCCAGCAGACCTGGACGTTGACGCCCATGACCAGGTTGGGGCGGGCGCTGCCCGGGTAGCGGTCGGCGTTCCGCTTCGCCCAGCGTCGCTTGAGTGCGAGGCCCGCGAGCATGCAGGCCTCGCTGGAGCCGGTGGTGGAGCAGCCGACGGCGGTCGTCGGGTCGGGTGCGTTCCACAGGTCGGCGAGCATGGCGACGCAGCGGCGCTCCAGTTCGGCGGTGCGCGGGTACTCGTCCTTGTCGATCATGTTCTTGTCGCGGCACTCGGCCATGAGCACACCGGCCTGGGGTTCCATCCAGGTGGTGACGAAGGTGGCCAGGTTGAGCCGGGAGTTGCCGTCGAGCATCAGCTCGTCGTGGACGAGCTGGTAGGCGCTCATCGGCGGCAGCGGCCCGTCCGGCAGGCGGTGGTGCGGGGGAGCCTCGGTCATGCCGCCGACCGGGTTGGCCTCCCCGTAGAAGGGGTTGAGCGCGAGTCGGCGCTCGGACGGGGAGGGGTGGGGGCCCTGGTGGAGCGGCATGGGTGACTCCTTCTGTCCGGTGGGGCGGCCCGCCCGGTGAGGGCGGGGAGAGCGGGGGCGGGCGGTCAGCGCAGGGAGTTGCCCTGCTTGTCGAGTTGGAGCTGGGGGCGGCCGGTGACGATCAGCCAGGCCGGGAGGGAGGCGAGGCAGAGCAGGGCGAGCATCGCGGGGGAGGCGGCGAGGACGGCGCCGGTGAAGAGGCTGATCCAGCCCTGCCGGGTGGTGGCGAGGAGGACGCCGAGGACGGCGGAGGAGACGGCGACCGCCGGGTGGACCTCGGGGACGAGGGCCTGGACGAACAGTCCGAACGCCGCCCCGATGAAGACGGCGGGGAAGATCCGGCCTCCCCGGAAGCCGGCGGAGGCGGCGACGAGCAGGGCCACGAGTTTGACGACGGCGAACTTGGCGAGCTCGCCCGAGGACCAGCTGCCGATGGAGGAGGTGAGTTCCTTGGTCTCCTCCAGTCCCTTGAAGAGGGTCAGGTGCCCGCCGACGGCACCCAGCAGGCCGAGGACGAGGCCGCCGACGGGCAGCATCACCATGGGATGGCGCAAGCGGTGGAAGGCGGCGTGGACGTACGGGAAGAGGTAGCAGCAGAGGAGGCCGAACGCGGCGGCGACCGAGGCGATGACCAGGGCGGCGAGGACGTCGCCGTAGTCGGGGTCCGTCAGCGGCGGGAGCCCCATCGCGAAGCTGGGTTCGGCCAGCAGCTGCGTGGTCATCGCGGCGGCGCTGGCGGCCGTGAGCGGGGCGAGGAGCCGGTCCCAGAGGGAGCCGTGGCCCGGCCGGGCTGACAGGGCCTCGGAGAGGACGAGGGCGGCGGCCACCGGCGTACCGAAGAGGGCGCCGATGGTGGCGGCCGAGGCCAGGGCGACCCAGGCGGCGCCGGGCAGCGAGGGCTGGGCCTTGCGGCCGATCCAGTAGGCGAGGGAGACGTTGGCCGCGATGATCGGGTTCTCGGGGCCGAGGCTGATTCCGCCGGCCAGCGCGAGTGCGGCAGCGAGGAGGAGTCCCGGCACCACCATGGGAGGGAGCGGTGCTTCGTCGAGTCCTTCGGAGGCCGGGTCCGGTCCGGCGTGGCCGGGGATCTTCCAGATGACCAGGCCCACGGCGATGCCGGTGGCCGTGAGCATGACGATCATCCAGAGGGACGAGAAGCCGCCGATGCCGAGCGCGTCCGGCAGGTCGTCCCACAGCACGTGCTGGAACTCCTCCGCCAGGGTGCTGATGCCCAGGAACAGCAGGCTCCCCAACACGCCGACGACGAGGGCGGGCAGGATCTGCGGCAGCAGGATCCGCAGGGGGCCCTCGTGGGTGGGGGGCGACGGCGCGGGCGGAGCATGATCGGTGGCCACCGACCCACCATAAGTGAGCAAAAGCCGCATAACATCCCGAGATTCGGGCCCGACGGGACTTGCACCTCACGTCGCGTCAGGTCCGAGGCTGTCAGGCGTACCGACAGAGAAAGGGGCGGAAAGTCGATGGACCACTCCGTGGGACGGGTCGCCGGCCTCGCCGGGGTCACGGTGCGCACCCTGCACCACTACGACGCGATCGGGCTGCTCTCGCCGAGCGGCCGCAGCGCGGCGGGGCACCGCCGCTACGACGACGCGGACCTCGACCGGCTCCAGCAGATCCTGTTCTACCGGGAACTCGGCTTCCCCCTCGAAGAGGTCGCCGTCCTCCTCGACGACCCGCACGCCGACCCGCAGGAGCACCTGCGGCGCCAGCACACCCTGCTGACCGCGCGGATCGGCGAGCTCCAGAGGATGGCGGCGGCCGTCGAGCACGCCATGGAGGCGAAGAAGATGGGCATCAACCTCACCCCCGAGGAGAAGTTCGAGGTGTTCGGGGACAAGGACCCCGAGCGGTACGCCGAGGAGTCCGCCCGCCGCTGGGGCGGCACGCACTCGCACGAGCTGGCGCAGGCCCGCGCCGCCGCGTACGGCCAGGAGGACTGGCAGCGCATGAAGGACGAGGTGGACGCCTGGGGCGCCGCCTACGGGGCTTTGATGGACGAGGGCCTCGCCCCCGGCTCCGAGGAGGCGATGGACCTCGCCGAAGCCCACCGCCGCCACATCACCACCTGGTTCTTCGAGTGCCACCCGAAGACCCACGAGGGCCTCGCCGAGATGTACGTCGCCGACGAGAACTTCCACGCCTTCTACGAGTCGATCCACCCCGGCCTCCCCGAGCACCTCCTCGGGGCCGTCCGAGCGAACGCCGCCCGCCGGACGACCTGACCGAAGAAGACGCCGCCTGACCGGCGACCAGACCGGCCCCGCGAAGAGACGACGAGATCGGCCCCGCGACGAGTCCGGCCCCGCGACGAGATCGGCCTCGCCACGAGTCCGGCCCCGCCACGAGTCCGGCCCCGCCGAGAGGCCGTCTCGGGAGCCGGCCGGTCAGGGGGCCTGCGGTGCGATCACGACGGCCGTGCCGTAGGCGCAGACCTCCGTGCCCACGTCCGCCGCTTCCGTCACGTCGAAGCGGAACATGAGCACGGCGTTCGCACCGCGCGCCTTGGCCTGCTCCACCAGGCGTTCCATCGCCTGGTTGCGGGTCTGCACGAGGGTCTTCGTCAGGCCCTTCAGCTCACCGCCGATCATGGACTTCAGCCCCGCGCCGATCTGGCTGCCCAGATGGCGCGAGCGCACGGTGAGCCCGAAGACCTCACCGATCACCTGCCGGACCTCGAATCCCGGCACGTCGTTCGTGGTCACGACCAGCACGTCGGGGTGCGGCCCCTGGCCGCCTCCGTACTCCTCGATGCCCATCGGCATGCACCTCCTGATCCCCTACCCTCGGGGGCGCGGGCCCGGTCCGCATCCCGTGGAATCCGGGTGGAACCGGGGGCGTCCCGCCCGCGTTGATAGCTTGGGACCCGCCGTCCCCCACACCCCCACCGACCGCAGGAGCCCGGAACCCGTGAACACGCTTGCCCTCGGACCGAGCTGGCTGGACCCGGACTATCTGATCCAGACCTTTGGTCTGATCGGTGTCCTGGTGATCGTCTTCGCCGAGTCCGGACTCCTCATCGGGTTCTTCCTGCCCGGCGACTCGCTCCTCTTCACCACCGGCCTCCTCGTCACCACCGGCAAGCTGGACACGCCGCTGTGGCTGGTGTGCACCCTGGTGGTGGCCGCCGCCATCGTCGGCGACCAGGTCGGCTACCTCTTCGGCCGGAAGGTCGGCCCGTCCCTCTTCAAGCGCCCCGACTCCAAGCTCTTCAAGCAGGAGAACGTCGAGAAGGCGCACGAGTTCTTCGAGAAGCACGGCCCGAAGTCGCTGATCCTTGCCCGCTTCGTCCCCATCGTGCGGACGTTCACGCCGATCATCGCCGGTGTCAGCCGGATGAACTACCGCTCGTTCATCACGTTCAACGTCATCGGCGGTGTGCTGTGGGGCGCCGGCGTGACCCTGCTCGGCGCCTCCCTCGGCAAGATCGACTTCGTGCACAAGCACATCGAGCTGATCCTCGTCGGCATCGTCCTGATCTCCGTCATCCCGGTCGCGATCGAGCTCCTCCGAGCCCGCTCCCAGTCCAAGAAGGCGGCGGCCGAGGACGAGAGCGACCACGACGCCCCCGGCACCCCGAACCCGGGCGCGCCCCGCGGCCGCCACGCCAAGCGGTAGCAGCGCGCTCCACGCGGTGTCCCGCCGCACACGACGGGACACCGCCGGACGCTGATCCCTGATCTCTGAGACCTGAGCCCTGAGCCCTGGCCCTTGGTCAGCCGGTCTGATCGGCCGGACAGCGGCCTCTAGAAGCCTCGGGTCCGCTTCGCCGCCCGCCGTGCCGACGCCGCGGCGGGCGCCTGCATGAAGAGCCGGGCCAGCTCGCTCCCCAGGTTCACCCCGATCGCGATGGCCAGGGCCAGCGCCGCCGCCTTCGCCAGCGACGCGAAGCCCTGGTCCAGGTTGTTCTGGGCGATGGCGAGCACACCGAAGTACGTCGCCGAACCCGGCAGCAGCGGGCCGATCGCCGCCGTCACGTACGGCAGCGACGAGGTGTGGTGGTAGCGGGCGATCAACTGCCCGAAGAGCCCCACCAGGCCCGCCGCCACCGCCGTCGCCATCACCGTCGAGCCCTGCGCGGTCACCGCGATCGACGCGTAGATCACCCACGCGACCCCGCCGTTCAGCGTCGCGAACAGCACCGTCGACCGCGACTGCTGCAGCAGCACCGCGAACGTCGCGCACAGCACCATCGACGCCAGGATCTGCGTCACCGGCCGCTCCACCGCCCGCAGCGCCCCCTCAGGGTTCAGCTGCGCGTCGAACTGCACGGCGATGTACAGCACCGACAGTACGCCCACCACGATCGCGACGAAGAAGTACGCGACCTCGAGGAGCCGGGCCGAAGCCGTGATGTAGAAACCGGTCAGGCCGTCCTGCACGGCCGCGACGAGCGCCCGCCCCGGAATCAGCGCGAACAGGCCACCGGTGATCACCGCCGACGGCCGCAGATCCGCGTGCAGCAGCGTCAGGAGCACCCCCATCGCCGCCGGCGGCATCGCCGCCACCAGGAACTGGTAGAACTCCGGCAGCCCCCGCCCCGCGCACAGCCACGCGAGACGGTCGCCGAGCACCGCGCCGAGCGCGGCCACGAGGAACACCGTCGGACCGCCGCCGAGCAGCACCGAGGCCGCACCGGCGAGGACCCCCGCCGCCGCCGTCAGCACCCACCCCGGATACGGATGCCGGTTCCGCCGTATCTCCGCGAGCCGCCGGTACGCCTCCTCCGGCGTCACCTCGTGCGCCCGCGCGTTGATGTCCGCGAGCAGCTGGTACACCGCCGCGAGCCGCGTGTAGTCCGTGCCCCGGCGCCGTACCGTCCGGTTCGCCGTGATCGGATCGTCCACGAGCGACGGCTGGTACGTGACGGCCAGCAGGGTGAACGTCACCGTCGGCTCCACCCGGTCCAGACCGTACGAGCGGCAGATGGCGAACATCGCCGCCTCGACGTCCTCCGCGCCCTCCCCGCCCGCGAGCAGCAGCTCGCCGATGCGCAGAGTCAGGTCGAGCACGCGCGGTACCGAAGGCCCGGACTCGTCCCCCTTGCCGGCCGACTCCGGCACCGGCCGCTCGTGCACCGGCAGCCGCAGCATGGTCCGCATCCGGTCCTGCCACGGCGCGTCCTGCGAGAGCCGCACCAGGGGAACCCCGTACGCCGGGGTGAACACGGGCGGCGAGGTCTTCGCCGAGTAGGTGGCGGGCGTCGCGAACGCCGAACCCTCCTGCTCCTGCGGCGGCTCCGTCGTCGTACCGGGCGGCAGCGCGAACTCGGAGGTCGGATGCTCCTCCTCGGGCGGGACGGGCTGCTCCACCCCGGCCGGCGGGACGAACGCGCTCCGCGCCTCGTCCGACTGCGGCTTCCGGTCCTCAGGAGCCTCCTCGGGGCCCTCCGGCTCCGCCACCACTGTCTCCGCCTCATCCCCAGGGAATCGTGAATTCCAGTATGAAGGTGCGACGGATGTGCGAAAGGCGGTACACCCGGAGAGGTGCACCGCCTTCACACGATCACGACAGCGCGGTCTCAGTGACCGCCCTGCTCCTTGGCGCGAGCGTAGGACTTCTCGATCTCTTCCTCGGCCTCGGCGCGGCCGACCCAGTCGGCGCCCTCGACGGACTTGCCCGGCTCCAGGTCCTTGTAGACCTCGAAGAAGTGCTGGATCTCCAGGCGGTCGAACTCCGCCACGTGGTGGATGTCCCGCAGGTGCTCCATGCGCGGGTCCGTCGCCGGGACGCACAGCAGCTTGTCGTCGCCGCCGGCCTCGTCCGTCATGCGGAACATGCCGATGGCGCGGCACTTGATCAGGCAGCCCGGGAACGTCGGCTCGTCGAGGATCACGAGCGCGTCCAGCGGGTCGCCGTCCTCACCCAGGGTGTTCTCGACGTAGCCGTAGTCGGTCGGGTAGGCCGTCGACGTGAAGAGACGACGGTCCAGACGGATGCGACCGGTCTCGTGGTCGACCTCGTACTTGTTCCGCGATCCCTTGGGGATCTCGATGAGAACGTCGAACTCCACGGGTGGCTCCTCCTGAATCAACACAAGTGAATGCTCGCGACGGCGCGCGGTGGTTAAGTGTCCCTCACGCACGTGCGTGATCGCGAAAGGGGCTGGTCAGCAGATGCCGGAGCCGAGAACGTGGCAGCTCACGGCGGGCTCCGCCGCCCTCGGACTCGCCCTGGCTGCCGTGGCGGTGACCGCGGCCGGACCATGGGACGGAGGTCAGCGTACGGCCGAGCGGGCCCGCGCCGCCGCCCCCGCGACGGGTGTCACGCGTCACGCCGCCGCCCCGGCCCCCGCAGCACCCCGCCGCCCCGCCCCCGCGCCCAGCGCCCCCGGCGTCCTCGCCGCCCTGCAGACCCCGGCCCCCGCGGGACCGTCCGCGGACCTCGCCGGCGTCCTCGCGCCGCTCCTCGCCGACCCCGGCCTCGGCCCGCTCCGCACCGCCTCGGTCGTCGACACCGCCACCGGCGGGCAGCTGTACGGCGAGGGCGCGGCCACCGCCATGACCCCCGCCTCCACGGTCAAGATCGCCACCGTCGCGGCCGCGCTCTCCGCCCTCGGCCCCGACCACCGCATCGCCACCACCGTCACCGCGGCCCCCGACGACAGCGCCGTCACCCTCACCGGCGGCGGTGACCCCACCCTCGACCCCGCCCGCCTGAAGGCCCTCGCCGCCGACACCGCGCGCGCCCTGACGAAGCGGGGCCGCACCTCCGTACGCCTCGCGTACGACACGCACCTCTACCAGGGCCCCCGGCTCCACCCCATCGGCCCCAACGAGAACATCGCCCCCGTCGTCGCCCTCATGACCGACGAAGGCCGCCTCGACGACAGCCGCAGCGGCCCCGCGCCCCGCACCGCCGACCCCGCGGGCGACACCGCGAGGACCTTCGCCGCCCTGCTCGCCCGGGCCGGCGTCAAGGTCACCGGCGACCCCGCGCCCGGCCGCGCCCCGCAGACCGCCCCGCTCGCCCGGACGTACTCCGCGCCCCTCGCCGACCTCGCCGAGCGCACCCTCACCCACAGCGACAACGACCTCGCCGAAGCCCTCGCCCGGCAGACCGCCCTCGCCCACCGGCGCCCCGCCAGCTTCCAGGGCGCCGAGCGCGCCGTACGCGACGAGATCGCCCGGCTCGGCCTCCCCGTCACCGGGGCCCGCTTCGCCGACGGCAGTGGACTCGACCGCCGCGACCGGGTCTCCGCCGCCCTCCTCACCGGACTCCTCACCCGCGCGGCCGATCCCGCCCGCCCGGCCCTGCGCTCCGTCCTCACCGGCCTCCCCGTCGGCGGCTTCACCGGCACCCTCGCCGGCCGCTACGGCGCCGCGCCCGCGGGCGCCGGACTCGTCCGCGCAAAGACCGGCACCCTCACGGGCGTCAACACGCTCGCCGGCACCGTCGTCACCCCCGACGGCCGCCTCCTCGCCTTCGCGTTCCTCGCCGGCCGCACCCTCTCCCCGTACGAGGCGCAGCCCGCCCTCGACCGCCTCGCCACGGCACTCGCCGGAACCGACTGACACCCGCCCGGACCCGTACCGACCCGCACCGAACCGACACCGATCGGGCGCCGAGACCGTACGGTTGACGCATGACGAGCACCGGTGGCGCAGGCACATCAGGGATGGTCGACTGGAACCTCGCGGTCGCGACCGCGACCCGCCTCGTGCGGCCCGGACCCGAAGTCAGCCGCGACGAGGCCCGCGAGGTCGTCGCCGAACTCCGCAGGCACGCCAAGGCGTCCGAGGAGCACGTCCGCGCCTACACGCGGATGATCCCCGAGGGCGCCGCCCCGCACGACACCCCCGTCCTGGTCGTCGACCGCGCCGGCTGGATCAAGGCCAACGTCGCCGGCTTCCGCGAACTCCTCACCCCACTCCTCGGCAAGATGCAGGACCGCCGCGCCGGCACCCCCGGCAGCGCCGTCCTCGGCGCCTTCGGCGGGAAGATCACCGGCGTCGAGCTCGGCATGCTGCTGTCCTTCCTCGCCTCCCGGATCCTCGGCCAGTACGAGACCTTCGCCCCCGCCACCCGCGATCTCCCCGCCGGTGCCGACGGCGGCGGACGGCTCCTGCTCGTCGCGCCCAACATCGTCCACGTCGAACGCGAACTCGACGTCACCCCGCACGACTTCCGGCTCTGGGTCTGCCTCCACGAGGAGACCCACCGCACCCAGTTCACCGCCGTCCCCTGGCTCCGCGACCACCTCAAGGGCGAGATCCAGTCGTTCCTCACGGCCACCGACGTCGACCCCGGCACCGTCGTCGAGCGCCTCCGCGAAGCCGCCCAGACCCTCGTCGGCGGCCGCCCCGAGGGCGAGGAGGGCGAGCCCACCCCCTCCCTCGTCGAGCTCGTCCAGACCCCCGAGCAGCGCGAGATCCTCGGCCGCCTGACCGCCGTCATGTCCCTCCTCGAAGGCCACGCCGACTACGTCATGGACGGCGTCGGACCGCAGGTCGTGCCGACCGTCGCCGAGATCCGCGAGAAGTTCCAGCAGCGGCGGGCCCGCGGCGCCTCCCGCCTCGACCTCGCCCTGCGCAAGCTCCTCGGCCTCGACGCCAAGCTCCGCCAGTACCGCGACGGCGAGCGCTTCGTCCGCGCCGTCGTCGACCAGGTCGGCATGGACGGCTTCAACCGCGTCTGGACCTCCCCCAACACGCTCCCCACCAAGGCCGAGATCGCCGCCCCCGCCGACTGGATCGCGAGGGTGCACCGTAAGGCAGACTCGTGAGACAGGTGCGGCAGACGTCATAGGAACACGTGAGAACACCCCACCAATCACCCATCCGAGGGACCCTGGGTAGGGGGTGAGGCGTGCAATGCTCGGGTAACGGCCGGGTTTCTGTCACCATCGTCGCACTCTGAGTGACCGAAACCCCCTTTCCGACCGTTAAGACTCCGACCGAGGCACCCCACCCCCATCACGAAGGGCACCGGACATGGGTCCCCATCCTGCGGTCGCGGCGATACGCCTGGCGGTCCGCCGCGTACTCCACGACGTTCTCACCGAGCACCAGACCGACCCCACCACCGCACCCGACGCACCCGGCCCCCTGGTGCTCGTCGCGTGCTCCGGAGGCGCCGACTCCATGGCGCTCGCCTCCGCCCTCGCCTTCGAAGCCCGCAAGCTCCCCGTGCGGGCCGGCGGCGTCACCGTCGACCACGGCCTCCAGGACGGCTCCGACAGCCGCGCCACCGAGGTCGCCGGACGCATGACCGCCCTCGGCCTCACCCCCGTCGAGGCCGTCACCGTCACCGTCGGCCGCGAAGGAGGACCCGAGGCCGCCGCCCGCGACGCGCGCTACGCCGCGCTCGACGCCGCCGCCGCACGCCACGGAGCCGCCGCGATCCTCCTCGGCCACACCCGCGACGACCAGGCGGAGACCGTCCTCCTCGGCCTCGCCCGGGGCTCCGGCATCCGCTCCCTCTCCGGCATGGCCGCCGTCTCCGGCGCCGCCCGCCGCTACCGGCGCCCCTTCCTCCAGCTCGACCGCCAGACCGTCCGCAAGGCGTGCATCGCCCAGGAACTCGCCGTATGGGACGACCCCCACAACAGCGACCCGGCGTACACCCGCTCCCGGCTCCGCCACGAAGGCCTCCCCGCCCTCGAGAAGGCACTCGGCAAGGGCGTCGTCGAAGCCCTCGCCCGAACGGCCCAGCTCTCCCGCGACGACGCCGACGCCCTCGACACCTGGGCCGCCGACGCCGAGACCGCCGTACGCGACGAGGCGGGCGCCCTCGAATGCGCCAAGCTCTTCGGGCTGCCCCCCGCCGTACGCCGCCGCGTCCTGCGCCGCGCCGTCATCGCGGAGGGCGCTCCCGCCGGCTCCCTCTTCGCCCGGCACATCGAAGAAGTCGACCGGCTCATCACCGGCTGGCGCGGCCAGGGAGCCATCAACCTGCCCGGCCGCGTCGAAGCCCGCCGCCAGGGTGGCAGACTGGTCATCCGGCAAGGCTGACGCACGCTGCAACGAAAGTGACCCGGGTGAACGAGAAGGACATGGGCACCGACCTCCAGTCGGTGCTCATCACCAAGGAAGAGATCGACGCCAAGCTGGCTGAGCTGGCCGCGAAGATCGACGCGGAATACGCGGGCAAGGACCTGCTCATCGTCGGTGTCCTCAAGGGCGCCGTGATGGTGATGGCGGATCTGGCACGCGCCCTTTCCACCCCCGTCACCATGGACTGGATGGCCGTCTCCTCCTACGGCGCCGGCACCCAGTCCTCGGGCGTCGTCAGGATCCTCAAGGACCTCGACACCGACATCAAGGGCAAGCACGTCCTGATCGTCGAGGACATCATCGACTCCGGCCTGACCCTGTCGTGGCTCCTGTCGAACCTCGGCTCGCGCGAGCCCGCCTCCCTCGAGGTGTGCACCCTGCTGCGCAAGCCCGAGGCCGCCAAGGTCGCGATCGACGTCAAGTGGATCGGCTTCGACATCCCCAACGAATTCGTCGTCGGCTACGGCCTCGACTACGCCGAGAAGTACCGGAACCTTCCGTTCGTCGGCACTCTCGCCCCGCACGTATACGGCGGCTGAGCACGTCGTCGGCATTCCCGCCGTTCGGGGAACCCGGACCGCCTTCCCTCCGTTGAACCACGGGAAGGCGGTCGCGGGCGACGATGCTGAGGTACCGTCCGAAGAACAGCTTTTTCACATAGCAGCACTCACAGCAGCATTTTCCTACGGGCAGGAGGGACGGGGCGTTCTCGCCCCGTATGGATGGACGTGAAGCGATACTTCCGTGGGCCGGTCATGTGGATCGTGCTGGCCGTCCTCGCCGTGGTCGTGCTGATGCAGGTCGTCGGCTCGTCCGAGGGCTACAAGACGGTGGACACCGGCAAGGTCGTCCAGGCGATCGACAAGAACCAGGTCAAGCAGGCAAAGGTCACCACCGGCGACGAGCAGATCATCAAGATCGAGCTCATCGACGGCCAGAAGATCGACAAGAGCAGCAAGGTCCAGGCCAGCTACATCGGTAGCCAGGGCGTGGACATCGCCGACAAGCTCCAGGAGAAGTTCGAAGCCGGGCAGATCGAGAAGGGCTACACCGTCTCGCCGACGAAGCAGTCGCCCTTCGTCTCGATCCTGCTCTCGCTCCTCCCCTTCGTCCTGATCGTGGTCGTCTTCCTCTTCCTGATGAACCAGATGCAGGGCGGCGGCTCCCGCGTCATGCAGTTCGGCAAGTCCAAGGCGAAGCTCATCACCAAGGACACGCCGAAGACCACCTTCGCCGACGTCGCCGGCTCGGACGAGGCCGTCGAGGAACTCCACGAGATCAAGGAATTCCTCCAGGAACCCGCGAAGTTCCAGGCCGTCGGCGCCAAGATCCCCAAGGGCGTCCTGCTCTACGGCCCGCCCGGAACCGGCAAGACGCTCCTCGCGCGCGCCGTCGCCGGAGAGGCCGGCGTGCCGTTCTACTCGATCTCCGGCTCCGACTTCGTCGAGATGTTCGTCGGCGTCGGCGCCTCCCGTGTCCGCGACCTCTTCGAGCAGGCCAAGGCCAACGCCCCGGCCATCGTCTTCGTCGACGAGATCGACGCGGTCGGCCGCCACCGCGGCGCCGGCCTCGGCGGCGGCCACGACGAGCGCGAGCAGACCCTCAACCAGCTCCTGGTCGAGATGGACGGCTTCGACGTCAAGGGCGGTGTCATCCTCATCGCGGCGACCAACCGCCCCGACATCCTCGACCCCGCCCTCCTGCGCCCCGGCCGCTTCGACCGGCAGATCGCCGTCGACCGCCCGGACATGCAGGGCCGTCTGGAGATCCTCAAGGTCCACCAGAAGGGCAAGCCGGTCGCCCCGGACGTCGACCTCGGCGCCGTCGCCCGACGCACCCCCGGCTTCACCGGCGCGGACCTCTCCAACGTCCTCAACGAGGCGGCGCTCCTCACCGCCCGCGGCGATCAGAAGCTGATCGACAACAACGCGCTGGACGAGGCGATCGACCGTGTGGTCGCGGGCCCGCAGAAGCGGACCCGGATCATGTCGGACAAGGAGAAGAAGATCACCGCGTACCACGAGGGCGGTCACGCCCTGGTCGCGGCGGCCTCGCCGAACTCCGACCCCGTCCACAAGATCACCATCCTGTCCCGCGGCCGCGCCCTGGGCTACACGATGGTCCTCCCGGACGAGGACAAGTACTCGACCACCCGCAACGAGATGCTCGACCAGCTCGCCTACATGCTGGGCGGCCGCGCGGCCGAGGAGCTCGTCTTCCACGACCCGACGACGGGCGCGGCGAACGACATCGAGAAGGCCACCGCCACGGCCCGCGCGATGGTCACCCAGTACGGCATGACCGAGCGGCTCGGCGCCATCAAGTTCGGCGGCGACAACACGGAGCCGTTCCTCGGCCGCGAGATGGCGCACCAGCGCGACTACTCGGAAGAGGTCGCGGCGCTGGTCGACGAAGAGGTCAAGAAGCTCATCGAGACCGCGCACAACGAGGCGTGGGAGATCCTCGTCGAGAACCGTGACCTTCTCGACAACCTGGTCCTCGCCCTCCTCGAGAAGGAGACGCTGGGCAAGGAGGAGATCGCCGAGATCTTCGCCCCCATCGTCAAGCGCCCGGCCCGTCCGGCCTGGACCGGCTCCTCCCGCCGCACGCCCTCGACGCGTCCGCCGGTGCTCTCCCCCAAGGAGCTCGCCCTGACGAACAGCGCCAACGGCACCGCGAACGGCTCGGCCACCCCCGTGGACACCACCAAGGGCATCGAGATCGCCCCGGTGGACACCCCCGAGGACTGACCGTCCCACCCCGGAATGGCTGCCGCGCCCCCACAGGTTTTAGCCTGTGGGGGCGCGGCTTTTCGCGCACCACAGTCAGACGGAACGAGGCACAGAGATGACCGACCCGGTGACCCTGGACGGCGAGGGCACGATCGGCGAGTTCGACGAGAAGCGCGCCGAGGCCGCCGTCCGCGAACTCCTCATCGCCGTCGGCGAAGACCCCGACCGCGAGGGCCTGCGGGAGACGCCCGGGCGGGTGGCGCGGGCGTACAAGGAGATATTCGCGGGCCTGTGGCAGACGCCCGACGACGTCCTGACGACCACCTTCGACCTCGGTCACGACGAGATGGTGCTGGTCAAGGACATCGAGGTGTACTCAACCTGTGAGCACCACCTCGTACCGTTCCGCGGGGTCGCCCACGTCGGGTACATCCCGTCCACCTCGGGCAAGATCACGGGCCTGTCGAAGCTGGCCCGGCTCGTGGACGTCTACGCCCGCCGTCCCCAGGTGCAGGAGCGGCTCACCACGCAGGTGGCGGACTCGCTGATGGAGATCCTGGAGCCGCGCGGCGTCATCGTGGTCTTCGAGTGCGAGCACATGTGCATGTCGATGCGGGGCATCCGGAAGCCGGGCGCCAAGACCATCACGTCGGCCGTGCGCGGCCAGCTGAGGGACCCGGCGACCCGCGCCGAGGCGATGAGCCTCATCATGGCGCGCTGACGCGCCACGACCGAGGAATGCCTCAGGCCCGGGCCTTGCCCGGGCCTTCGTCGTCGTCTTCGGGGAGTTTGCAGACGCGCTCGAGGAAGAGGGCGGCGGCGATGACGCCGATGCCGGCCACGACGGCGAGGGCGGCGTAGAGGGCTTGGTCGCGGCGGGCGGGGACGTCGAGGGAGCCGAGGAGGAAGACGCCGGTGCCGCCGTACATGCCGGCGACGATGGCGGCGACGAGGGCGCTGGCCTGGCCGAAGACGACGGCGCGGGCCGCCATGAGGGGTTCGACGCCCTTGGCGCCGGGGCGCCGCTCGCGCTGGGCCTTGAGGCGGACCCGGATGGAGAGGGCGGTCGCGGTCAGGACGACGGCGATCACGGCGAGGACGATGGGCGCGGCGATCGGCACGCTGGGGAGGGTGCCGACCGAGTCCCAGAGACGGGCGGCACCCCACGAGAGGATTCCGGCCACGAGGAACAGTCCGGTGAGCACCTTGAGCCGCAGTTGTTTCACCGGGTGTCCTTCATGTGGTCGCGGGGCGGTCTGGCACGAGCCTAACGACTACTCGGGCAGACGGAGTTCCAGATCGACACGGGGAGTGACGCCTTCGCTGCCGAGGGCGGCGAGGATCGAGGCGACGGGGCCGTGGCCGGGGAGCTGGGCTTCGGGGTCGACGTCGTGCCACGGGACGAGGACGAAGGCGCGCTGGTGGGCGCGGGGGTGCGGGAGGGTGAGGACGGGGTCCTCGGAGACGACGTCGGCGTACGTGATGATGTCGACGTCGAGGGTGCGGGAGCCCCAGCGCTCCTCGCGGACGCGGTGGAAGGCCTCCTCGACGGCCTGGGCCCGCTCCAGGAGGGAGGAGGGCGGCAGGGTGGTCCGTACGAGGGCGACGGCGTTCAGGTACGAGGGCTGGCTGCCGGGCTCGACGCCCCAGGGCTCCGTCTCGTAGACGGGGGAGACGGCCTTGACCCGGAGGCCCGGGGTGTCCGCGAGGGCGTCGAGGGCCCCCTGGAGGGTCTCCAGGCGGTTGCCGAGGTTGGCGCCGAGGGCGAGGACGGCCCAGCGGGGGTTGGAGAGGGTCGTGTCGGCGGCGTCGACGGTCGCGACGACGGAGGCCGGTACGGGCTGGACGGTGGGGTCGCTCTGCGTCGGCTTCATCGTCGGCTCCGGGTGATCGTGATGGTGACGTCGTCGAAGGGCACGGTGATGGGTGCGTCCGGCTTGTGGACGACGACTTCCACCTCTTGGACCCCGGCGTGGCTGAGGCACTGCTGGGCGATGCGCTCGGCGAGGGTTTCGATGAGGTCGACGGGCTCGCCCTGGACGACGTCGACGACCTCTTCGGCGACGATGCCGTAGTGCACGGTCTTCGCCAGGTCGTCGTCGGCCGCCGCGGGGCGGGTGTCCAGGCCGAGGACCAGGTCCACGATGAAGGTCTGGCCCTCCTCGCGCTCCTTGGGGAAGACGCCGTGGTGGCCTCGGGCCTTGAGGCCGCGCAGCGCGACACGATCCACGCGAATCACTCCTGCTGTCGTAGTTCGGGTGGCCACGCAGCCGGGTGCGGACGGCCGGGTGTCCACTCTCGAATCTACCTGCGGGGACCGACAGCGCTTGCCCTCGGGGGCCTTGGGCGGGTCAGACGGGGGGTTCCGCGCCGTCGGGGCCGGGCTCCTCGGGGGTGTCCTCGTCGGTGTCGGTGAGGACGGGGGAGGCGTGGTGGGACCAGATCTTCCAGCCCGCGGGCGTGCGGCGGAACACGTTGGTGGCGACGACGAGCTGGCCGACGAGGGGGCCGAGCTCGGCGCCGTCCTCGGCGGGGCCGCCGCTGAGGATGTTCTCGGTGCAGGTGACGACGGCGGTGCCGTCGGCGAGGGAGATCTCCAGGTCGGTGAGGAAGAACTGGATGTACTCGGTGTTCGCCATGATCAGGGCGTACGAGCGGAGCACCTCGCCGCGGCCGGTGAGGACGGGCCAGCCGGGGTGGACGCAGGTGATGGGGGTGGCGCCGTCGTCGAGCCACAGGCCGGAGACGCCTTCGAAGTCGCCGGTCTCCATCGCCTCGTAGAAGGCGGTGTTGGCGGCTTCGACGGCCGCCTCGTCGGTGCTGCGGTCCGTGCGGCTCACGCGGCTCCCTCGACGGCTCGGGCGACCCGTACGGCGTCGGCGGTGGCGCGGACCTCGTGGACGCGGACGGCCCACGCGCCGGCGTGGGCGGCGAGCGCGGAGACGGCGGCGGTGGCGGCGTCGCGTTCGCGGGCGGGGGGTGGGGCGGCGCCCTCGCGGGTGAGGACGTGGCCGAGGAACCGCTTGCGGGAGGCGGCGACCAGGAGGGGCCGGCCGAGGGCGCGGAGCTCGGGGAGGTGGGCGACGAGGGCGAGGTCGTGCGGGGCGAGTTTGGCGAAGCCGAGGCCGGGGTCGACGACGATGCGCTCGGGGTCGACGCCGCCGGCGACGACGGCCTCCAGGCGGGTGCGGAGCTCGCCGACGACCTCGCCGACGACGTCGTCGTACACGGCGAGGCTGTTCATGTCCTGGCTGAATCCGCGCCAGTGCATGACGACGAAGGGGACCTCGGCGGCGGCGACGGCGGGGACCATGCCGGGGTCGGCGAGGCCGCCGCTGACGTCGTTGACGAGGACGGCGCCGGCTTCGACGGCGCGGGCGGCGACACGCGCGCGCATGGTGTCGACGGAGACGGTGACGCCCTCGGCGGCGAGGCCGCGGACGACGGGGACGACGCGGCGGAGCTCTTCCTCCTCGTCGACGCGGGTGGCGCCGGGGCGGGTGGACTCGCCGCCGACGTCGACGAGGTCGGCGCCTTCGGCGACGAGGTCGAGGCCGTGTTTGACGGCGGCCGTGGTGTCGAACCAGCGGCCGCCGTCGGAGAAGGAGTCGGGGGTCACGTTGACCACGCCCATGACCGCGCAGCGGTCCCACTCCGGCAGGCCTCGGGCGGTTCCCCGGTCGATCGTCGTACTCATGTGTCCAGCGTAGGGCCCAGGGGCGAGATCAGGCCGCGCGGACCTCGCGCTCGCCCGCGGGGGCGGCGACGATGTGGGTGCAGGGCCGGGGGGCCGGTGCGGGGCGCCTGCGGGTGAAGGGGCGGGGCAGGGAGAGGTTCACGAAGCCTTCGGCCTGCATGGCGGCGAAGCCGATGCGGGGCAGGTCGCGGCTGGTGCGGTAGACGACGAAGCGGGGTTCCCAGCGTGGCCGGAACTTGGCGTTGAACTTGTAGAGCGACTCGATCTGGAACCAGCGGGAGAGGAAGACGAGGAGCCCGCGCCAGACGCGCAGGACGGGGCCGGCGCCGATCTTCTCGCCGCGGGCGAGGGCGGCGCGGAACATGGCGAAGTTCAGGGAGACGCGCTCGATGCCGAGGGCGGGGGAGGCCTGGAGGGCGGCGACGATGAGGAGTTCGTTCATGCCGGGGTCGGCGGAGCGGTCCCGGCGCATGAGTTCGAGCGACATGCCGTCGGGGCCCCAGGGGACGAAGTGGATGATCGCCTTGAGGTCGCCGTAGGGCGAGTCGGGGCCGTCGGCGTCGTCGGTCTTGTGGGCGGTCGCTATGACGGCGTCGCCGTCGCCGGGGGCGCCGATGCGGCCGAGGGCCATGGAGAAGCCGCGCTCGGTGTCGGTGCCGCGCCAGTCGGCGGCGGCGCGGCGGACGCGGGCGAGTTCGGCTTCGTCGAGGTCGCGGACCCGGCGGACCTGGGTGGTGTAGCCGTTGCGCTCGATGCGCTTGACCATCTGGCGGACGTTGCGCATGGCGCGGCCGGAGAGGGAGAAGTCGGCGACGTCGACGACCGCCTCGTCGCCGAGTTCGAGGGCGTCGAGGCCGGTCTCGCGGGTCCAGACCTGGCCGCCGGTCTCGGAGCAGCCCATGACGGCGGGGGTCCAGGAGTGGGCCTTGGCCTCGTCCATGAACCGTTCGATGGCTCCGGGCCAGGCCTCGACGTCGCCGATGGGGTCGCCGCTGGCGAGCATGACGCCGGAGACGACGCGGTAGCAGACGGCGGCCTTGCCGCTGGGGGAGAAGACGACGCCCTTGTCGCTGCGGAGCGCGAAGTGGCCGAGGGAGTCGCGGCCGCCGTGCTGGTCGAGGAGGGCGCGCAGCCGGGTCTCGTCGTCGGCGGTGAGGCGGGCGGCGGGGTGCTCGGGGCGGAAGGCGAGGTAGATGGTGGTGAGGGCGGTGAGCATGCCGAGGGCGCCGAGGGAGTAGCCGACGGTCCAGTCGACGCCCTTGGTGTAGCCGACGGGGCCTTCGACGCCGAGGAGTCCGTAGAGGACGTGTTCGAGGCGGTCGGCGAGGCTGGGGTCGCCGATGACGCGGCGGGGGTGGGCGCTGACGATCACGAGGCCGAGGGCGATGGATCCGGCGCCCATGACGACGAAGTTGGCGAGGGCGCGCCAGCGGCTGCGGGGGTCGGGGAGGGCGGCGAACTCGCCCCGGTGGCGCAGCAGGAGGGCGAGGAGGGCGAGGGAGAGCAGGGCGCCGAGGACGGAGTGGCGCCAGACGAACTGGGCCAGGCCGCCGAGGGGGAGGAGGACGACGGCGGCGCGCCAGGCACGGCGCTTGTGGCGCTTGAGGCCGTGGGCGAGGAGCAGGAGGAGGACGCCGGCGCTGAGGGAGAGGGCGGCGGACAGGGGGCCGAGGGTGCCGGGGAGGACCTCGGCGACGGCGTGCATGCGGCTGGCGCGGAAGCGGGGGAAGACCCCGGCGGCGATGTCGATGAGGCCGATGAGGGTGCAGGCCGTGCCGACGAGGGCCGGGACCTTCTCGGGTCGGGGGCCGCGGAGAATCCGGCGTGCTCGAACCGGAACCATTCCTGATTTGTCCCCATCTACCGTGACAGACATGGCTTCCCGTGCTCCCGTGGTTCCTGTGGTCCCGCGAGGGGTCCTGCGAGGGTTCTCGACTCCGGTCGGGCCCCGTCGCGCGTTCGGCGGGGGTCTCTCCGGCTGGTGCGCCTTCTAGGACGGAGCCGTGCGGAGTCGGGTTCATCGGTGCACAGGAAATTCTCGGAAAGAAGGCTCGGGCGTCTCATGGGTCTCACCAGCGACAAGGTCCTCTGGTCGTCAGTGGTGCTGGCAGTGGTGCTGTTCGCGGCCACGGTGCTGCTGTGGCCGCGGCTCGCGCGCGGCGGGTGGCGGAGCGTGGTGGGGCGGGTGGCACTGCTGCTCGTGACGCAGGTGGCGCTGTTCGCGGCGGTGGGCCTGGCGGCGAACCGGTCGTTCCTCTTCTACGGCTCGTGGGCGGACCTGTTCGGGCAGGAGCAGGACATGGGGGTCGTCGTCGACCACGCGGCGGGCTCGAAGGACGTACGGGTGGTGGGGACGCGGGCGCTCGACGTGCCGGGCGGCGGCCGTCCGGAGGTCGGCGGCCGGATACAGCAGGTCGTCATAGCGGGGGACCGGTCGGGCATCGTCTCGCCGGCGTACGTGTACCTGCCGCCGGAGTACTTCCAGGCGCGGTACGCGAAGCGGACGTTCCCGGCGGCTGTGGTGCTCACCGGGTACCCGGGCACCGCGGAGAACCTGATCAAGGGGCTGAAGTACCCCAAGACGGCCTACCTCCAGGCGAAGGAGGGCCGGATGCAGCCGATGATCCTGGTGATGCTGCGGCCGACGGTGGCGCCGCCGCGGGACACCGAGTGCGTGGACGTCCCCGGGGGCCCGAAGACGGAGACCTTCTTCGCCGAGGACCTGCCGAGGGCCGTCTCGGAGACGTACCGGGTGGGGACGAACCCCCGGAACTGGGGGTTCATGGGGAACTCGACGGGGGCCTACTGCGCCCTGAAGATCGCGCTGCGCCATCCGGACCGGTTCGCGGCGGGGGCGGGGTTCTCGGCGTACTACCGGGCCGCGGAGGACGTGACGACGGGTGACCTCTTCCGCGGGGACGAGGCGCTGCGCCGGCGGTCCGACCTGCTGTGGAGCCTGGACCACCTGCCGCAGGGGCATTCGTCCTTCCTGGTGACGACGTCGAAGCGGGGCGAGGACAACCTGAAGGGGACGCGGGAGTTCGTCCGGAAGGTGAGGAGCCCGGCGAAGGTCTCGTCGATCACGCTGGAGAGCGGCGGCCACAACTTCAACACGTGGAACCGCGAGATCCCGCCGGGCCTGGTCTGGATGGGCACGAAGCTCAGCGCGAGCTGAGGCTCATTCCGGGGCGGCCCGGGGCGAGCTGACACTCACTCCGGGGTGGCTCAGTGCGAGCGGACGCTCACCCCGGGATGGCTCAGTGCGAGCTGACGCTCACTCCGGGGTGGCCCGGCGCAGGGCGCGGTGGACGCCGGCCGGGGTGAGGACGCCGAGCGGCGTCCCGTCGGCGCCGGTGACCGTGAGGCGGCCCGTGTCGTGCTGGAGGAGTGCGGCGAGGGCGTCCTTGAGTGAGGTGCCGAGGGGTACGGGGGCGGGGTCGCCGTTCCCGGTCGCGCCGGCGCCCTTCGCCCACGGGTCGAGGTCGGCCTCGGTGACGGGGGTGACGGCGAGCCGCTTGAGGCCGCGGTCGCTGCCGACGAAGTCCGCGACGTACGGGGTGGCGGGGGAGCCGAGGACGGTGGCGGGGGCGTCGAACTGCTCGATGCGGCCCTGCCCGTAGACGGCCATGCGGTCGCCCATCCGGACGGCCTCCTCGATGTCGTGGGTGACGAGGAGGACGGTCTTGCGGACGGTGGCCTGGAGGGCGAGGAACTCGTTCTGGAGGCGCTCGCGGACGACGGGGTCGACGGCGCCGAACGGCTCGTCCATGAGGAGGACGGGCGGGTCGGCGGCGAGGGCGCGGGCGACGCCGACGCGCTGGCGCTGTCCGCCGGACAGCTGGGCGGGGTAGCGGGAGCCGTACGTGGCCGGGTCGAGGCCGACCAGGTCGAGGAGTTCGGCGGCACGCGCGCGTGCGGCGGCCTTCTTCCAGCCGAGGAGGGCGGGAACGGTCGCCGTGTTGTCGAGGACCGTGCGGTGGGGGAAGAGCCCGACCTGCTGGATGACGTAGCCGATCTTGCGGCGCAGGGCGACCGGGTCGACGCCGGCGATGTCCTCGCCGTCGACGAGGACGCGGCCCGAGGTCGGCTCGACGAGCCGGTTCACCATCATCATCGTGGTCGTCTTGCCGCAGCCGGACGGCCCGACCAGGGTGACGAGTTCGCCCTCGGCGACCTCGAAGGAGAGGTCGTCGACGGCCGTGGTGCCGTCGGCGTACCGCTTGGTCACGTGCTCGAACCGGATCATGGTTCCCCATTCTGGCCCCTGGACACCGGGGGTGTGTGAAGGGCGTGTTGCCGCATTGTGGCGAGTCCGGTGGATTGTCGGTGGCGGGGGTTAGGGTCGTCAGACAAGCGTTCGGGAGGGTCGACGACCCGGGGGAGGGACGATGAGCGCGCCGAACTGTCTGGTCGCGAACGACTGGATCTGCGGGGAGTACCTGCGCAGCCGGCGCACGGAGTTGACGGACGCGCTGCTCCAGCATGTGGGAATCACCGTCGCGTCCGTGCTGATCGCCCTCGCGGTGTCGGTCCCCCTCGCGCTGCTGGTGCGGGCCAGGCCCCGGTTCGCCGGACCCGTCCTCGGGCTGACCACCCTGCTCTACACGGTGCCGTCGCTCGCGATGTTCTCCCTGCTGCTGCCCCTCTTCGGGCTCTCCGCGGCGCTCGTGGTCACCGGCCTCGTGCTGTACGCCCTGACGATCCTCGTGCGGAACACGCTGGCCGGGCTCGCCGCGGTGCCCGCCGAGACGCGGGAGGCCGCCCGGGGCATGGGGTACGGCTCGTGGCGGCTCCTCTGGCAGGTCGAACTCCCGCTGGCGCTGCCCGTGCTGATGGCCGGCATACGGATGGCGACGGTCTCCACGATCGCGCTGACCACGATCGGCTCGGTCGTCGGCCGCGGCGGCCTCGGCAATCTCATCGAGGACGCGCTGCCGACCTTCTTCAAGGCGCAGATGCTCGCCGCCTCCGTGCTGTGCGTCCTGCTCGCCGTCACCGCCGACCTGCTCCTCCTGGGCCTCCAGCGGCTGCTCACGCCGTGGACCCGCATACGGACCGCGCCGGGAGGTGAGTGAGGTGGGGGTCGTGACGGATGCCTGGGCCTGGCTCACCACCGGCGCGCACTGGACCGGCGAGGAAGGCATCGGGCAGCGCCTCGCCGAGCACGTGTACGTGAGCGGGGCGGCGCTGCTGATCGCCGCGGCGCTCGCGCTGCCGCTCGGCCTCTGGCTCGGCCACCTCGGCCGGGGCGGGACCCTCGCGGTGAACGTGTCGAACGTCGGGCGGGCGGTCCCCGTCTTCGCGGTCCTCGCCCTCTTCATGGTGTCGCCCCTGCGCAACGCCGGCTACGTGCCGACCGTCGTGGCCCTGGTGCTCTTCGCGGTACCCCCGCTCCTCACCAACGCGTACGTGGGGATGCGCGAGGTGGACCGGTCCGCCGTGCGGGCCGCGCGCGGCATGGGGATGACGGGCGGCCAGCTCTTCCGCCGGGTCGAACTCCCGCTGGCCCGGCCGGTGGTGATGACCGGAGTGCGCTCGGCGGCGGTGCAGGTGGTGGCCACGGCGACGGTCGCGGCGATGGTCGGCCAGGGCGGCCTCGGCCGGATCATCACGGCCGGCTTCGCCACCTACGACACCGCCCAGGTGGTCGCGGGCGCCGTGCTCGTGGCCCTGCTCGCCCTGCTCGTGGAGGGCGTGCTGGTGGGGGCGGACCGACTGCTCGCGGGACCGGTGCGGGCCCGACGACTCGACGGCTGAACGAACGATCTGAGATGGGTGATTCGGTGAACAGGATCTCGCGTATCACGGGTGCGGTGCTGGGCACGGCGGCGCTGACGGTCGCCCTCGCCGCGTGCGGCGGCGACAGCCTGGAGGGCAGCAAGAAGGGCTCCGGAAGCTCGGGTGGCTCGGGCTCCGACGCTGCGACCGCCGGGGGCAAGGGCTCGCTCGTGGTCGGGGCGGCGGCGTTCACCGAGGCCAAGGTGCTCGCCGAGCTGTACGCCCAGTCGCTGGAGGCCGCCGGGTACTCGGTGTCCATCACGACCGTGAAGAACCGCGAACTGTACGAGCCGTCCCTGGAGAAGGGCGAGATAGACGTCGTACCGGAATACGCGGCGACGATCGCGGAATTCCTCAACGCGAAGGTGAACGGGCCGAAGGCGCCCGAGGAGAAGCCGGTCGCTTCGGGTGACGCGGCGGCGACGGTCGAGGCGCTGCGGAAGCTCGCGGAACCGCGCGGTCTGAAGGTGCTCGCGGCCGGCGAGGCCATCGATCAGAACGCCTTCGCGGTGACGAAGGAATTCGCCGCGAAGAACAAGCTGACGACGCTTTCCGATCTCGGCCGTTCCAAGCTCAAGGTGAAGATCGCGGCCGGTGACGAATGCGCGGTGCGACCGTTCTGCGCGCCCGGTCTGAAGAAGACGTACGGGATCGACGTGACCGGCGTCGACCCCAAGGGCGTCGGCACACCGCAGGCGAAGCAGGCCGTCAAGGACGGCGTGGACCAGCTGGTCCTGACCACCACCACGGACGCCACGATCGACGGCTACGGCCTCGTCTTCCTCACCGACGACAAGAAGCTGCAGAACGCCGACAACGTGCTGCCCGTGGTCAACGCGAAGGACGCCGGTTCTCCGGAGATAGCCACCGCGCTCGACCGGCTCACCCGGGTGCTGACCACAGCGGATCTCGCCGAACTCAACCGCAAGGTGGACGCCGAGCGGGCGAAGCCCGAGGACGTCGCCAAGGCCTATCTGGTGGAGAAGGGGCTGGTCGACAAGTAGTCCCCGGGTGAGGGCAGTCGGCCCGAAACGGAACCGGAACGGCCGATATCCACTTCTCGCGGCGAGAAGTGGCCAAGAGATTGCCGGGCCGACACCCCACGTGCCGCCTACGCACGGTAAATTTCAGGCCATGCCACGTGGACGCCACCGCCATTCCCCGCCTCTGCACAAGCTGCTGCCGCCGTCCGCGGTCGCCGGCGCCGCGGTCGTGTGCGCCGCGGCCGCCTGGCTGCCCGGCGGCCTCGTGGTCGCCCGGCTGCTCGCCGCCGCCGCGGCGGCCGCGGCCGTCACCGGTGCCGTCCTCATGCGCAGTTGGGACCGGGGTGCCGGACTGCGGGTCGCCGAGCTCGACCGGGCCCGCGCCGCCGACCAGTGGAAGGCCGAGGAGCGGACCGCCGAGCTGGAGTCCGACCTGGAGGAGTCCCGCGCCCTGCGCGGCAAGCTCGACGCCAAGCTCCGCGCCAAGCGCGTGGAGCTCGCCGGACTGCGCGGCGAACACGCCGACCTCCTCCGCCGGTACGCGACCGCCGAGACCGAGCGGGCCAGCGCCCTGGAGGGCGCCCGCGTCCTCGCCCTGGAGACCACCTCCGAGGCCAAGGCACTGCCGGCCGCCGGCTCCGCGCCCACCCCGGAGGCCTACCGCCGCGCGGCCCAGGCCCTGCGCGACCTCCCTCGCAACGCCGCCGCACAGCAGGCCCGCCGCACCACCGAGGCCGCCCGCGCCCGCGACCTCGCCGAGCGGGCCCGTGAGACGGAGGAGCCGCAGGGGAAGCACGCGGCGGCCGCCGGAACCGAGCACACCCGCCCGGCCGCCTCCACCCTCGCCCTCCCGCCGGCCGCGTCCGCCGCCACCGCCCTGCCCGCGGTGCCGACCGCGAGCGCGATCGTCCCCTACGCGGCCCGCAGGCCCGTCCCGCGCCCCGAGGGCGGCTTCGACTTCTTCGGTACGCAGAAGGCCGCCGCCGCGATCGAGGCCGTCCAGCACACGGACCTCGCCGACGTCGTCGGCGAAGAGGTCCTCGCCGCCGAGACCTCCACCGGCGCGCCCCTCCTCACGCCCGTCGCCCCGCCGCGGACCATCGGCCACGTCATCGACCTCACCGCCCACGACGAAACCGAACAACTCGACGTCGCCCAACTCCGCGGCGCCATCAACTCCTGACCCCACCCCCTGGCGCGGGCCGCGCCCGCGCTCGGCCCCGCGCTTCGTGCGGGCTGCGCCCACGCGGCCCCGTGCCGTGCGGCCTCGCGGTCCCGCGCCTCGTGGGGGCTGCGCCCTCGCGGTCCCGCGTTCTGCGGCCTGGAGGTGCCGCGCTTCGTGCGGGCTGCGCCCGCTCGTTCCCGCCTCGTGCGGCTTACGGTCCCGCGCCTCGTGCGGGCTGCGCCCGCCGCCCGGCTTTACCGCCGTGCGGGCCGCACCATCCGCCCGCCCCACCGCCGTGTGGGCAATCGTCCCGCTGGGGCGGGACGGGTGGGCACACGGGACGGCGCCCTCGGCGGCGCCTCGCCCCCTGCACCTGCCCGCACCCATAGTTCGCCGCGCGACCGGTGCGGGTTCGGGCGCGGAAGCCTAGGCCCGGCAGGGGGCGCCGTTCCGTTGTGCCCACCCGTTCCGCCCCAGCGGAACGATTGCCCACAACGAGGGTGGGCGGGGAGGAGGGGCAGCGCCCGAGGGCCCGTGAGCGGGGGCTGGTGGGGGGCAGGTCGCTGGGGAGGGGGTTATTTGTCGATGTCGCCGACGACGAAGAAGAGGGAGCCGAGGATGGCGACCATGTCGGCGACGAGCGTGCCGGGCAGGAGTTCGACGAGCGCCTGGATGTTGTTGAAGGACGCGGAGCGGAGCTTGAGCCGGTAGGGGGTCTTCTCGCCCTTCGAGACGAGGTAGTAGCCGTTGACGCCGAGCGGGTTCTCGGTCCAGGCGTACGTGTGGCCCTCGGGAGCCTTGAGCACCTTGGGCAGCCGCTGGTTGATCGGGCCTTGCGGGAGCTCGGCCATGCGGTCCAGGCAGGCGTCGGCAAGGTCGAGCGAGTTGTGGGTCTGGTCGAGGAGGCACTCGAACCGGGCGAGGCAGTCGCCCTCTTCGCGCACGGCGACCCGCAGGGTGTCCTGGAGTTCCCCGTAGGCGAGGTACGGCTCGTCGCGGCGCAGGTCGAAGTCGACGCCCGAGGCGCGGGCGATCGGCCCGGACACCCCGTACGCGTGCACGGCGGCCTGCGACAGGACGCCGATCCCCCGGGTGCGGCCGCGGAAGATCTCGTTGCCGAGGACCAGCCGGTCGTACACGTCCATCCGCGAACGTACGTCGGCGACGGCCTGCCGGGCCCGGCCCAGCCACCCGGCGGGCAGGTCTTCCTTGAGGCCGCCGACCCGGTTGAACATGTAGTGCATCCGGCCGCCGGAGACCTCCTCCATGACCGCCTGGAGCTCCTCGCGCTCCCGGAAGGCGTGGAAGACGGGAGTGATCCCGCCCAGTTCGAGGGGGTACGAGCCGAGGAACATCAGGTGGTTGAGGACCCGGTTCAGTTCGGCGAGCAGCGTCCGTGTCCACACGGCGCGCTCGGGGACCTCCATGCCGAGCATCCGCTCGACGGCCATCACGACGCCGAGCTCGTTGGAGAACGCGGAGAGCCAGTCGTGCCGGTTGGCCAGCATGATGATCTGCCGGTAGTCCCGGGCCTCGAAGAGCTTCTCGGCGCCGCGGTGCATGTATCCGATCACCGGCTCGGCCTCCCGCACGACCTCACCGTCGAGTACGAGCCGCAGCCGGAGCACTCCATGGGTCGAAGGGTGCTGCGGCCCGATGTTCAGCACCATGTCGGTGCTCTCCGCCGCCCCGCCGATCCCGACCGTCGTCTCCGTCATGCGGCCCAGTATCCCCTGCGCTCCCGACGCCCGTTCGCCCCGCTCACAGGGGGACCCGCTGGGTGAGCCAGAGGAAGTCGCCGAGGCCGCCGGGAGCGGTGAGTTCGGCGGCCTCGCCCGCCGAGGCGAGCGCGCGGACGTAGCCGGCGGGGTCGGTGGAGGCCAGGGCGAGGGGCGGCCGTTCCCCGGACACGCCGAGCCGTCGCAGGGCCTCCCGCTGGGTGGCCAGCTCGGGGCGGGGGACCGTGGACGCGCGCGCGTGGGCGCCCGGGCCGGGGACGTGGTCGTCGTCGTGGCGGGGCTCCCCGGCCGGCAGGCCTCCGCACGCGTCCAGGGCCACGTGGGAGGTGAGGTCGCAGGTGCCGTCGGGGACGGGGGGAACCTCGCGGCCCGCGCGGAAACCGGTGAGGGTGCCGAAGGGCGGCCGGGCGGCGCGGACGTGGGCGTAGTCGACGGCGACCGCGCGGCCGGCCGTGAGGGAGGCGACGGCGTGGGCCCAGGCCCGGTCGCGGGGGAGTCCGATCTCGGCCCGGGCGCCCGGCTCGCGCAGGGGCCACCAGCGGGACAGCCAGTCCGCGTCGGGGCCGGAGACGGGCGGGCCGAGCCGTTCGGTGCCGTCGGCGCGGACCTCCACGTACCGGGCGGTGCCCGTCGCGTCGGCCTCCGCGACGTCGACCGGCACGTTGTCGAGCCATTCGTTCGCGAAGAGGAGCCCGCGCACGCCCCGCGGGATGCGGTCGGTCCACTCGACGCGGGGGTCGAGCCCGGCGGGCCGGGCGGCGCGTTCCACGGCGACCGCCCGGACGGCGAGGCCGCTGCCTGCGGTCGCCGCGAGCACCCCGGTGAGCAGTTCGCCACGGCCCGCGCCCACGTCCACCAGGTCCACCTCGGCCGATCCCAGCTCCTCCGCGACCTCGCGGAGCAGCCGGGCCACGGCCCCCGCGAAGAGCGGGGAGGCGTGCACGGAGGTGCGGAAGTGCCCCGCCGGTCCCTCGGGCCGCAGGTAGAAGCCCCCGGGGCCGTACAGCGCCCGTTCCGTGGCCTCGCGCCACCCCTGCCACTGACACGTCTCATCCGTCACGGGCCCCAGTCTCCACCTCGGGGAGTACGGGCTCCGCGCCAAGGATCGACCCCACGGTTGATCCCTGCACCACCTCCCTTTCCCTACTCTGGGTGACGTGCAGCGCCTCTACGACTTCCTCCGCAGACACCCGACGGGCGTCGACACCTTCTGGGCCGTCGTCCTCCTCGGGTTCTCCCTGCTGTGGGTGGGGTCGACCCATCCGGCGGCTGCCCACCCCGTCGGCTTCGGTGTGGTCGCGGTGCTCTTCTCCCTGGTCGTGGCCCTGCGCCGGCGCGCGCCGGAGAAGATGCTGCTGCTCACGGTCGCCCTGGGGATCGTCCAGCTCGTGTTCGACCTCGCGCCGTTCGTGGCCGACTTCGCCATGCTCGTGATCATCTTCACCGTCGCGGCGCACGACGGAGCCCGCTGGGCGTCCCGGCTGGCACTCGCCGGCGGCCTCTGCGCCGCCACGCTGTCCCAGGTGAGATGGCCGACGGAGGGCACCGAATCCGGCGCGGCCAAGGTCTTCTTCACGGTCATCATGACCGTCCCGTTCGTGCTGGCCTGGGTGCTCGGCGACTCGCTCCGCACCCGCCGGGCCTACTTCGCGCAGCTGGAGGAGCGTGCCTCCCGGCTGGAGAAGGAGCGCGAGGCCCAGGCCAAGGTCGCGGTCGCCGCCGAGCGCGCCCGGATCGCCCGTGAGCTGCACGATGTCGTCGCGCACAACGTGTCGGTGATGGTCGTCCAGGCCGACGGCGCCGCCTATGTCATGGACTCCTCCCCGCAGACCGCCAAGCAGGCTCTGGAGACCATCTCCACCACGGGCCGCCAGGCCCTCGCCGAGATGCGCCGGCTGCTCGGCATCCTGCGCACCGGGGAGCACCAGGAGGCCGGGGAGTACGTGCCCCAGCCCGACGTGCGGCAGATCGAGGACCTGGTCGAGCAGGTCCGCGGCGCCGGTCTCACCGTCGACTTCGCGATCGAGGGGAGCCCGCGACCGCTGCCGAGCGGCGTCGAGCTCACCGCGTACCGGATCGTGCAGGAGGCCCTCACCAACACGCGCAAGCACGGCGGGCCGGACGTCGGCGCCAGCGTCCGCCTGGTCTACTTCGACGACGGTCTCGGGCTGCTCGTCGAGGACGACGGCCGGGGAGCACCGCAGGAGATGTACGAGGACGGCGGCGCGGACGGCCGGGGGCATGGTCTGATCGGCATGCGGGAGCGGGTCGGCATGGTCGGCGGCACGCTGGACGCGGGCCCGCGTCCGGGCGGCGGATTCCGGATCAGCGCCCTGCTCCCCCTCAAGTCCGCGCACTGACGACCCTTCCGCGCACTGACGACCCCTAAGGAACTGACCTGATGTCCATCCGCGTGATGCTCGTCGACGACCAGGTGCTGCTGCGCACCGGTTTCCGCATGGTGCTCGCCGCCCAGCCGGACATGGAGGTCGTCGCGGAGGCGGGCGACGGTGTCGAGGCCCTCGAGGTACTGCGGTCCACGGCGGTCGACGTCGTCCTGATGGACGTGCGGATGCCCAAGCTGGACGGGGTCGAGACGACCCGGCGGATCTGTTCGGACCCGGACGCCCCGAAGGTGCTGATCCTGACGACCTTCGACCTCGACGAGTACGCGTTCTCGGGGCTGAAGGCGGGGGCGAGCGGCTTCATGCTGAAGGACGTGCCGCCCGCCGAGCTGCTCGGCGCGATCCGCTCGGTGCACAGCGGCGACGCGGTGGTGGCGCCGTCCACCACCCGCCGGCTCCTGGACCGCTTCTCGCCGATGCTCCCGTCGTCGGGCAAGGAGCCCGAGCACAAGGGCCTCGAACGGCTGACGGAGCGCGAGCGCGAGGTCATGATGCTCGTCGCCCAGGGCCTCTCGAACGGCGAGATCGCCGCCCGGCTCGTCCTCTCCGAGGCCACCGTCAAGACCCACGTGGGCCGCATCCTCACCAAGCTGGGCCTCCGCGACCGCGTCCAGGTCGTGGTCCTCGCCTACGAGTCGGGCCTGGTCCGCGCGGGCGGCGGCCCGGCCTGACCCCTCTCACCGCAGGACCGACTCCAGGAAGTCGCTGCCGAGGCGGGCGACGACGGACACGTCGAGCTGGTGGAGGACGTACCGGCCGCGGCGCTGGGTGGTGAGCAGACCGGCCTTCCGCAGGACGGCCAGGTGCCGGGAGACCTCGGGGGCGGTGATGCCGTACGCGTCGGCGAGCTCGCTCGTCGTGTACGAGCCCCGGGCGAGGCTGCGGCACAGCCGCATCCGCATCGGGTGGGCGACCGCCTCCAGGCGCAGTTTGACCGCCTCGACGGACGCGGCACCGCCGAGGTCGCGGGTGGGCACGGGGTACTGGACGACGGGCTGCCAGCCGGGCGCGTGCAGCGCGAAGAGGTGCGGCCAGCCGAAGGCGGTCGGCAGGAACGTCAGGCCGGAGCCCTCGGCGCTGGTACGGCCGTGGAGCAGCTTGTCGACGACGATCCGGGAGCCCTGCTCGTCCTCTTCGAGGACCATCGCCGAGGAGGCGTCGGTGACGGCCTCGGCCAGGCCCTTGTGCCGCATCAGCTCGGTCTTGTGGCGGGCGTCGGCGGCGAGCTGGACCCGGACCCGGCGCCAGGTGTCGCCGAAGAAGGCGTCGTCGCAGTCCTCCAGGAGCCGCCGGACCCACGCGCGCGTGCCGGGCGGGTCGGCGAGCATCCGCTCCACGAAGGCGGCCTGGCGGGGGCCGCGCGCGGTGGCCAGGTCGAGGGCCCGGCGCCGCATCCGCTCGTCGACGAGCGGCGAGGGCGCGCCGTGCGGGTACTGGCTGGAGCAGGAGATCTCCAGGGCCGAGCCCACGAAGATCTCGTCGTCCATGCGGTCGAGGTCGTCCAGCTCCTCGGCGAGCGTCTCGCGGGGCGTGGCCGGCAGCAGGATGTCGGAGCGGGTGGAGCGCCACATGAAGTCGGCCTCGTGCAGCCGGTCCGCCAGCTCCGGCTTCAGCGCGGCCGCCGTCGTGGTCGTCCAGGCGTGCAGCCGGGCGTGGTGCGCGGGCTCGGAGAGCGCGTGCAGGGCAGCGCCCAGCTCCGCCAGCGGCGAGGGGCAGAAGACGATCCGCTCACGCGGCAGTCCGGTGATGTCGATGGTCACGCTCACCCGCCCATGGTGCGGGGTGCGCCCGGGGCCCTGTCGCGTCGTTTGACGCGGGCCGTCAATCGACGCGCCCGGCGGCCCCGGAGCGCCGTTTGACGAGAGCCGTCAAGTGACGCGCCGCGGGGCGCGGGCGCGGCGCACGGTGAGGCCATGAACGCCCTGCATCAGTACCTCTTCGACACCTACCGCGCCGCCCGGCTCGGGGAGCCGGCGCCGCCGGAGCCCGGCGCCCATGACGTCGCCGTCCTGCGGGCGGTCCGCGACCGGCGCCGCTTCGAGCGCGTGCTCGCGGGCCGCCCGTCACGACGCTCCTTCCGCACGGCCCTCCGCAGGGCCCTGCCCATGACCCTCCGCACGGTCCTGGACCGTCGGCCGCGTCCCCGCTCCTGCTGAGGAGGTCTCGGGGGGACGGCGGCGAGACCGGGCCGGGCGCGCCCTCCCGCCGGGCGCACCCTCCGGCGCGGGCGCGCCCCGCGTCAGCGGTCGATCAGCCAGGCGCCTCCCCCGGCCAGCCGCCTCCCCCGGCCTGGCGCACCCCCCCGGCCTGGCACCCCCCCGGCCTGGCGCGCCCGCGTCAGCCCTCGATCCGGGACAGGAAGTCCCGTACCGCCTCCTTCACGTCCTCCGCGGTCCATGCGAGGCCGGGTGCGGTCACCGTGAGCTCGGTCGTCGCGACTCCCGGCGGGCCGCCGGGGCCGGGGGAGAACCAGCGGCGGAAGAGGGCGGTGCCGGTGGCCTCGGTGGCCGCGACGGCCGCGGCGGTGAGGGTGTCGGCGGAGTACGGCAGCCAGACCTTGAACTGATGGGTGTGCGGGGTCTCGGGGTGGACGCGGGACCAGCCGACGCCGGCGTCGGCGAACGCCTCGCGGACCGCGTCGGCCACCACGCGCGCGTGGGCCACGTACGAGGGCAGCCGGGGCAGCTCGACGTCGAGGCCCCGGAGCGCCGTGAGCGCGGCCGGGTACTGCTGGAAGAGCATGCCGCCGTAGCGGTGCCGCCAGACCCGGGCCTCCTCCATGACGTCCTCGGGGCCGGCGAGCGCGGCCCCGGACTGGCCGCCGAGGGACTTGTAGAACGAGACGTACACGCTGTCGGCGAGCCCCGCGATCTCGGCGAGCCCGCGGCCGAGGCGGGTCGGGCACTCCCACAGCCTGGCCCCGTCGAAGTGGATCACCGCGTCCCGCTCCCGGGCCGCCTCCACGACCTCGGTCAGCTCCTCCCAGGACGGCAGGACGAAGCCGGCGTCCCGCAGCGGGAGCTCCAGCATCAGCGTCCCGAAGGGCTCCGGGTGGTCGCGTACCTCCTCGGCGGTCGGCAGCCGCGGCGCGTCGGTCGGGTGCACCGTGCGGAGCCCGGAGACGGCCCCGAACGCCCCGTCCTCGTGGAGCTCGGGGTGGGCGAGCGGGTGGAGGGCGACCACGGGGCTGCCGGTGCGGCCCGCCCAGCAGCGGAGCGCGACCTGCTGGGCCATGGTGCCGGTCGGGAAGAAAACGGCGGCGGGGAAGCCGAGCTCTTCGGCGACGCGTCGCTCCAGCTCCTCCACGAGCCCGTTGCCGTACGTGTCGACCGGCGCGTCGCCGTGGCCGGCGGCCTCCGCCCAGTCGGCCAGTTCGCGCAGCCGGGGGCCGACCGCGCCGTCCACGGTGGTGTCCCACAGCTTGCGGGCGGCGCCTCCCCACAGCTTCGCCCGGTACAGCCGGGCCGCTTCCTCGTCCACAGGGCTCACGGGGCTCTCAGGATTCATGGGGTGATCATCACACCACCGCCCACACCCTGTGGACAGCCACGGGGGAGCGCGAAACGCTGGCGTAGCATGACCAGAAATCGTCCGGTACCCGCCGAGGACTGGAACGGAAGGCCGTCCCCACCGTGAACGCACCAGCAGCGCCAGAGCCCCGAGCCGATGACCGACCCGCCCGGCTCACCGTCGGAGTCGTCGGCGCGGGCCGCGTGGGCCCCGCACTGGCCGCCTCCCTCCGGCTCGCCGGACACCGTCCCGTCGCCGTGTCGGCGGTCTCCGACGCCTCTCGGCGCCGTGCCGCGGACCTCCTGCCCGACGTCCCGGTCGTCGAGCCCGCCCGCGTCCTCGCCCTCGCCGACCTGGTCCTGCTGACCGTCCCCGACGACGCCCTGCCGGGCCTGGTCGAGGGCCTCGCCGACACCGGAGCCGTACGGCCGGGACAGCTGATCGTCCACACCTCCGGGCGGTACGGGGCACGGGTCCTCGACCCCGCCCGCCGGGCCGGCGCCCTGCCGCTCGCGCTGCACCCCGCCATGACGTTCACCGGCACCGCGGTCGACGTCCAGCGGCTCGCCGGCTGCTCCTTCGGGGTCACGGCGCCCGGGGAGCTGCGGCTCGCCGCCGAGGCGCTGGTGATCGAGATGGGCGGCGAGCCCGAATGGGTCGCCGAGGAGGCCCGCCCGCTCTACCACGCGGCCCTGGCCCTCGGCGCGAACCACCTGGTCACCCTGGTGGCCCAGTCGATGGAACTGCTCCACAAGGCGGGCGTCGCCGCCCCCGACCGGATGCTCGGCCCCCTCCTCGGCGCCGCCCTGGACAACGCCCTGCGGTCCGGCGACGCGGCCCTCACCGGCCCCGTCGCGCGCGGTGACGCCGGCACGGTCGCCGCCCACGTCGCCGAGCTGCGCAAGCACGCGCCCGGCACCGTCGCCGGCTACCTGGCGATGGCCCGCACGACCGCCGACCGGGCGCTCGCCCACGGCCTGCTCAAGCCCGAACTGGCCGAGGACCTGCTGGGCGTCCTCGCCGCCGACAGCACCGCCGCCGACGGGCCGCAAGGAGACGACCGATGACCCTGTCCGCCCGCAAGAGCGCCGAGGACGGCCGGACCGGCCGCCACCAGCCGGCCGAGCTGCTCCGCGCGGTCGAGGACCTCAAGGACGCCGTCGCCCACTGGAGCACGCCCGGCCGCACCGCCGTGGTCATGACCATGGGCGCCCTCCACGAGGGCCACGCCACCCTGATCAGGGCCGCACGCGAGCGCGTGGGCCACCAGGGCTTCGTCGTCGTCACCGTCTTCGTCAACCCGCTCCAGTTCGGCGCGGGCGAGGACCTCGACCGCTACCCGCGCACCCTCGACGCCGACCTGGAACTGGCCCTCGACGCGGGCGCGAGCGCCGTCTTCGCGCCCTCCGTCGACGAGGTCTACCCGGGCGGGGAGCCCCAGGTCCGCGTCACCGCGGGCCCGATGGGCGAGCGCCTCGAAGGCGCCTCACGCCCCGGCCACTTCGACGGCGTGCTGACCGTCGTCGCCAAGCTCCTCCACCTCACCGGCCCCGACCTGGCCTTCTTCGGCCAGAAGGACGCCCAGCAGCTGGCCCTGATCCGCCGGATGGCCCAGGACCTGAACTTCCCGGTCGAGATCGTCGGCGTGGATACCGTCCGGGAGGCCGACGGCCTCGCCCTGTCCAGCCGCAACCGCTACCTGTCGCCCGAGGAACGCCGTACCGCGCTGGCGCTGTCCCGGGCGCTGTTCGCGGCCGGCGACCGGCTCGCCGCCCAGGAGGCGCTGCGCGCGCGGGCCGCCTCCCTGCCCGGCGCCCAGGGCCGGGCCGAGAACCGCGCCGAGGCGCTCTCCCGGCTCGGCGAGGCCCGCGCGGCCGCCGACGCCCACGCGGTCGCGCAGGCCGCGGAGCGCGGCGGAGCCGAGGCCGTACGGGCCGCGGCCCGCGCCGTCCTCGACGACGCGGCCAAGGCCGAGCCGCCGCTCGCCCTCGACTACCTGGCCCTCGTCGACCCGGCCGACTTCACCGAGGTCGCCGACGACCACGACGGGCCCGCGATCCTCGCGGTCGCCGCGCGCGTGGGCGCCACCCGGCTGATCGACAACATCCCCCTCGTCTTCGGGACCCCGGTCCCGGGGACCACCGCGTCCGGGACCACCGGGACCGGAACCACCCCGTTCGGAGCCGCCAAGTGACCGGAATACGGCTGCACGCCCCCGCGCCCGGCTGGGCCATCACCGCCGACGTCGTCGTGGTCGGCTCCGGTGTCGCCGGCCTCACCGCCGCCCTGCGGTGCACCGCCGCCGGACTCCGCACGGTCGTCGTCACCAAGGCGCGGCTCGACGACGGCTCGACCCGCTGGGCCCAGGGCGGCATCGCCGCCGCGCTCGGCGAGGGCGACACCCCCGAGCAGCACCTCGACGACACCCTGGTCGCCGGCGCCGGCCTCTGCGACGAGGACGCCGTGCGGCTGCTCGTCACCGACGGCCCCGACGCCGTCCGCAGGCTGATCGCGACCGGCGCCGACTTCGACAAGAGCTCCGACGGCGCCATCGCGCTGACCCGCGAGGGCGGCCACCACCGCCGCCGGATCGCGCACGCGGGCGGGGACGCGACCGGCGCCGAGATCTCCCGCGCCTTGGTCGAGGCGATACGGGACCGGGGCGTCCGCTTCATCGAGCACGCCCTCGTCCTCGACCTCCTGACCGACGCCGAGGGCCGTACGGCGGGCGTGACCCTGCACGTCATGGGCGAGGGCCAGCACGACGGCGTCGGCGCCGTCCACGCGCCCGCGGTGGTCCTGGCCACCGGCGGCATGGGCCAGGTCTTCTCGGCCACCACCAACCCGCCCGTCTCCACCGGCGACGGCGTCGCGCTCGCCCTGCGGGCCGGCGCGGAGGTCTCCGACCTGGAGTTCGTCCAGTTCCACCCCACGGTGCTCTTCCTCGGCGCCGGCTCCGAGGGCCAGCAGCCGCTGGTGTCCGAGGCGGTACGCGGCGAGGGCGCCCACCTGGTCGACGCCGACGGGGTCCGCTTCATGCTCGGACAGCACGAGCTGGCCGAGCTCGCGCCCCGGGACATCGTCGCCAAGGCGATCACGCGGCGGATGCTGGAGCAGGGCGCCGAGCACATGTACCTCGACGCCCGGCACTTCGGCGCCGAGATGTGGGAGCAGCGCTTCCCGACGATCCTGGCAGCCTGCCGCTCGCACGACATCGACCCGGTGACCGAGCCGATCCCGGTCGCCCCCGCCGCCCACTACGCCTCCGGCGGCGTCCGCACCGACCTGCGCGGCCGGACCACGGTCCCCGGCCTGTACGCGTGCGGCGAGGTGGCCTGTACGGGCGTCCACGGCGCCAACCGGCTCGCCTCGAACTCGCTCCTGGAAGGCCTGGTCTTCGCCGAGCGGATCGCCGAGGACATCACGGCCGCCGCCCCGCGCGTGGCGGGTGCCCCGGTGCCGCCCCCGGCGCCGGTGACCCTGCCGCTGCCGGTGGCGGGCGCCCGGACCCGCGTCCAGCGGGTGATGACGGCCGGCGCGGGCGTGCTCCGCTCGGAGACCAGCCTGCGGGCGGCCGCCGAGGCCCTCGACGCCCTGCACAGCGACGCCGTGGCCGGCGGCACGGACGACACCAAGGCCGCCGAGCCCGGTGTGGAGTCCTGGGAGACCACCAACCTGCTGTGCGTCGCCAGGGTCCTGGTCGCCGCGGCCCGCCGCCGCGAGGAGACCCGCGGCTGCCACTGGCGCGAGGATCACCCGGACCGCGACGACGCGGACTGGCGCCGGCACCTCGTCGTACGCCTCACGCCGGAGCGGACCCTGGACGTCCGCACCACCGACACCTTCGACTTTCCCCCCACCGTCGACGCACCCAGGGAGCCGTAAGTGAGCACGCCCGAGGAAGCCCGTCCCGAGCCCGTGGACGTCCCTCTGATCCAGATCAGCGCCCCCTCCGAGGCCGGCGGCTGCGGCGACGGCTGCGGCTGCGGCGGCGAGGGGGAGGAGTTCGAGTGCGGGCTCGACCCCGCGCTCGCCGAGCTCCTCGCCCAGGCCGGTCTCGACCCCGTCCAGGTCGAGGACATCGCCCACCTGGCGATCGCCGAGGACCTCGACGGCGGCGTCGACGTGACGACCGTGGCGACCGTCCCGGAGGACGCCGTCGCCACCGCCGACTTCACCGCCCGCGAGGCCGGTGTCGTGGCCGGTCTGCGGGTCGCCGAGGCCGTCCTGTCCATCGTCTGCGCGGACGAGTTCGAGGTCGAGCGGCACGTCGAGGACGGCGAGCGCGTCGAGGCCGGGCAGACGCTCCTCAGCGTCACCGCCCGCACCCGCGACCTGCTCACCGGCGAGCGCAGCGCGCTCAACATCCTGTGCCGCCTCTCCGGCATCGCCACCGCCACGCGCGCGTGGGCGGACGCCCTGGAGGGCACGAAGGCGAAGGTCCGCGACACCCGCAAGACCACCCCGGGCCTGCGCGCCCTGGAGAAGTACGCGGTCCGGTGCGGCGGCGGCGTCAACCACCGCATGTCGCTGTCCGACGCGGCCCTCGTCAAGGACAACCACGTGGTGGCGGCCGGCGGCGTCGCCCAGGCCTTCAAGGCCGTGCGGGAGCTGTTCCCCGAGCTGCCGATCGAGGTCGAGGTCGACACGATGCACCAGGTCCGCGAGGTCCTGGACGCGGGCGCCGACCTGATCCTCCTCGACAACTTCACGCCGATCGAGACCGAGGAGGCCGTCGCCCTGGTCGCGGGCCGCGCCGTCCTGGAGTCCTCGGGCCGGCTGACCCTGGCGAACGCGGCGGCGTACGCGGCGACCGGCGTGGACTACCTGGCGGTCGGCGGGCTCACCCACTCCTCCCCGATCCTCGACATCGGCCTGGACCTGCGCGAGGTGCGGGCCTGATGCTGCTCACCATCGACGTCGGCAACACGCACACGGTCCTCGGCCTCTTCGACGGCGAGGAGATCGTCGAGCACTGGCGGATCTCCACGGACCCGAGCAGGACGGCCGACGAGATGGCGGTCCTGCTCCAGGGCCTCATGGGCATGCACCCGCTGCTCGGCGTCGAGCTGGGCGACGGCATCGAGGGGATCGCCATCTGCGCGACGGTCCCCTCGGTGCTGCACGAACTCCGCGAGGTCACCCGCCGGTACTACGGGGACGTGCCGGCGGTCCTGGTGGAGCCGGGCGTCAAGACGGGCGTCCCGGTCATCACCGACAACCCGAAGGAGGTCGGCGCGGACCGCATCGTCAACGCGGCCGCGGCGGTCGAGCTGTACGGCGGTCCCGCGATCGTCGTCGACTTCGGCACGGCGACGACGTACGACGCGGTCACCGCGCGCGGCGAGTACGCGGGCGGGGCCATCGCGCCCGGCATCGAGATCTCGGTCGAGGCGCTGGGCGTGAAGGGCGCCATGCTCCGCAAGATCGAGCTGGCCCGCCCGCGCAACGTCATCGGCAAGAACACGGTCGAGGCGATGCAGTCCGGCATCATCTACGGCTACGCGGGCCAGGTCGACGGCGTCGTCGCCCGTATGAAGCGCGAGCTCGTCGGCCTGGGCGGCGACCCCTCCGACGTCACCGTGATCGCCACGGGCGGCCTCGCCCCGATGGTCCTCGGCGAATCGGCCGAGATCGACGAGCACGAGCCCTGGCTGACCCTGATCGGCCTGCGCATGGTGTACGAGCGGAACGTCTCCCGCATGTGACGCGGCGGGCGACGAGCGGCGGCGCGGTCGGGGGCGAAGGCACGGTCGTAAGCGGCGGCGCGGTCGTGGGCCGGCGAAGGCGCGGTCGTGAGGCGGCGCTGGTCGTGAGGCGTGGCGCGGTCGCGGCAGGCGGCGCGCCGGAATGATCGCTAAGAGAAAATTGTCCGATTAGCGCGTAGTGTCGGCCCATGCCCACGCCATACGGATCCCGCGGCGGCATGGCGTTCAGCGCGGACGAGCTGCGTGTGCTCCGTCGTGCCCTTGCCACCGCCCTCCACCCCGCCCCCCTCCAGGACGAGGACGTCCAGGACTGTCTGAGCCTGGCCGCATCCGTGGACGAGGCCGTGCGCGAGGCCGGCCGGCTGCGCGCCTTCCTCCTGGACGACCTGGCCCGCTACCGCGAGGCGCTCCCCGGGTCGCTCGGCGGCTACCTGGGGCTCCTCAGGGACGCCCTGGCCGCCGGGTACGACCCCGCCGCCGACGACCTCGCCGCCCTGCGCGCGCTGCGGCGCAACGCGGAGGTCGCCGAGCTGCTCGACCGCTGCCGGATCCTCGCCGAGCGCTCCGTACGCGCCCGCCTGGCCCGGGTCTCCCAGGCCACCGCCGCCACGGCGTCCGGCGTGCCGCGGGCCCGCCTGCTCGCGCTCCCCGGCGGGCGCGCGGCGGCCGACGAGCCCAAGCCGACGCCGCCCGTCCCGGCGGAGCGTCCGGTGCCCAAGCCCTCCGAGGTGTTCCCGCCGCGGCGGCGGCCCGTACCTCCGCCCCCGCCCGAGGAGCGGGTCGCCGGATAGCTACCCTGGTCGTCATGGACTACGTATCCGCGCTCCTGCCCCCCGTCGTGATGGCCGCGTTCTTCATCGGCCTCGTCGTCACGATCGTGAAGAGCCAGGGCGGCCCGAACAAGGCCAAGGAGGACGCGGTCGTGGACGCCGCGCTCGCCCGCGCCGAGGCCACCCGCCAGGCGGACGGCACCACCGCCTCCTGAGGCCGCCGCCCCGCAGGGCCGGCCGGCGCAGCACCCGGGACGTGCGACCCTTCGAGGTCGCGCGTCCCTTTTGCTTCGTTTTCTTCCGTCAATGGCCGTTAATCGGCTCTTTGCGCACTAAGGTGACGGTGTGCCCCGTCCATTGGGAGAGCTCGAAGACGCCGTCATGACGCGCGTCTGGCAATGGAACCGCCCGGTGACCGTCCGGGAAGTTCTGGAGGACCTCCAGCAGGAACGGTCCATCGCCTACACGACCGTCATGACCGTCATGGACAATCTCCATCAGAAGGGCTGGGTGCGCCGCGAAGTCGAAGGCCGCGCCTATCGATATACCGCGGTCTCCACCCGGGCCGCCTACTCGGCCGCCCTGATGAACGAGGCATGGGCCCAGAGCGACAACCCGGCCGCCGCACTCATCGCCTTCTTCGGGATGATGTCGCAGGACCAGCGGGAAGCCCTGAACGACGCCATCCGAATCGTCCAGCGCGACACCCCGCCGGCCACCCCGCCCGAGGAGGGCGGCGAGGGAACCGGGGGCGGGGAGCGATAGCGTCCCCCCATGTCGCCGTCTGCCTCCCAGGCCGCCTCCGCGGCCTCCGCCCATGCCGTCACCGTCCGCCGGGCCCGCACCACTGATGTCGCCGCGGTCCGCCGTCTCGTCGATCCTTTCGTGCAGCGCGGCATCCTGCTCGACAAGGCGACCGTGACCCTTTACGAGTCCATCCAGGAGTTCTGGGTCGCGGAACGCGACGAAGACGCCACCGTCGTCGGCTGCGGCGCCCTCCATGTGATGTGGGAAGACCTCGCCGAAGTCCGCACTCTCGCCGTCGATCCCGAGTTCAAGGGAGCCGGCGTCGGACATCAGGTGCTCGACAAGTTGTTGCACACGGCCCGATGGCTCGGGGTGCGGCGGGTATTCTGCCTGACCTTCGAAGTCGACTTCTTCGCGAAGCACGGCTTCGTCGAGATCGGCGAGACCCCGGTCGACGGAGATGTCTACAGCGAGCTCCTGCGTTCCTATGACGAGGGAGTCGCCGAGTTCCTCGGTCTCGAACGAGTGAAGCCGAACACCTTGGGCAACAGCCGGATGCTTCTGCACCTGTAACCCTATGTCCGAATCGCGCACGTTTCCCGCGTTGCCGGGGTTCTGAACCTCTGCCAGGGGTTTGTGTTTTTCCGGGAAAAGCGGTTTCCTTTCCGCGTACTGCATTTTCGATGAAAGGAAATCCGGTGGCACAGAAGGTTCAGGTCCTTCTTGTCGACGACCTCGACGGCGTCGAAGCGGACGAGACGGTGACGTTCGCACTGGACGGGAAGACCTACGAGATCGACCTCACCACCGCCAACGCCGAAAAGCTCCGCGGCCTGCTGGAGCCGTACACCGCGGGTGGTCGTCGCACCGGTGGCCGCACCACGGGCGGCCGTGGCAAGGGCCGCGTCGCGGCCGGCAGCCCCGACACCGCCAAGATCCGCGCGTGGGCCAAGGAGAACGGCTACGACGTGAACGACCGCGGCCGCGTGCCCGCCACCGTCAAGGCGGCCTACGAGGACGCGAACCGCTGAGGCGACAGCTGCTGAGCCGCCGGCCCACGGGTACGGGCACTCAGCAGCCGCACGCGGTGGCACTCCGCCGCGGCGGCGGCCACGAGGCGCACCAGGCAGGGGGCGTCCGCACCGCCCCACGGCGCGGACCGCAGGGCCGGCAGCGAGGCCTCGACCTCGCGCCCCGGCACGGGAGCCCGCAGCCACACGGCGGCGCCCCGCGTGCCGGAGTCGCCGCGTCCCGGGGGAAGGGGCGCGGCCATCCGGCCGCCGGCGCCGAGACCGGCGAGATCCAGTGAGATCCCGCCCCACTCCAGCCAGTCGAGCAGTCCCGGGAGCTCCTCCGCGCTCCCCGCGGCCACGAGCAGCCGCATCCGGCGCCCCATCAGGGCCACCGGACCAGTCGCCGCGCCCATCCGGCGCAGCACGCCCCGGCCGGCCGCGGCGGGCAGTTCCAGGACGTCGAACCGCAGCCCCGTGACGAGCTGCACCGGCGGACCGGCCACCGTCGACCAGCCGAGCCCGTCCTCGTACCACCGTGCGATGCCGCCGTCGATCGGCGTGCGGGGTAGCGGGACGGTGAAGGCCATGCCCGGGGAACTCCCGCGAGGGCGTGTTGGTTACGCCTCCGAGGGCTCCGCGGTGACGCTCGGTCCCCCTTCGGACGCGCACGGTGTCCGGGATGGGGCCTACGCGTGCATTCGACCGCGCAAGGGTGTTCGCTGGTAGCGGAGGGAACCGGGGTGCGCCGCATGGAGTGTCAGTCCTTACGGGTAAGACATTCCTAGTGGAGAGGGGCGACTCGCGGGCTTCGGCGTCTCACGTTCGCCATCGGCGTACTGATGGCGCGGGTAACTACTTGGCCTGCGGGAACATCGTCTCGCACCATCGGGTTGGAGCATTTGTCGGCTGTTCGGCAGCAGGTCTCCCCGCGGAAGAGGGGGTGATCCGGACGGATGTCGGCAGTTGGAATGAGCGGTCCCCGCTTGCGGGACTAAGCTGCGGAAGGACAGGGAGGGGATCGACCCCTAACTGACTGACCGCTCTGAGGAGCGATTAACGATGTTCGAGAGGTTCACCGACCGCGCGCGGCGGGTTGTCGTCCTGGCTCAGGAAGAAGCCCGGATGCTCAACCACAACTACATCGGCACCGAGCACATCCTTCTGGGCCTTATCCACGAGGGTGAGGGTGTCGCCGCTAAGGCCCTGGAGAGCCTCGGGATTTCGCTCGAGGCGGTCCGCCAGCAGGTGGAGGAGATCATCGGTCAGGGGCAGCAGGCCCCGTCCGGGCACATCCCCTTCACCCCTCGCGCCAAGAAGGTCCTGGAGCTCTCGCTCCGCGAGGCCCTCCAGCTCGGCCACAACTACATCGGCACCGAGCACATCCTGCTCGGCCTGATCCGCGAGGGTGAGGGTGTCGCCGCCCAGGTCCTCGTGAAGCTGGGCGCCGACCTCAACCGGGTGCGACAGCAGGTCATCCAGCTGCTCTCCGGCTACCAGGGCAAGGAAGCCGCCACGGCCGGCGGTCCTGCCGAGGGCACGCCCTCGACGTCCCTGGTCCTCGACCAGTTCGGCCGGAACCTCACCCAGGCGGCCCGCGAATCCAAGCTCGACCCGGTCATCGGGCGCGAGAAGGAGATCGAGCGGGTCATGCAGGTGCTGTCCCGCCGCACCAAGAACAACCCGGTCCTCATCGGCGAGCCCGGCGTCGGCAAGACCGCCGTCGTCGAAGGCCTCGCGCAGGCCATCGTCAAGGGCGAGGTGCCCGAGACCCTCAAGGACAAGCACCTCTACACCCTGGACCTCGGTGCGCTGGTCGCCGGATCCCGCTACCGCGGTGACTTCGAGGAGCGCCTGAAGAAGGTCCTCAAGGAGATCCGCACCCGCGGCGACATCATCCTGTTCATCGACGAGCTCCACACCCTCGTGGGTGCGGGCGCCGCCGAGGGCGCGATCGACGCCGCCAGCATCCTCAAGCCGATGCTGGCCCGTGGTGAGCTCCAGACCATCGGTGCGACCACCCTCGACGAGTACCGCAAGTACCTGGAGAAGGACGCGGCCCTCGAGCGCCGCTTCCAGCCCATCCAGGTCGCGGAGCCGTCGCTGCCGCACACCATCGAGATCCTCAAGGGTCTGCGCGACCGGTACGAGGCCCACCACCGGGTCTCCATCACCGACGAGGCCCTCGTCCAGGCCGCGACCCTGGCCGACCGGTACATCTCGGACCGCTTCCTCCCGGACAAGGCGATCGACCTGATCGACGAGGCCGGCTCCCGGATGCGCATCCGCCGGATGACCGCGCCGCCGGACCTCCGCGAGTTCGACGAGAAGATCGCCGGCGTCCGCCGCGACAAGGAGTCCGCGATCGACTCGCAGGACTTCGAGAAGGCCGCCTCGCTCCGCGACAAGGAGAAGCAGCTCCTCGCCGCGAAGGCCAAGCGCGAGAAGGAGTGGAAGGCCGGCGACATGGACGTCGTCGCCGAGGTCGACGGCGAGCTGATCGCCGAGGTCCTCGCGACCGCCACCGGCATCCCGGTCTTCAAGCTGACCGAGGAGGAGTCCAGCCGCCTGCTCCGCATGGAGGACGAGCTCCACAAGCGCGTCATCGGCCAGAAGGACGCCGTCAAGGGCCTCTCGCGTGCCATCCGCCGGACGCGTGCCGGTCTGAAGGACCCGAAGCGCCCCGGTGGCTCGTTCATCTTCGCCGGTCCGTCCGGTGTCGGTAAGACCGAGCTTTCGAAGGCCCTCGCCGAATTCCTCTTCGGCGACGAGGACGCGATGATCTCCCTCGACATGTCGGAGTTCAGCGAGAAGCACACGGTTTCCCGTCTCTTCGGTTCGCCGCCCGGATACGTCGGCTACGAAGAGGGCGGCCAGCTCACCGAGAAGGTGCGCCGCAAGCCGTTCTCCGTCGTCCTCTTCGACGAGGTCGAGAAGGCCCACCCCGATATCTTCAATTCCCTTCTCCAGATCCTGGAGGACGGTCGCCTGACCGACTCCCAGGGCCGGGTCGTGGACTTCAAGAACACGGTCATCATCATGACCACCAACCTCGGGACCCGGGACATCTCGAAGGGCTTCAACCTGGGCTTCGCCGCCCAGGGCGACACGAAGTCCAACTACGAGCGGATGAAGGCGAAGGTCAGCGACGAGCTGAAGCAGCACTTCCGCCCCGAGTTCCTCAACCGTGTGGACGACATCATCGTCTTCCCGCAGCTGACCCAGGACGACATCCTCCAGATCGTCGACCTCATGATCAGCCGCGTCGACGAGCGCCTCAAGGACCGGGACATGGGCATCGAGCTCTCCCAGTCCGCGAAGGAGCTGCTCGCCAAGAAGGGTTACGACCCGGTGATGGGCGCCCGGCCGCTGCGCCGGACGATCCAGCGCGAGATCGAGGACACGCTCTCGGAGAAGATCCTCTTCGGCGAGCTGCGTCCCGGTCACATCGTGGTCGTCGACACCGAGGGCGACGGCGAAGAGCGCAAGTTCACCTTCCGCGGCGAGGAGAAGACGGCCCTGCCGGACTCCCCGCCCATCGAGGCCACGGGCGGCACCGGCCCCAACCTCTCGAAGGACGCGTAAGGCACGGCTTCACCAAGGGGCGGCCCCGGAACCAGACGGTTCCGGGGCCGCCCCTTTGCGTCACACGATGACGGTGATGTCCTTCGGGAGGTGTTCGACGCCGGCGAGCTCGACCCTTCGCCCTCCCATGACGAACAGCTCGTCCAGTTCGCGAAGGGGCGCGAGCGGGGTCACGTCCCATGAGGCACGGGACGGGGCGTCGGGGGTGAGGAGGGCGAGGCTCTTCAGGTGGGGAAGGGCATCGGCGATCAGACGGAAAGGAGGCTCGTCGACCTCCAGCACGAGCTGCGCGAGCCGCGGCGGCCGCAGCGCCGCGATGGCACGGAGCACCGGGTGCCCGCCGGTGTCGCCGAGCAGCCTGAGCCTTCGCGCGTCGAGCAGCAGAGGACGCAGGTGGGCGAAGCCGTGCTCGGTGAGGCCGACGCCCTCCCTGACGTCCAGGTGCTCGGGCCGCAGCCCGAGCCGCACCAGCGCGGCGGCTTGCTCGTCGCTCGTGACGGTGAAGTAGAGCTCGTCCGGGTCGAGGCGCGCGATGATCTCCTCGGCGTAGCGCGCCGTGTCGAACCGGGACCATCCCCAGACCAGCTGGGACCGCGCCTGGAGGTAGGGGTGGCGCACGAACCGGGCCAGATAGGGAATCGCCGCGTCGGAGGCGACATGGGTCGCCGCCGCCACCACCAGCTGGGCGTCCTCGTCGGGCAGCCCCTCCGGGCCCGGCAGCAGGTCGAGGACGAGGCGGCCCACCGCGGCCAGCTCGCGCGCCTCCGCCATCGTCCGTGGCGGGATCACCTCGGCCGTGCGGGCCAGCACCTCGTCGCGTACCTCCGGAGGCACCTCCGTCGCGTGTTCCAGTGCCGTCGCCGCCAGGACCACGAGCCGCAGCCGGGCGTGCCGGTACTCGGCGGCGTCGGCGGCCGCCAGCAGCTCCCGCAGGATCTCCGCGCATTCGCGGGGGCGGGCGTGGCCGACCGCCATGCGGATGACGTCCTCCCACTGATCGTCCGCCGCGTGCCTCACGAGGACGCCGATGTCCCAGCGCTCCACGAGCGCCTTGGCCGCCAGGTAGTCCTGGAAGGTGCGGTGGACGAAGTCGACGGTGTCCTCGGTGGGCTCGCGCAGGAGGCCGCTGCGGTGGAGGAGATGGGTGAAGACCGCATCGGAGCCGTACGCGGAGGCTTCGAGGACGGCGGGGACCGCCTCGGTGACGATCGCCTCCGCGCGGGCGCGGTCCAGCTGGGTCCGGCCGTTGAGCGTCAGCCAGTACGCGAGGCGCTGGACCAGCTGGATCTGCGGGGCGGGGTCGAGGGTGACGCCGTACGGGGCGGCCATGTCCCGTTCGCGGTCCCGGCGGGAGAGGAGCATCGAGAGGGCGGCCTCGTAGAGGGCCTTGCGGCCGCGCGGCAGGAAGCCGCGCCGGTCGCGGTGGAGGGCGCAGATGAGGCCGCACATGAGGGGGTTGGTGGCCAGCTGGGCGACGTGTTCGGTGGTGCGGAGGGCGTCGAGGAGCGGCTGCTCGTACGGCTCCGCCTCCGGTCCGGCGGCCTGGTGCCAGCGGTGGACGAAGGTGGCGACCTCGGTGTGGGCCATGGGGGAGAGGGCCAGCTCGGTGAAGCCGTCGGAGGCCAGCCAGTCGTCCTGTACGGCGGTGGGGCGCGAGGTCACGAGCCAGCGGTTGCCGTCGTACGTGTCGAGGAGGCCGCGGAGCCATGCGCGGGCCCGGCCGCGCTCCGCCTCGGGGATCTCGTCGATGCCGTCGACGAGGATCAGGCCGCGACCGGCGCTCAGGACCCGGTCGGCCCAGCCGTCGGGTGCGGTGAGCGGGCAGCCGGCGGCGGAGAGGAAGCGGTCGGGGGCGGGAAGCCGCTCGCCGTGGCGGGTGAGGGCGCGGAGCGGGAGGACGAAGGGGATGCGGCCGTGCAGGTAGGCCATGTCCTCGCCCCGGTCCGAGGCCGCGGCGGAGACGGTGAGCCACTGGATGAGCGTGGTCTTGCCGGAGCCCGCGAGGCCGCGCAGCAGGATCCGGTCGTGCCGGGCGAGCGCGAGATCGGCGCGGATGCCGTGGTCCAGGGGCGCCGCGAGGCCGCCGGTGCCGAAACCGGCGGGTTCCCCGCTGAACCAGGGGCTGGTCTCCGTGCCGTCGACCGCAGGAGAGGGCTCGTCGGCCGCCGCGGGGGCAGACGTGCTGATCCCGAACCAGGGACTGTCGAACCCCGCGCCCGTCGCCTCCAGCGACAGGTACGCCACGTCCAGTGGCCAGCGGTCCGGTGAGTGGTGCAGGTCGATCCCGTAGATGGTGAGGCGGCCGTGTTTCTTGGCCAGGTGGGTCAGGTAGCGGTGTTCGAAGGCGGTGTCGCGGCCGTCGGGGCGGGGGGTGCGGCGGATGACCTCGTCGAGTTTGGCGATGAGTTCCGTCTGGGAGCGGGTCTGTTCGACGAGGCTGCGGGCGATGAAGGTGGAGCGCTGGGTGAAGAACTCGAGGATGTGGAGGCAGGCCCACTCGGTGAGGGAGTCGAGGTAGCGGACGGAGTCCGTGGAGAGGCCGTCGGGGGCGGGGGCGGCGGCCCGGAGGCTGCGGGCGAGGGCCTGGTGGCCGAGGCGGACGGCCTGGACGTCGTCCATGTCGAGGTCGCCGAGGGCGAGGAGGGTCGTCCCGAGGGTGTGGGTCAGGGCCTCGGTCTCGTCGGCGGGGAACGGGGCCTCGCCGCCCTCGACGCGGGAGCGTTCGACGAGCGTCGCCGCGAGCCTGCGGACGTCCTTTTCGGTGAGGGTGCGCTTCTCGCCGCGGAAGGAGACGAGGCCGGAGAGCCTGACCTTCGGCGCGTTGCCGGGGAGACCGGCCCCGGGACCGTCGCTGACCAGCAGTTTCTTCAGTAGCGGGCTGATCGCCGCCGAGGCGAGCCGGGTGCCGATGAGTGCCGCGTCCATGTGTGTCCCCCCGAAGATCACCGGATCAGCCAGCGTAGTGCGGGACGGCCTTCCGGGTGGGTCGGTCGCGTGACCCAGGTCCCATTGGGGGCGGCCGGCTGGTGACAAGGCGCACAGGCGTTTCGAGGGGTACTAAGTGGAATAGTGGCGACGTTTGGTGGTGATTCGGGACGTTTAGGGATCAACTGCCGGGACGTTGGTCCCGTAGGTCCCGAACCGGGCGCTGTGCGGCCTTTCCGGCGGTCCCGGTCACTCGCGACGTGCGGATAAACCGTTTCCGTTGTTCCGGTATGTCCGGTTTCAGGAGTTGAAGGCAAGGCCGTCAAGAGCCGATCTCCCCCGGAGATCGCTACGACGCTATGTCGTAGATGGGGTGTTTTGGGCTTGGCGGGGGTCCGGGTTACCAAGGATGAGCAAGCCCGACGCAGAGACCCCTTCGCGTCGGGTCCCGTACTTCCCGGAGGTTTTCCCCCGTATGTCGAAGCGCGTCATGAACCCCGCCACCCGTACCGCCGCCGTCGCCCTCGCCGCCGCGGGTCTGGGAGCGTCGCTGGTGGCCGGAGCCGGGTCCGCCTTCGCCGCCGAGGGCAAGGCCGTCGGCTCGATCGCCACGACCGCGTCCGCCGCCGTCGCGGCCCAGGCCCAGACCCAGGCCCAGGTGGCCGCCCAGGCGAAGGCCGTCGCCGCCAAGGCCGCCGCCGCCAAGACCGCGGCCGCGAAGGCCGCAGCGGTGAAGGCCGCGGCAGCGAAGAAGGCCGTCACGGCCAAGAAGGCCGCCGCCTGGGTCAAGCCGGTCACCTCGTACTCGCTGAGCGCCAGCTTCAACCAGGGCGGCGCCATGTGGGCCCACAAGCACTCCGGCCAGGACTTCGCCGTCCCGGTCGGCACCCCGGTCAAGGCCGCGGGCGCGGGCACCGTCGTGAAGGCCGGCCCGAACGGCGGCGGCGACGGCCCCGCGTACGGCAACGCGATCGTCGTCAAGCACGGCAACGGCACGTACTCGCAGTACGCCCACCTGTCGAAGATCAAGGTCCACATCGGCCAGAAGGTCGCCGCCGGCCAGCAGATCGCCCTTTCGGGCAACACCGGCAACTCCTCCGGCCCGCACCTGCACTTCGAGATCCGTACGACCCCGAACTACGGCTCGGCCGTGAACCCGGCCGCCTTCCTGCGGTCCCACGGCGTCGGCATCTGACCGACCCGCCTCAGTGGGCCGAGTAGGCCTGACTGATCAGATCGAGGGCGACCTCGAGGACGGCTCCGTGCTTGTCCTCGGGGTCGCCCTCGACGTTCTGCATGAAGAACGTGCCCGCGTGCAGGGTGAAGATCGCGCTGACGCAGCGGACCCGGTCCGTCATCGGGAGGTCGGGCTCCTGGATGAGGTCGCTCAGGGTGAGCATGCGCTCCTTGAAGGTCAGGCCGACGCTGAGCTCGCGCACGGTGGCCTGGTTCTCCTGGATGAAGCGGAAGAGGGGCTCCGCCGCGCGCAGCGCCACCTGGTAGCGGCGCAGGACCTCCTGCTTGGTCTCCAGGGTGCGGGGCTGCCCCTCGGCCCAGGCGATCAGGTCGTCCATCGGCCGGGTCAGGTCCTCGAAGATCCCGATGAGGATGTCTTCCTTGGTCTTGAAGTGGTAGTAGAGCGCGGCTTTCGTGACGTCGAGGCGTTCCGCGATCTCGCGCAGCGAGGTCTTCTCGTAGCCCTGCTCGGCGAAGAGGTCGAGGGCCACGTCCTGGATGCGCTGGCGGGTGTTGCCTCGGGCCTGGGCCATGGTCTCTCGCTTCCACACATACTTACTTGACGACCGGCTAGTTCCGCGTCTACCGTCCCCAGTGTAGTAACTAGCCGGGCGGCAAGTAAGGGAAGCACATGGCGACGAACGAGACAGTCAAGGCAGCCGAGGAGGAGGCACCGCCAGCGCGCAGCGTCCGTGTCGTCCTGCTCGCCCTCATGATCGCGATGCTGCTCGCGATGCTCGACAACATGATCATCGGAACCGCGATGCCGACGATCGTCGGCGAGCTCGGCGGCCTGGAGCACCTCTCCTGGGTCGTCACCGCCTACACCCTCGCCACCGCCGCCTCCACCCCCCTCTGGGGCAAGGTCGGCGACATGTTCGGCCGCAAGGGCGTCTTCCTCACCTCGATCGTGATCTTCCTGATCGGCTCGGCGCTCAGCGGCATGGCCCAGGACATGGGCCAGCTCATCGGCTTCCGCACCATCCAGGGCCTCGGCGCCGGCGGCCTCATGGTCGGCGTCATGGCGATCATCGGCGACCTGATCCCGCCCCGTGAGCGCGGCAAGTACCAGGGCATGATGGCCGGCGTGATGGCCCTCGCCATGATCGGCGGACCGCTGGTCGGCGGCACCATCACCGACCACTGGGGCTGGCGCTGGTCCTTCTACATCAACCTGCCGCTCGGCGTCGTCGCCCTCGCCATGGTGACCACCGTCCTGCACCTGCCGAAGAAGCAGCGCGCCACCGGCACCCGGATCGACTTCCTCGGCGCCGGACTGCTGACCGTCGGCATCACCGCGATCGTCCTCGTCACCACCTGGGGCGGCACGGAGTACGCCTGGGGCTCGGCCACGATCGTCGGCCTCGCCGTCGGCGGAGCCGCCGCGCTCGCCGCGTTCCTCTTCGTCGAGACCCGGGCGAGCGACCCGATCATGCCGCTGCACATCTTCCGCAGCCGCAACTTCACCCTGATGTCCCTGATCGGCTTCATCACCGGCTTCGTGATGTTCGGCGCGGTCCTCTACCTGCCGATCTTCCAGCAGTCCGTCCAGGGCGCCTCGGCGACCAACTCCGGTCTGCTGCTCCTGCCGATGCTGCTGTCGATGATGGTGGTCTCGCTGGTCGTCGGCCGGGTCACCACCAGCACCGGCAAGTACAAGGTCTTCCCGATCGTCGGCGGGGCCCTCATGGTGGCCGGCCTCTTCCTGCTCTCCACCATGGACACCGGCACCTCGCGCCTGGTCTCCGGCGTCTGGATGGCCGTCCTCGGCGCCGGCATGGGCTTCCTCATGCAGATCACCATGCTGGTCGCCCAGAACAGCGTGGAGATGAAGGACATGGGCGTCGCCTCCTCCTCCACCACCCTGTTCCGGACGCTCGGCTCCTCCTTCGGCGTCGCGATCATGGGCGCGCTGTTCACCAGCCGCGTCCAGGACGAGATGACGGCCCGCGGCGGGTCCGGCCTGACCGAGCGGACCGCGCAGCTCGACGCGGCCAGCCTCGCCAAGCTGCCGGCGGCGCTCCGCGAGGCCTACCAGCACGCGGTCGCCACCGGCACCCACGGCGCCTTCCTGCTCGCCTCGGCGGTCGCCGTCCTCGGCTTCGCCCTCGCCTTCTTCGTCAAGGAGGTCACGCTCCGCGGAGCGGGCCCGGCGGCGGCGCCGAAGCCCGCGGCGGACGACGACAGCGCCAAGGTCGCCGAGACGGTCTGACCTCCGGCACGCGCGTACGAACAGTGGGGCAGGTCCTTCGAAGGACCTGCCCCACTGCCGTACGTCCAGGCTCGCGCCGCCGCCTCAAGCCCCCGGCCCCCGGCACCGCCGTAAGTCCCACCGCCGTAAGTCCCACCGCCGTAAGTCCCCGGCACCGCCAACGCCCCCGCCGCCTACGCCCCCGCCGTCCTCACTCCGGCAGGCGCAGGATCGGGAAGCTGCCCGTGCTCGTCGGGGCGTGGTCGGGGAGCCAGAGGACCGCGATGGCGCCGCCGACCCCGTTCGCGGCCCCCTCGGAGGCCACGTTCCGGAAGGTCAGCCGGGCGCCGAGGACCCGCGCCTGGCCCACCGCGATGGTCAGGCCGAGGCCGTGACCCTGGCCCGCCCGGTCGCTCGTGCCCGTACGGAAGCGGCTCGGCCCCTCCTTGAGGAGCGCCTCGGGGAATCCGGGGCCGTGGTCGCGGACGCGCACCACCCGGCCCTCCACGGTGACCTCGACCGGCGGCTTGCCGTGCTTGGCCGCGTTCGCGAGGAGGTTGCCGAGGACGCGTTCCAGGCGCCGCGGGTCGGTGTTCACCCAGGAGTCGTGGACGACCCGGACGACCACCTCGGGGTCAAGGGCGCGCACCCGGCGCTCGACGAACTCCCCGAGCGCGATCTCCTGGAGCTCGGCCCGCTCCGACGCGCTGTCGAGGCGGGCCACCTCCAGGACGTCCTCGACGAGGGTCCGCATCGCCTGCGCCCGGTCCCGTACGAGCTCGGTCGGACGGCCGGGCGGCAGCAGTTCGGCGGCCGTGAGCAGCCCGGTCACCGGGGTCCGCAGCTCGTGCGCGATGTCCGCGGTGACCCGGCGCTCGGCCTCGATCCGCTCGTTCAGGGCGTCGGTCAGGGCGTCGACCGCCCATGCCAGGTCGTCGGTCTCGTCCCGTACGACCCCGCCGACGGCGTCCCGCACCCGCACGTCCGTGTTGCCCTGGGCGACCCGGCCGGCCGCGACGGCGGCCTTCCTGAGCCGCCGGGAGATCCGGCCGCCGATCAGGACGCCGAGGGCGCAGCCGCCGAAGACCACCGAGACCGAGCCGATGACCAGGGCCCGGTCCAGATCGTTCATGATCGTCGCGCTGCGGTCGGCGAAGGGGATGTGCAGCGACAGCACGTCGCCGCTGGCCAGCGGCACGGCGGCCCACACGTCGGGCGGCCCGCCGTGCCGGTGTTGCTGCACGTACGTGCCGCGCCGGTTGTCCCGCATCAGCTGGTCGAGCTGGGCCGGCAGCGCCGGGTCGTTGATCTTCGTGCCGAAGCGGGGCTCCTTGGGCTTCGACGTCTCGTACATCCGCTGGGCGAAGAGCAGCCGCTCCATCTGGACTTCGCGGGCGTTGTCGAGCATCGAGATCCGGGCCGCGTTGTGCACGACGATGCTGAGGGTGACCGCGATGAGGGCGCCGACCGCCGCGATGGCGACGGCGATCTTCCAGCGGACCCCGGTCCGCAGGGGGAACAGCTTCACCGGACCGGACCCGTCTCGGGCGAGGGTGTGCGTGGGTTCATGCCGGGCTAGCTCTTGAGCTTGTAGCCGAAGCCGCGGACCGTCTCGATCCGGTCCTGGCCGATCTTGGCGCGCAGCCGCTGGACATGGACGTCGACGACCCGGGTGTCGCCGCCCCAGCCGTAGTCCCAGACCCGCTCCAGGAGCTTGTCCCGGGACAGTACGGTGCCCGGCGCGGCCGAGAACTCCAGGAGCAGCCGCATCTCGGTGGGGGTCAGCGCCACCGGCTGCCCGCTCCGGCGGACCTCCATGCCCTCGGTGTCGACCTCCAGGTCGCCGAAGACCAGGAGCCCGCCACCGTCGCCCGGCGCGTCCCCGTGCTCGCCGGAGCCCACCCCGCCCGCGTGCCCGAAGCGGCGCAGCACGGCCCGGATGCGGGCCATGAGCACCGAGCCGTCGAAGGGCTTCGTGACGTAGTCGTCCGCGCCGGCCTCCAGACCGAGGACGACGTCGATCGAGTCGGCGCGCGCCGACAGCATGATGACCGGCACCGTCGACTCGTCGCGGATGCGGCGGCAGAGGCTGACGCCGTCCATGCCGGGCAGCATCACGTCGAGCAGGGCGATGTCCGGCCGCTGCGCCCGGAAGGCGTCGAGGCCGGAGAGTCCGTCGGGCATGGCCGTGACGCGGAAGCCGTCCCGCTCCAGGGCGAGCTGGGTGGCCTCACGGATCACGTCGTCGTCCTCGACGAACAGGACATGGGTCTCGGCCATCGTGCGTGTCCTTCGGGGTGCGGTCGGTCGGTCGGGCTGCGGTCGGTCGGGGCTGCGGTCGGTCGGGGTGCGGAGCAAGGGGCAGGGGGGCGGGATCCGGGATACGGAGAGGCCGCCGTAGGGCTCAGCCGGCGGCGGACGTGCTGGGCGCGGGCTCGTCCGCGCCGTCGCCGACCGCCCGGCTGTAGTCGTTGTGCACCCAGTCGTGCTGGATGAACCGGTTCCCCGACCAGCGGTACGTGATCACGTCCTCGCCCGAGGGGTACGCGACCGGGTCGCCCTGCGCGTACACCTGCTGGGTGACGACGAGGTCGCCCCGGTCGATCGTGGCGTACACGGCGGGGTCCTCGGTCATGAAGACGTTCACGTACCGGTCGCTCTGCATGCGGTAGACGTACGTGCCGATGCCGACGGCGTCGCCGCAGGTCATGACGTTGACGACGACGTCGGGCGCCGGAGCGTTCGTGAGGTTGCCGTACGAGGCGTCCACCGGGTAGGCGTCCGCGACACACGGCTTCAGGTCGGCCTTGAGCCGCTCGCCGATCTTCGGGTCGGCCTTGAGGAGCGCGATCGGATCCACCCGCTCGGCGGACTGGGGGCCGCCGGTCGCGGACACCGAGGGGGTGGGCGCCGCGGCGGCCACCTCGTCGGTGCGGGCCGCGCCCTCGTCGCGGGAGCCGGTGCCGCCGGTGGAGCAGGAGGCCAGGGAGAGCCCGGCGGCGACGAGCCCGGCCACCGCCGTCACGCCCGCCGTGGCGGCACGCCGAGGGCGGCGCCGTCCGGTCCGGAACCGGTCGTCGCCGCCGCTCGCGCTGGGGCCGCCTCCGCGGCGTCTGCCGCCGTCGGCACCGTCGTCTAGGCCGCGCACCGCTCCCGCCCCCCTTCGTCACCTCGTACGGTCGCCCGCTCCCCGGTCCGCCCCAGGGCGCGGGCGTCGAGGTCGCGGCTCTCCAGCTCCTGGCGGAGCCGGGCGAGTGCGCGGTGGAGCGTCGACTTCACCGTACCCGTCGACATGCCGAGCGCCGCCGCGGTCTCCTCGGTGCTCATCTGCTCCCAGTGACGCAGGACGACGACGCTGCGCTGCTTCGGCGCCAGCACCTTCAGGACGTCCATGAGCAGGGCCCGGTCGGCGTGCTGCTCGGTCGCGTCGTCGACGCAGGCGTCGGGCAGCTGCTCGGTGGGGACCTCGTCGAGCTTGCGGGAGCGCCACCATTCGGTCCGGGTGTTGATCATGACGCGGCGCAGGTAGGCATCGGCCAGCGACTTGTCGGCGATGCCGTCCCAACGGCCGAACGTGCGGGCCAACGCCGTCTGGAGCAGGTCCTGGGCGTCGACGGGATCGGCGACGAGCCGGCGGGCGCTGCGCAGCAGCGCGTCCTGCCGTGTGCGTACGTACTCTTCGAAGTCGAGCACCTCGCCGTGCCTCATCCGAACCGCCTCCGATCCCCGTGACCAGCTCTGTTCCTCGTGTCGTCGACGACGCTACGGAGCACTTGTCACGGAGCTGTGCGGGGCAGCCGTCGGCGGACGCACGGCTACCCATCGGTTGTGTAACAGCGGGGGCGGATGAGGTTTGGGGAGCGGCGGGCCCGGTCCTCAGGAGAGCGGCAGCCGGTAGCGGCCGTTCTCCAGCGGTTCGACGAGGCCGTCCGCGACCAGGCCGTCGAGGGCCCTGGCCCGCTGCACCGGCTCGTCCCAGACCGCGTCCAGGGCCGCCTGCGCCACCGGGTCGGCCGACTCGCGCAGGACGGCGAGCAGCCGGCCCCGCACCTGCCGGTCGGTGCCGGCGTACGTCTGGCCGCGCCGCGGCGGGCCGTCGTGCGCCGGCTTGCCGGCCAGCCGCCAGGCGCACCGGGCGGCGATGGGGCAGCGCCCGCAGTCCTCGTTCTTCGCCGTGCACACCAGCGCGCCCAGCTCCATCGAGGCGGCGGCCCAGCGCGACGCCGTCCCCTCGTCCTCGGGCAGCAGGGCGCGGGCGAGGCGCCGTTCGGCGGCCGTGGTCGCGTTCGGCGGGTACTGGACGCCGGTCGCCGCCCGCGCGAAGACCCGGCGCACGTTGGTGTCCAGGACCGCGTGGCGCTGCCCGTACGCGAAGGAGGCCACCGCGGCCGCCGTGTACTCGCCGATGCCGGGCAGCGAGAGGAGCTGGCCGTGGTCGCTCGGCACGTCGCCGCGGTGCCGTTCCGTTATGGCCACGGCCGCCGCGTGCAGCCGCAGCGCACGGCGCGGGTAGCCGAGCCGGCCCCAGGCGCGTACCGCCTCGCCGGGGGCCTCCGCGGCCAGGTCGGCCGGGCGCGGCCAGCGCGCGAGCCACTGCTCGTACACCGGGAGGACCCGGACGACCGGGGTCTGCTGGAGCATGAACTCGCTGACCATGACCCCCCAGGCGCCGGCCTCGGGGCGGCGCCAGGGCAGGTCGCGGGCGTGCCGGTCGAACCAGGCGAGGACGGGCCCGTGGAGCTCGGCGGGGAGCTCGGGGGCCACGGGGCTCGCGGGCCCGGGGGGCGTGGGGGGAGTGTCGATGGAAGTCATGGCACCCCCGATCCTGGCACGTCCGCGGCGGGATCAGTACGCGCCGTGGCGCGCGCGCGAGCGCTGCTCGGAGTGCGCGGGAGCGTGCGTGGCGGCGTGCGCCGCCTGTCCGCGCCCCGCGCACCACGCCACGGCCGGGTTGCGGCTCGACCTGGCCGTCTCCACCACGGAGCGCACCGGCCGCTCGGCGGCCCTCATGACGAGGAAGGCGACGAGGGCGCCGACGAGCAGACCCACGGTCACGTCGTGCGGGTAGTGCACGCCGACGAAGACCCGGGAGAACGCCATGAGCAGCGCCATCGGCACCGTCAGCCACACGATCCCGCGCCAGGACAGGGCGAGCGCGATGGCGGCGGCACCGGCGATGGCCGAGTGGTTGCTGGGGAAGGACCAGTCGCCGTGCGGCGGGCAGGCGACGAGCGAGACGGGCGCCCCGGCGACCGCGCGGCAGGGACGTTCCTCGTCGACCAGCGACTTGAACGCCTCGCTCGCCACGTACCCGAAGGCGGTGGCGAGCGGGGCGAGCAGCGCGACCGTCATCGCCCGGCTCGATCCGTCGCGCGAGCGCCACCAGCCGGCCAGGAACAGCACGCCGAAGAGCAGCAGTCCGGCCTCGGTCCAGACCTCGGCGAGCCACTGGAACCAGTGGGGGGTGGAGTGGGCGAAGTCGGCGACGTCGAGATACAGACGGTCGGAGAGGTCGAGGAGGGTGTCCATGGTGGACGACGCTAACCGGAATTTCGACTCCGCCGCCCCGGGCCAACGGCCAGAGCGACCCCCGACGAAAGTGGGGGCTCGCGATTCGCTCCGGTTCCCACCGGTTTCATGCGTGGTTCCGGGAAAAGTTCCCGGAACCGACGGATGTGATCATCGGCAAAACTTGGCGTCTCGGGCGGCGGGTGGGGCGGGAGTTGGACCGGATCTCTCGTAAGGTTCGGGTCGTGGGATCTTTGCGCAATCCGGTCGGGCCGCTTCCCTCCACCATCTACTGGCGACGGAGGGCGGTCGCGGTATGCCTGGTGGCGCTGCTCGCCCTGCTCGCCGCATGGGCCGTCACCTCGGGTGACGGGGGCGGGAAGAAGCCGAACGACGCCGCCAACGGCTCCTCGCCCACCCCTCCCTCGATCACGCCCGGCCCCTCGGGCACCGGCACCGCGATCAGCCAACAGCCCGGCGGCCGCGACGAGTCGGACGACTCGGGCGACACCGACGGCGCGGGCACCGGCGCGGGCACCGGCACCGACGCGGGCACCGACGCGGGCGCCGACGCCGGTACGGACTCCGGGGCCGCCACCGGCGGCAAGAACGGCGACACCGACGGAGCCGGCGGCGACGGCGGCGCGGGCACCGGCGCGGGCCGACAGGTCCCGGCGAACTCCCCGCTCCCGAACTGCCCCGCCGGAGCGCTCCAGTTGACGCTCCGCACCACCAAGGTCGCCTACGAGGCGGGGGAGAAGCCGCGCTTCCACCTCGTCGCCAAGAACACCTCGAACACCGCCTGCAAGGCCGACTTCGGGCCCCGCGCCGCGGTACTGACGGTCAGCGACGACCGGGACGACGAGATCTGGTCCTCCGCCGACTGCCCCCGCCCCGGCGACCCGATCCTGCTCCACGTCCCCGCCCACACCACCGTCACCCACACCGTCGAGTGGGACCGCGTCCGCAGCGCCCCGCAGTGCGCCACCGCCCCGGCCGGCCAGGCCGCCCCCGGCACCTACCTCGTGGAAGCCGCGATGTCGGGCGCCAAGGTGCTCGCTGCCTCGTTCACGCTGAAGAACGACTGAGCCGACTGAGCCGACTCAGGCGCCTGAGACGCCTGAGTCGGCTGAAGCGACTGGGTCGCCTGAGTCGCCTGAAGCGTCTGGGTCGCCTGAGTTGCCTGAGGACATGACCCGGCCGTACCGCCCCCGGATCCAGACGTACCGCTCCAGGATCTAGACGTACCGCTCCAGGATCTAGACGTACCGCTCCAGGATCGAGGACTCCGCGAGTCGCGACAGGCCCTCGCGGACGCTGCGGGCGCGGGCCTCGCCGACGCCGTCGACGGTCTGGAGGTCGTCCACGCTCGCGGCGAGGAGCTTCTGCAGCCCGCCGAAGTGCTCCACGAGCCGCTCGATGATCGCGCCGGGCAGCCGCGGCACCTTCGCGAGGAGCCGGTAGCCGCGCGGCGACACCGCCGAGTCGAGGGTCTCCGGCGAGCCGCTGTAGCCCAGGGCACGGGCCACGACCGGAAGTTCGAGCAGCTCGGTGTGGGAGAGCGCGTCCAGTTCGGTCAGCGCCTCGGCGACCGTGCGGGCGCGCTTGGCGGTCGGCTCGGGCACGTAGTCCCGGATCACCAGCTCGCGCTCCGGCTCCACGCCCGCGATCAGCTCGTCGAGCTGGAGCGAGAGGAGCCGCCCGTCGGTGCCGAGCTCGACCACGTACTCCGCGATCTCGGTGGCGATCCGGCGGACCATCTCCAGGCGCTGGGCGACGGCCGTCACGTCCCGGACGGTGACCAGGTCCTCGATCTCCAGGGCGGAGAGCGTGCCGGCCACCTCGTCGAGGCGGAGCTTGTACCGCTCCAGGGTCGCGAGGGCCTGGTTGGCGCGGGACAGGATCGCCGCCGACTCCTCCAGGACCCGGCGCTCGCCGTTCACGTACAGCGCGATCAGCCGCATCGACTGGGAGACCGAGACGACCGGGTAGTTGCACTGCTTGGAGACCCGGTCCGCCGTGCGGTGGCGGGTGCCGGTCTCCTCGGTGGGGATGGAGGCGTCCGGGACCAGCTGCACGCCCGCCCGGTGGATCTTGGTGATGTCCTTGTCGAGGACGAGCGCGCCGTCGAGCTTGCACAGCTCACGCAGGCGCGTGGCGGCGAACTCGACGTCCAGCACGAAACCGCCGGTGCACATCGAGTCGACCGTCTTGTCCAGGCCGAGCACGATGAGACCGCCGGTGTTGCCCCGGAGGATCCGCTCCAGGCCGTCGCGCAGCGCGGTGCCCGGCGCGACGGCGCTCAGGGCGGCGCGCATCAGCGCTTCGTTGCCGGAGCCCGCGCCGGACTTTCCAGGACTTGTTGCCCCGTCCTTGGCTGCCACTGCTCTCCTCCGGCTCGTACGGATGGGCGAGACCAGGGCAAAGTCTAGCGACACCACCCCGCCGCCCTCCGCCCCCGACCGATCCGGGGTGGTCCGAAAGGGGTCCCCGCCCTGACCGGCGGCTAACCCTCGGCACCCTCCGGAGCCTTCACGCGGCGGCTGCGCGGCAGCACGCGCAGGGCGTCGCCCATGTCCGCGACCTCGGTCACCTTCATGCCCGCCGGCACCTTCCCCGGGTCCGAGGGGACCAGCGCGTGCGTGAAGCCGAGCCGGTGCGCCTCGGCGAGCCGGCGCTGCACGCCCGTCACCCGCCGGACCTCGCCCGCGAGCCCGACCTCGCCGATCGCGACCAGGTTCTTCGGCAGCGGGGTGTCGCTCGCCGCCGAGGCGAGCGCGAGGGCGATGGCGAGGTCGGCGGCGGGCTCGGTGAGCTTCACACCGCCCACGGTCGCGCTGTAGATGTCCCGCTTGCCCAGGGCGCTGATCCGGCCGCGCTGCTCCAGGACCGCCAGCATCATCGAGACCCGGGAGGTCTCCAGACCGGAGACGGTCCGGCGCGGCGACGGGATCTGGCTGTCCACGGTCAGCGACTGGACCTCGGCGACCAGCGGGCGGCGGCCCTCCAGGGTGACCGTCAGACAGGTGCCCGGCACGGCCACGTCCCGCCGGGTCAGGAAGAGCCCGGAGGGGTCGGCCAGACCCGTGATGCCCTCGTCGTGCAGCTCGAAGCAGCCGACCTCGTCGGTCGCGCCGTACCGGTTCTTCACGCCGCGGACCAGACGCAGGCGCGCGTGCCGGTCGCCCTCGAAGCTCAGGACGACGTCGACCAGGTGCTCCAGGAGCCGGGGGCCCGCGATGGCCCCGTCCTTGGTGACGTGGCCGACGAGGAGCGTGGACATGCCGCGCTCCTTGGAGGCCCGGATCAGGGCTCCGGCGACCTCGCGGACCTGGGCCATGCCGCCGGGCGCGCCGTCGATCTCGGGGGAGGCGACGGTCTGCACCGAGTCCATGATCAGCAGCGAGGGCTTGACGGCGTCGAGGTGTCCGAGGACGGCCGACAGGTCCGTCTCGGCCGCCAGGTACAGATGGTCGCTCAGCGCGTTGATCCGGTCGGCGCGCAGGCGGACCTGGCTCGCGGACTCCTCGCCCGTGACGTACAGCGTGCGGTGCTCGTCGCTCGCCGCCTTGGCCGCCACGTCGAGCAGCAGCGTCGACTTGCCGACGCCCGGCTCGCCCGCGAGCAGCACCACGGCGCCGGGCACCAGGCCGCCGCCGAGGACCCGGTCCAGCTCGTCGACACCGGTCGAGCGTGCGGTGGCCTGCCGGCCGTCGATCTGGGCGATGGGGACGGCGGCGGTGGACACGCGGCCGGCCGCAGTCGTCCGGACGGCGGGCGCGCCGTACTCCTCGACCGTCCCCCAGGCCTGGCATTCGGGGCAACGGCCGAGCCACTTGGCCGTCTGCCAACCGCACTCGGTGCAGCGGTAGGACGGCCTGTCCTTGGCGGATTTCGTACGGGCAGCCATGTCCCACACCGTATCGGCCCCCACCGACAACGGGCCGCCGTCCTCCACAGGGGACCGCCACGGCACCGGAACGCCGGGTTCCTGTCCTCTTTCGAGCGATAGCTTCACCCGTAAGAATGAGAATGGCTCAACCGGTACGAAGAGTGCCCTCCGCGCTGCCTACGGTCGCCCAGTGACGAGCAGCAGGCTGGATTCCCCCACAGGCACCACCGGCGCCCATCGGGCGCACCGCGCCGCGGACCAGGAACCGCGCACGCTCGGCCGGCGGCCCCCCGCCCGCTACGAGGCCGCCCTCGACGGCCTCTTCACGTACTGCCTCTCCGTGCTCTGCGACCACGACACGGCGACCGCCGTCCTCGGCGACGTCCTCGCCGTCGCCGAGCGCCACCACGGCCGCTGCCCCTCCGACGAGGACGGCCGCACGGCCTGGCTGTACGCCCTCGCCCGCTGGGCCTGCCTGCGCAGCCTCGGCGAGCAGCGCCGCAAGCGCCAGGGCGCCCACACGGGCCGCCCCGCCGTCACCGCGCCCGAGCCGCCCCGCGTCTCCGAGGAGACCGCGGACCGCCGCCGGGCCGAACTCGCCGTCCTCGCCTGGCCCGAGGCGGCCGGCACCACGCCCGAGCAGCGGGAGGCCCTGGAGCTCGCCGTCCGGCACGGCCTCAGCCGGCGCCAGGTCGCCGCCGTGCTCTCCCTCGACCCGCAGGCCGCCCGCGAACTCCTCGCCACCGCCGGCTGCGAGGTCGAGCGGACCCGCGCCGCGCTCGCCGTCGTCGAGACCGGCAGCTGCCCCACCGTCGCCCGGCTCACCGGCGACCACCAGGTCCTCCTCTCGGCCGCCCTGCGCGCCGAACTCGTCCGGCACGTCGACGACTGCCCGCGCTGCCGGCGGGTCGCCGAGCGGGTGGGCGCCGGCGGCCCCTGGCCCGGCACCACCGAACCGGCCCCGACCCGGCTGCCGCTCGTCGAGGCGCCCCGGGCCGCCGCGTACATGGCGATGCTGCACGTCCCGCGCGCGCGTGCCGGCGCCCCGCGCTTCGCGCCCACCGGCTTCCCGATGGACCCCAAGGACCACGTGGCCCGCCGCGACCGGATGCGGGCCCGCGCGGTGACCACCACCGTCGTCGCGGCCGTCGTCGCCGCCCCCGTCCTCGCCCTCTGGACCTCCTGCCGGGGCACCCCCGTCGCGGACGCGCCCGGCAGGGACGGCGCCCGGATCAGCGCGCGCGAGGCGGACGAACCAGTGGGCCCGGACGGCCGCCCCTACGACCGCTACGAGAACGCGGGCAACGCCAGCACCACCCCCGAGCCCCGCTTCACCCGGGGCAGCCGCGCCCCCGACGTCTCCGTCGAGGTGGTCAGCCCCGGCGGCCCCACCGAACCCTCCCGCCCCGGCGATCCCGCCGCCGGCTGGATCACGGTCTCCGCGCGCGGGCACGGCGATCTGACCCTGCTCACGCTCACCGCGTCCGGCGGCTCCCCCGTCGACTGGTCGCTGTGGACCGACGCACCCTGGCTGTACGTGACGCGGGCCTCGGGCACGCTCCGCCCCGGCGAGACGGTGACGATCACCGTCCGCGTCGACCACGGGCGCGAGCCCGTGGGCGCCTGGAGCGCGCGGATCGGGGTCAACCCCTCGGGCGCGGTGGTCAGGATCGACGGCTACCGCCCGCCCCCGCCGATCGACGACCGGGTGATCACGCCCCCGCCGGCCACGACGACGGAGCCGACGACCCCGCCGACCTCTCCGCCCACCACCGAGCCGACGACCCCGCCCACGTCCCCGCCGACGACCGAGCCCACCACCCCGCCCACGACCGAGCCCACCACCCCGCCGCCGACGTCGCAGCCGACCACGGAGCCGACGACCCCGCCGCCGACCACCGAGGAACCCCCGCCCACGACCTCGGACCCGGGCTCACCCCCGGCGCCGACGGAGGAACCGCCGTCGTCCTCGTAGAAGGCCTTCCGCCGGAAAGCTTCGGAAGGTCTCCCTCCGGGAAGGTCAGGCCGGATCCGCCGGGTGGGGCGCCACGAGCGGCAGCTGCGAGGAGAGCCGGGCCTCGCAGAGTCCGACCAGCACCTCGTACGCCTCCTGGCCCATCATCTCGACGAGCTCGGGCCGGTACGAGACGTAGACCGGTTCACCGCCGACGTGCGCCGAGGTCGCCGTCGTGCAGTACCAGTGCAGGTCGTGGCCGCCGGGCCCCCAGCCGCGCCGGTCGTACTCGCCGATCGACACCTGGAGCACCCGGCTGTCGTCGGGGCGGTCGATCCAGTCGTACGTCCGCCGCACCGGCAGCTGCCAGCACACGTCCGGCTTCGTCTCCAGCGGCTCCTTGCCCTCCTTCATCGCCAGGATGTGGAGGGAGCAGCCGGCGCCGCCCTCGAAACCGGGCCGGTTCTGGAAGATGCAGGACCCCTCCCAGCGGCGGGTCTGCCGGTCGCCGTCCTCGTCGAGCTGCACCCAGCCCGAGTCCGTGCCGACGTCGTGGAACTGCCACAGCTCCGGCGTCAGCCGGGCCACGTGCTCGGCGACCCGCTTCTCGTCGTCGTCGTCGGAGAAGTGCGCCCCGAGCGTGCAGCATCCGTCGTCGGCGCGCCCCTCCTGGATGCCCTGGCAGCCGTTTCCGAAGATGCAGGTCCAGCGCGAGGTCAGCCACGTCAGGTCACAGCGGTAGACCTGCTCCTCGTCGGTCGGATCGGGAAACTCGACCCACGCGCGCGCGAAGTCCAGCCCCTTCTCGTCCGGCTCCTCTCCCTTGCCCCGCTTCTGCTTCCCGGCCTTGACGGCCTTCACGGCCTTGGCCGCGTGCGCGGTCCTGGCCGCCTTCACACCGCCGTCGCCGCCACCGTCTTCGTCCGGCTTCGCCTTCTTCGTCTTTGGCACAACTCCAAGCGTATGCGGGTCGGCGCGTCGACCTCGGCCTCCGCCGGGGGAGCGCGCGCTCCGAGGACGCCGCCAGGGTGCTGTGAAACAGCTCACAGAGGGCCGATTCGCCGGACCGGCGGCGTGGTGTCGTGCCCTGCACGGCGATCGAATCCGGCGCTTCAAGCGGCAACGGAACCGGCCAAGTCATCGGTAGCGTTCCGCCCATGAGACTCGGAGTCCTCGACGTCGGTTCGAACACAGTGCACCTCCTGGTGGTGGACGCCCACCCCGGCGCCCGCCCCCTGCCCGCCCACTCCCACAAGGCGGAGCTCCGGCTCGCCGAGCTCCTCGACGAGCGGGGGTCGATCGCGCCCGACGGCGTCGAGCGGCTCATCGCGACCGTCCGGGACGCGCTCCACGCCGCCGAGGACAAGGGCTGCGAGGAGGTGCTGCCGTTCGCGACCTCCGCCGTCCGCGAGGCCGCCAACGCGGACGCCGTCCTCGCGCGCGTGAAGGACGAGACCGGGGTCGACCTCCAGGTCCTCACCGGCGAGGAGGAGGCCCGGCTCACGTTCCTCGCCGCCCGCCGCTGGTTCGGCTGGTCCGCCGGCAAGCTGCTCCTCCTCGACATCGGCGGCGGCTCCCTCGAAGTCGCCTACGGCATCGACGAGGACCCGGACGCGGCCGTCTCCCTGCCGCTCGGCGCCGGCCGCCTCACCGCCGGCTGGCTGCCGGGCGACCCGGCCGACAGCGCCGACGTGAAGGCGCTGCGCCGCCACGTGCGCGCCCAGATCGCCCGTACGGTCGGCGAGTTCAGCCGCTTCGGCCGCCCCGACCACATCGTCGCCACCTCCAAGACCTTCAAGCAGCTGGCCAGGATCGGCGGCGCGCCCGGCTCCGGCGAGGGCCTGTACGTCCAGCGGATCCTGTCCCGCAAGTCCCTGGAGGAGTGGGTCCCGCGCCTCGCGGGGATGACCGCCCCCGAGCGCGCGGCCCTGCCGGGCGTCTCCGAGGGCCGCGCCGGCCAGCTCCTCGCGGGCGCCCTGGTCGCCGAGGGCGCGATGGACCTGCTCGGCGTCGAGGAGCTGGAGATCTGCCCCTGGGCCCTGCGCGAGGGCGTCATCCTCCGCCGCCTCGACCACCTGCCGGAGAACTGACCCACGGACTGACCCGCGAGGCTCCCCGGCCACCTCCCCGGCCACCTCCCGGAGCACTGACCCGCAGGTCCCCGACCACCTCCCGAACCACGGACCCGCAGGGCTCCCCGACCACCTCCCCGAGCACCGACCCGCGAGGCTCCCCGGCCCCCTGCCGGACCACGGACCCGCGAGGATCCCCGGCCCGCGGACGGGGCCGGGCGTGACGTGAACCACGCCCGGCGCCCCGGCACGCCCCGTACCCTGTCCCCGTGGCAGAACCAGTGGTGCGCATCCCGGATGCGAAGGTCGCCCTGTCGACGGCCTCGGTCTATCCGGAGTCGACGGCGACGGCCTTCGAGATCGCCGCGCGCCTCGGGTACGACGGCGTCGAGGTCATGGTGTGGACCGATCCGGTCAGCCAGGACGTCGAGGCGCTGCGCCGCCTCTCCGACTACCACCAGGTCCCGATCCTGGCCGTGCACGCCCCCTGCCTCCTCATCACCCAGCGCGTCTGGTCCACCGATCCGTGGGTCAAGCTCCAGCGCGCGCAGGCGGCCGCCGAGCGGCTCGGCGCCTCCACGGTCGTCGTCCACCCGCCCTTCCGCTGGCAGCGCCAGTACGCGAAGGACTTCGTCACCGGCATCTGGCGGATGGCGGACGAGACGGACGTGCGGTTCGCCGTCGAGAACATGTACCCGTGGCGGTACAAGGACCGCGAGATGCTCGCGTACGCCCCCGAGTGGGACGTCACCAAGGACGACTACCGGCACTTCACCGTCGACCTCTCGCACACCGCGACCGCCCGTACCGACGCCCTCGCGATGATCGACCGCATGGGCGACCGGCTCGGCCACGTCCACCTCGCCGACGGCAAGGGCTCCGCGAAGGACGAGCACCTGGTCCCGGGGCGCGGCACGCAGCCCTGCGCCGAGCTCCTGGAGCGGCTCGCGCTCACCGGCTTCGACGGCCACGTCGTCATCGAGGTCAACACCCGCCGCGCGATGTCAGCCGCCGAACGCGAGGCCGACCTCGCGGAGGCCCTGGCGTTCACCCGGCTCCACCTCGCCTCCGCCCCCACCCGCCCCTCCCGGGTGCCGCGACCGTGACCGGACCGGCCCCGCGGCGGCGCGGCCGCCCCTCCCGGACCGAGGAGGAGAGCGGGCCGGGTGCGCGCGAGCGCATCCTGGAGGCGGCCCGCGCCGAGTTCGCGGAACGGGGCTACGACAAGGCCTCGGTGCGCGGCATCGCCCGGGCGGCGGGCGTGGACCCGGCGCTCGTGCACCACTACTTCGGTACGAAGGACGAGGTCTTCGCCGCCGCGATCGAGGTGTCCTTCGAGCCCGCGGCCGTCGTCCCGGCGATCGTCGCGGGCCCGCGCGACGCCCTCGGCGAGCGGCTCGCACGGTTCTTCATCGGCGTCTGGGAGAACCCGGTCAGCCGCGCCCCGCTCCTCGCGACGGTCCGCTCCGCGCTGACCCACGAGGCGGCGGCCAAGGTGCTGCGGACCTTCGTGCTCCGCCGGCTCCTGGAGCGGATCGCGGCCGAGCTCGACGTGCCGGACCCGGCCTTCCGCGCGGAGCTGGCCGCCTCCCAGATGATCGGGATCGTGATCATGCGGTACGTGATCCGGGTCGAGCCGCTGGCCTCCGCGGATCCGGAGGAGATCGTGGCCCAGGTGGCCCCGACGCTCCAGCGGTACCTGACCGAAGGCTGAACACCCGTCCCGCATTCCGGACGGCCTGTCCAGATCTTGGAGCGTCGGCGTACGCTCGAATGCAAGCACACCCATCACGAGGAGCGAGCGACGATGCCCGAGCTGAGGTCCCGCACAGTCACCCACGGACGCAACATGGCGGGCGCACGCGCCCTTATGCGCGCCTCCGGTGTACCGGGCGCGGACATCGGTCGCAAGCCGATCATCGCCGTGGCCAACTCCTTCACGGAGTTCGTCCCCGGCCACACCCACCTCCAGCCGGTCGGCCGGATCGTCTCCGACGCCATCACGGCCGCCGGCGGCATCGCCCGCGAGTTCAACACGATCGCCGTCGACGACGGCATCGCCATGGGCCACGGCGGCATGCTCTACTCGCTGCCCTCGCGCGACCTGATCGCCGACAGCGTGGAGTACATGGTCGAGGCGCACTGCGCCGACGCCCTGATCTGCATCTCCAACTGCGACAAGATCACCCCGGGCATGCTCATGGCGGCCCTGCGCCTGAACATCCCGACGGTCTTCGTCTCCGGCGGCCCGATGGAGTCCGGCCGCGCCACCCTCGTCGACGGCACGGTCCGCACCCTCGACCTGGTCGACGCGATCTCCGACGCCGTGAACCCCAAGATCTCGGACGAGGACATCGCCCGCATCGAGGAGAACGCCTGTCCGACCTGCGGGTCGTGTTCCGGCATGTTCACCGCCAACTCGATGAACTGCCTGACCGAGGCGATCGGCCTCTCCCTCCCCGGCAACGGCTCGCTGCTCGCGACCCACACCGGCCGCAAGGCGCTGTACGAAGCCGCGGCCCGCACCGTCGTCGACATCACCCGCCGGTACTACGACGAGGACGACGCCTCCGTCCTGCCGCGCTCGATCGCGACCCGCGCCGCCTTCGAGAACGCCATGGCCCTCGACATCGCCATGGGCGGCTCGACCAACACGATCCTCCACCTGCTCGCCGCCGCCCAGGAGGCCGAGCTCGACTACGGCCTGACCGACATGGACGAGGTCTCGCGCCGGGTGCCCTGCCTGGCCAAGGTCGCCCCGAACGTCGCCAAGGACCGCACGTACTACATGGAGGACGTGCACCGGGCCGGCGGCATCCCCGCCATCCTCGGCGAGCTCTACCGCGCCGGTCTGCTCAACGAGGACGTCCACTCCGTCCACTCCCGCTCCATCAAGGAGTGGCTGGACGCCTGGGACGTCCGCGGCGGCGCCGCCACCGACGAGGCCGTCGAGCTGTTCCACGCGGCCCCCGGCTGCGTCCGCTCGGCCACCGCGTTCTCCCAGTCCGAGCGCTGGGAGTCGCTCGACGTGGACGCGGCCGGCGGCTGCATCCGCGACGCGGCCCACGCGTACTCGAAGGACGGCGGCCTCGCGGTCCTGCACGGCAACCTCGCCGCCGACGGCTGCGTCGTGAAGACCGCCGGCGTCGACGAGTCGATCTGGACCTTCGAGGGCCCGGCGGTCGTCTGCGAGTCGCAGGACGAGGCCGTCGAGAAGATCCTCAACAAGCGGGTCACCGACGGCGACGTGGTCGTCATCCGGTACGAGGGCCCGCGCGGCGGCCCCGGCATGCAGGAGATGCTCTACCCGACGTCCTTCCTCAAGGGCCGCGGCCTGGGCAAGACCTGCGCGCTCGTCACCGACGGCCGCTTCTCCGGCGGCACCTCGGGCCTCTCCATCGGCCACGCCTCCCCGGAGGCCGCCTCGGGCGGCACGATCGCCCTCGTCGAGGACGGCGACCGGATCCGCATCGACATCCCGAACCGCTCGATCGAGCTCCTCGTCGACGAGGCCACCCTCGCCGCCCGCCGCGAGGCCCTGAACGGCGTCTACGAGCCGAAGAACCGCCAGCGCAAGGTGTCGGCCGCGCTCCGCGCCTACGCGGCGATGGCCACCAGCGCCGACAAGGGCGCGGTCAGGGACGTGACGAAGCTGGGCTGAGCCCGGCGTGGCACGGCAGAGCCAGAACGCACACGACGAAGGGGAGCGGGCCAGGAGCCCGCTCCCCTTCGTCGTACCTCACGCGCCGACCGCTCGCCTCACCAGGACGCGGGCTCGCGCGCGTCCACCGCGAACACGGAGCCGTCCGGAGCCGTCCCGAACACCCGGTCCCCGGCGACCAGCGGCGACGGCACCGAGGGCGCGTACCCGAGCCGGCCGTTCTGCAGCCGCGGCCGGGTCTGGCCGATGAGCGCCCCGCGCGCGGTGTCGACGGCCAGCAGCCGCCCGTCCTGCACGGAGAAGTAGAGGCGGTCGCCGGGGCCGAGGACCGGCGAGGACACGTTCCCGGCGGCCGTCACCAGGTCCCACAGCACCTTCCCCTTCTCCGCCGCGGTGTCGAAGGCGGTGAGGTGCCCGTCCGCTTCGAGCAGATGGACCACGGAGCCGCGCACGGCGACGCCCCGGAGGTCCATCCGGCTCGGCAGCGGCAGCGTGCGTACGGCTCCGCGGCCGCCGGGCCCCACGAGCACGAGCGCGTCGGCCACCCCGGTGTCGTACAGCGAGGCGAGGACCAGCGTGCCGTCGCCGGTGTGGCCCAGCGGGTCGAGGTTGCCCTCGAGCTCCCGGTGCCAGGCCACCTCGCCGGTGGCGGGGCGGATCGCGCCGACCGCCGTGTGCGTCGCGTCCCCCGACGTCTCGGACACCGTGAGGAGCCCCGAGGGCGCGTCGTACGCCGCGGGGAACGGGTTGCCGAAGCCGGCCAGGCGGTGCCGCCAGAGCACCCCGCCGCCGCTGCCGTCGACCGCCCGCATCCCGCCGACCCCGTCGGACAGGACGACGGCGGAACCGGCGGGCCAGTACGCCTCGGTCAGACCCGCGCCCGAGCTCCAGCCGGGCCTGCCGTCCTCGGCCCCGTAGGCCCGCAGGGGACCCGTGGGGGCGGCGGCCCCGATCAGCCGGCCGCCCGCGAGGAGCACGGGCGCGTCGGGGGACCCCTGCTGGATGGGGGAGGTCCGCGACCAGAGGACCTGCCCGGTCACCGGGTCGAGCCGGGCGAGCGCGACGCCCCGGGCCGTGCAGTACAGCGCGCCCGCGTCGTGGAGGCAGGCCGGAGCGGCCGTGGGGCCGAGCTCCTGGAGCCTGGTTTCCCAGCCGCTGAACACGTTGGCCACCTCGTCCGGGCGCGCGGGGCTCGCGGGTGCGCCGCCCGCCGGAGCGCTCAGCGCCGCGTACAGTCCGGCTCCGGTCAGCGCGAGCACGGCGGCGACGGCGAGCGTCGGGCGCGGCCGGATCCGCCCGCCGAGGCGCGGACCCCGGCGGCGCGGGGCGGGCACGGTCGCCCGTACCGGCGTGTCGGCGTCCCACGCGGGCGCGGGGCCGGTGTCGCCGTCCCCACCCGGCAGCGCGGGCCGCCGCCGCTGCGCCGGTATGAACGCCTCCGCCTCGTACGAGGGCGGCAGCAGCGCGGACATGATCTGGGCCGGGGTCGGCCGGTCGGCGGGGTCCTTGGCGAGGCACCGCGCGACCAGCGGCGCCAACTCCGCCGGCACGCCCGACAGATCCGGCTCGTCGTGGACGACCTGGTACGCCACGATGTACGGGCTTTCGGAGTCGAACGGGCCGTGCCCGGTCGCCGCGTGCACCAGGACCGCACCGAGCGCGAAGACGTCCGCCGCGGGACCGACCTCGCGCGGGCGCTGGAACTGCTCCGGCGCCATGAACGGCGGCGAGCCGATCAACTTGCCCGTCTCGGTGTGCAGGTCGCTGTCGACAGGTCGGGAGATGCCGAAGTCGATGACCTTCGGCCCGGTGTCGGTGAGCATGACGTTGCTGGGCTTGAGGTCCCGGTGGACGACCCCCGCCCGGTGGATGTCGCGCAGCGCCTCGGCGAGCCCCGCGGTCAGCCGGCGCAGTTCGGCCGGCGACAGCGGCCCGTTCCGCTTCACCTGGTCGGCGAGGGTCGGGCCGGGCACGTAGAGGGTCGCCATCCAGGGGCGTACGGCATCGGGGTCGGCGTCCACGACCGGCGCGGTGAAGGCTCCGCTGACCCGGCGGGCGGCCGCGACCTCCTGGCGGAAACGCGCCCGGAACTCGGGGTCCTCCGCATACCGTGCGTGCACGACCTTGACCGCGAGCCGCAGCCCCGAGGCCGACGCCGCGAGGTGTACGACGCCCATGCCGCCGGCCCCCAGACACGCCTGGAGCCGGTAGTCGCCCGCGTACTCGGACCCCTCCGCTTCCCGGCCGGAACCGGTACCGCGCAACGGCGGCATCGCCCACCCCCGTGTGATTCCCCGTCACCTCGCGCGCACGTGCGCGAACCCGACGGAGCCTAGTCCATGGGGCCCCCGATGTCGGTGGGGCTTGCTAGCCTGCGCGTCGCGGAGAGTGAAACTCCGCGGAGCGCTTTTGCGCCACCAGGGGGAGGACACCATGAGCACGCGCTACGAGGTCGCACCGGGCTACCGGGTCAACGTCCGTTCGGGCCCGAGCACCAAGTACCCGGTCGTCCGGGTGCTGCCGCTCGGCGCCACGATCGCCATCAACTGCCAGAAGTACGGCGAGTGGATCAACGGCCCCTACGGCACCACGAACATCTGGGACAACATAGCGCCGGGCGAATACGTCTCCGACGCGTACGTGCACACGGGCAGCGACGACCTGGTCGCACCGCGCTGCTCCTGAGCCCCTCCACCGTCGCCCCGGGGATAATCGACCCCGTGAGCGACGACGAGCAGACCCCCCGCACGACCGGCAAGCCCTCCGGCGGCGCGCCCTCCGGGCCGCAGCCGGAGGAGATCCGCTTCTTCGGCACGACCTGGGTCGACCACAGCGGCGGCTACGCCCTGCGCCGCGCCGGCCTCGCCGTCGGCTCGCTCGCCACCGCCGTCGCGGCCTGCTTCGTGCTGCGCTTCGCCTACGAAGGCCTGCAGATCGCCGCCGTCGGCGGCATCGTCAACACGCTCGTCGTCATCATGTTCGCCGTCTGCAGCGCCATCGCCTTCCGCAAGACCTGGGAAGGCTTCGGCCGCCGCCCCACCGACCCGGCCCGCGAAGAGTCCCTCCGCAGCCTCAAGGCCATCGGCTTCATCGGCTCCCTCCTCGCCTACTCCCTCCGCTGCCTCCTCGAAGCCCCCGGCGAAAAACTCCACCGCACCGAACACCAAACCGCCCTCACCCGCCACCAAACCCGCCGCCGCAAAAACCCCAAGCGCAAATAACCCCCCTCCACCCCAGCCAGGTTGTGGGCAACTGTTCCGCCCACCCCTCCACCCGAGCCAGGTTGTGGGCAACTGTTCCGCCCACCCCTCCACCCGAGCCAGGTTGTGGGCAACTGTTCCGCAAGGGCGGAACGGGTGGGCACAACCCCCACCGGCCCGCAGCGGGCCCCCGCACCCCGGCCCGCGCCGCCACGCCGCCACGCCGCCCCGCACGCCCACCCGTCGCTGCCCGCCGGGCCACAAGCCAACCCCAGGTCCTTGACCCCACGCACCCCCAGGCGCACTATTCATCACATGGTGAATTACCCGACGGGTGACCCCGCCACCAACGAACCCCCCACACCCCCCTCACCCCCCGCGCTCACCCCAACCGCCATCAACGCAACCGCCCTCACCGTCACCCGCGGCCCCCGCACAGTCCTCCGCGACCTCGACTTCACCATCCCCACCGCCCGCATCACCGGCCTCCTCGGCCCCTCCGGCTGCGGCAAGACCACCCTCATGCGCGCCATCGTCGGCACCCAGGCCAAAGTCGCCGGCACCCTCGACGTCCTGGGCCGCCCCGCCGGCGACCCCGCCCTCCGCTCCCGCATCGGGTACGTCACCCAGGCACCCTCGATCTACGACGACCTCACCGTCCGCCAGAACCTGGACTACTTCGCCGCCGTCCTGCTCCCCGGCCGCGCCCGGCGCCACGACCGCCGCACCGCCGTCGACCGGGCGATCACGGACGTCGACCTCACGTCGCACGCCGACTCCCTCGCCGGCCGGCTGTCCGGAGGGCAGCGGAGCAGGGTGTCGCTCGCCGTCGCCCTCCTCGGCACCCCCGAGCTCCTCGTCCTCGACGAGCCCACGGTCGGCCTCGACCCGGTCCTCCGCCGCGACCTGTGGAACCTCTTCCACCAGATCGCCGCCGACCGCGGCACCACGCTCCTCGTCTCCTCGCACGTCATGGACGAGGCGGAACGCTGCCACCGGCTTCTCCTCATGCGCGAGGGCGAGATCCTCGCCGACGACACCCCCGACAACCTCCGCCGACGCAACGACACCGCCACCGTCGAAGAGGCCTTCCTCCGCCTGGTCGACGCCGCCGCGGCCCGAGCCGCCCACGAGGAGCCCCGGTCATGAGCCCCGCCCGCACCCTCGCCACCGCCGCCCGCGTCCTGCGCCAGCTGCGCCACGACCCGCGCTCGATCGCGCTGCTCCTCCTGGTGCCGTGCCTGATGCTCTTCCTGCTCCGCTACGTGTTCGACGGAAGCCCGCAGACCTTCGACAACATCGGGGGATCCCTCCTCGGCATCTTCCCGCTCATCACGATGTTCCTGGTGACCTCCATCGCGACCCTCCGCGAACGCACCTCAGGCACCCTGGAACGCCTGCTCGCCATGCCCCTCGGCAAGTCGGACCTCATCGCCGGCTACGCCCTCGCGTTCGGGCTCCTCGCCATCGTCCAGTCCACCCTGGCCACCGGCCTCGCCGTCTGGTTCCTCGGCCTCGACGTCATCGGCTCCCCCTGGCTGCTCCTCCTGGTCGCCCTCCTCGACGCCCTCCTCGGCACCGCCCTCGGCCTCTTCGTCTCCGCCTTCGCCGCCTCCGAGTTCCAGGCCGTCCAGTTCATGCCGGCGGTGATCTTCCCCCAGCTCCTGCTCTGCGGCCTCTTCACCCCGCGCGACCAGATGGCCCCGGCCCTCGAAGCGATCTCCGACGTCCTGCCGATGTCGTACGCCGTCGACGGCATGAACGAGGTCCTCCGCCACCCCGACATCACCGGAGACTTCGTCCGCGACGTCCTCGTCGTCGCGGGCTGCGGCCTCCTCGTCCTCGGCCTCGGCGCGGCCACCCTCCGCCGCCGCACCGCGTGACCGCCCCTCGGACACCCACGCACCACCCGGCCCGGCGGTGCGAGGATGACGACACGTACCCCCTCCGGCGAGGTGAACAGAGCCATGACCCAGACCGTCGCAGTCCTCGGCACCGGCAAGATCGGTGAAGCGCTCCTCAGCGGCATGATCCGCGCAGGCTGGCGCCCCGCGAACCTCCTGGTCACCGCCCGCCGCGCCGAACGCGCCGAGGAGCTCCGCACCCGCTACGGCGTCGAGACCGTCACCAACGCCGAGGCCGCCAAGCGCGCCGACACCCTCATCCTGGCCGTCAAGCCCCAGGACATGGGACGCCTCCTCGACGAGCTCGGCCCGCACGTCGCCGCCGACCGCCTGGTCATCAGCGCCGCCGCCGGCATCCCCACCTCCTTCATCGAGGAGCGCCTGACCGCCGGCACCCCCGTCGTCCGCGTCATGCCCAACACCCCCGTCCTCGTCGACGAGGGCATGTCGGTCATCTCGGCCGGCAGCCACGCCACCCCCGGGCACCTCGCCCACACCGAGGAGATCTTCGGCGGCGTCGGCAAGACCCTCCGCGTCCCCGAGTCCCAGCAGGACGCCGCCACCGCCCTCTCCGGCTCGGGCCCGGCCTACTTCTACTTCCTCGTCGAGGCCATGACCGACGCCGGCATCCTCCTCGGCCTGCCCCGCGCCCAGGCCCACGACCTCATCGTCCAGGCCGCCATCGGCGCCGCCGTGATGCTCCGCGACAGCGGCGAACACCCGGTCAAGCTCCGCGAAGCCGTGACCTCCCCGGCCGGCACCACGATCAGCGCCATTCGCGAGCTGGAGAACCACGGCGTCCGCGCCGCCCTCATCGCCGCCCTCGAAGCCGCCCGCGACCGCAGCCGCGAACTCGCCTCCGGCAACAGCTGACCTACGCGGCCGAGACCGCCCCCTTCACCACGTCCTCCGTGGTCACGACCCGGGCGAACCGCCCACCGTGCAGCGACACCGCCGTCGCCCGGGTCAGCTCCTCCGCCGTCTGCGCCCAGCCGAACGGCCCGGCCAGGTCGAAGGTGTGCATCGCGTCCAGCGGGAACAGCACGTCGTACCCGAGGTTCCCGCCCATCCGAGCCGTCGTCTCGTTGCACATGTTCGTCTGGATCCCGACGATCACGATCTGCCCGGCCCCCACGCCCTTCAGCCACGCGTCCAGGTCCGGCTCCCCGTAGAACGCCGAGTTCACGCTCTTCGTGACCAGCACCTCAGGACCGGCCCCCTTCCCCCGCCGCTCCTCCACGACGTCCTTGAACTCGTTCCCCTCGGTCCCCGTCCGCAACGGCGAACCCTTCTGCGACGAGTCGTGCCGTACGAAGACGACCGGCCGCCCCGTCTCCTGCCACACGTCGATCAGGGCCGCGATGTTCCGCTCGGCATCCGGGTTGTCCCGACGCCCCCAGAACTCCTGCTCGAAGCCCTTCTGTACGTCGATGACCACCAGCGCCGCGTTCTCGTTGATCTCCATGACCCCGATCCTTCCGCCGTCACGCCCCCACTCCCAGAGGGTCGAATGACAGCGATCGATGGTTTACTGCCAAGTGTGCCGCCACCCCCCACGCCCCGCCCCCAGCGCGTCGCCCTCCTCACCTTCCCCGGCGTCCGCGCCTTCGACATCTCCGTCATCACCGAGGTCTGGGACAGCGACCGCACTCTCCGCGGCGTCCCGCCCTTCGAACTCCGCCGGTCCGCCGCCGACCCGCACACCCCCATCCCCCTGCGCGGCGGACTCACCCTCACCCCCGACCGCGCGCTCGACTGGCTCGACGACCTCACCCCCACCGACCTGGTCGTCGTCCCCGGCATCGAGGACCCCGACGCCGACCTCCCCGCCCCCGTCCTCGACGCCCTCCGCCGCGCCCACACCGCAGGCATCCCCGTCGCCTCGCTCTGCGCCGGCGCCTTCGTCCTCGCCCGCGCCGGCCTCCTCGACGGCCGCCGCGCCGTCACCCACTGGCACCTGGCCCGGACCCTCGCCGCCCGCCACCCCGCGGTCCAGGTCGAACCCGACGCCCTCTTCGTCGAGGACTCCGGCATCTGGACCTCGGCCGGCACCGCCGCCGGCATCGATCTCTGCCTCCACCTGGTCCGCACCGCCCACGGAGCCGAAGCGGCCGCAGCCATCGCCCGCTCCATGGTCACCGCGCCCTTCCGCACCGGCACCCAGGCCCAGTTCATCGAGCACCCCACCCCCCGCGCCGACCGCGACGCCGACGCCCTCGCCGACGTCCGCGCCCACGCCCTCGCGCACCTCGCCGAACCCCACACCGTCGCGAGCCTCGCCGCCCGCGCCGGCATGTCCCCCCGCTCCTTCGCCCGCCACTTCCAGGCCACCACCGGAACCACCCCCCTGCACTGGCTCATCACCCAGCGCGTCGCCGCCGCCCAGAAACTCCTCGAACGCACCGACCACCCCCTCCCCGAGGTCGCCCGCCGCGCGGGCTTCGGCAGCGAGATCACGATGCGCCAGCACTTCGCCTCGCACCTCGCCACCAGCCCCCGCGACTACCGCCACGCGTTCCGGCACCCCGCGGACACCAGCCCGACCGCCCGATAGGCCAGACCCAGAGGTCGAGCCATCCCCGGGCCCGCTCGACCGCTCCTGGCCCGGGGTTGACACGGGATTCCCAGATCCGTAGTGTTCTCCGAGTTGTCCGACGTGAGCACCGACTCCGGTCGGCCCCGGACAGCCATTCCGCAAGATCCTCAGAAGCTGACGACGCTTTGCCGCGCCGTCTCGCTTTCCGTGTGTTTTTGCGAAATGAGGAATCCGCGTTCGAAGGTCTGAGCGCAGCCGCCCGATTAGCGTCGGGGGCAGGAAATCCGCTAAAGTCTCACTCGTCGGAACGGCCCAACAGCCGGAAAGACAATTCCCGCTGACTGGGAATCAGACGCCGAAAGGATCTGATAGAGTCGGAAACGAAGGAAGCGCCCGGAGGGCCTGGGAACAGGAACGAAGGAAGCGTCCGCACCTTGAGAACTCAACAGCGTGCCAAAAATCAACGCCAGATTAGTTGATACCCCGTCCATCTTCGGATGGCGAGGTTCCTTTGAAAGTCCTGCCGGCCCTTGTGGCGGGTAGGCAACATACACAGCGA